>NZ_QRXT01000002.1:2901-426164 GCF_003460065.1 Ruminococcus sp. AF17-22AC
ATAGGGTGAGGGCTTGACCAAAGTAAGCATGGTTAAGATAATCGATTGCTTAGTCAACATGTATGTGGTTTTGAAGATACGATATATCTTCTAAGTAATATAATCCTCCTTAGCTCAGTCGGTAGAGCATGCGGCTGTTAACCGCAGTGTCGTTGGTTCGAGTCCAACAGGGGGAGCTTTTTATACCTGGCTCCATGGTCAAGCGGTTAAGACACCGCCCTTTCACGGCGGTAACAGGGGTTCAAATCCCCTTGGAGTCATTTCCTTAAATGGAATAATTAAATATGGTGCCATAGCCAAGTGGTAAGGCAAAGGTCTGCAACACCACAAACTAGGGAGTCAAATAATATATTTATTCCTCCTTAGCTCAGTCGGTAGAGCATGCGGCTGTTAACCGCAGTGTCGTTGGTTCGAGTCCAACAGGGGGAGCTACAAACCCAATAATTGTGCAAAATAACTAAATACGGCGCAGTAGCCAAGTGGTAAGGCAATGGTCTGCAACACCAGTATTCACCGGTTCAAATCCGGTCTGCGCCTCTTAAAAAGCCCAGAAAATCAAGGTTTTCGAGGCTTTTTCTTTTTTCAAAATCCTATAATTCTGTCTAAAAAAATAAGGTGGCAAAATTATAGGAAAGAAAAAGTTCACAATTTTTTCTACAAGTCCATTTTTCCATAATCCAATTCCCTTTTTTAAAAAATTAATTCTAAAATATAAGTTTTCATGCTTTAATATTTATAGATATGTCCGCCAAAAACCGTTAAAAACCTTATAAAATCAAGTAAAATCGTTTCGTAAGGTGGACGATAAGGTGGCAGAATTTTGCTTGTTACAGCCTGTGCCATCATACTGTAGACAACCATTTCCTCTGTTAAGCGGAAGATTTATGCAATCATAGCATCAATTAAACTTACCTTACGTTCACTGTCTGTATGAACATAAGTACGCATGATCACCTCATAGTTATCGCCAATGATTTCAGCAGCTTCCTTTATTTCTCCCATATTGTGAGTCTGCCGGATCAGATTTGTTGCAAAAGTGTGCCGTAGTGCATGAAGATTATATTCTGGAATCTCAGCACGCTTACAAATTTTCTTTAGCGTATTGGCTAAATTTTGGATTGTAGGGCTGACACCATTTTGCGTAGATAATATCAAATCTGGAAAAACCCGATTTTTATCGTATAGCTCCATCATACATGATAGTGAAAATTCAGCTTCCTTGTTTAATGGAATAGTCCGTAAACTATTTGGGTATTTTGGAGGAGTCAAAATCATTTTAGTCCGTTTTTTTGAGCCGACTTCTCGGTTTTTGACCCTGCTAAGAGTATGTGTGATTTTAATGCCACGCCGTCCTAAAAAGGGCACGATAGAAGATTGACCTAATGCAAGCAATTCACCACCACGTAAACCTGTGTTTAAAAGGAATACAATGGCAGGACCATATCTATACAAATAGCGTTCGTTTTTATTTGGACTGGGTTCCATCGCAATTTCTTTTATGATCTGCTCATGTTCTGGTGGGATGATTGAGATTTCCTTTGTTTCTACAGGAAGAACGGATTCTTCCGGCATTATCACCCGATTTAAAATATCAGAAAAGTTTTTTGGCAGTTCGCCTAGAGAAATTGCTGTTCTAATCATTGCAGACCAAAATAAGTAAATTTTCTTTAATGATGAATAACTCAGGATTTCCTTTTTGGCATTAATCGTTGCTGTAATATCATCAGCAGTCAGATTAGAAAATGTTTTGCTAAAAGCATCAGTATCTTTTAAATGATTTTCGTATGTTTTTTCTAATCGGTCCAGACTGGTTTGTTTGAATTTGCCAGCTTCAACCATGAGACTTTTGCGGAATAAGTATTTGTTCGCATAGTCCTGTACTTTGATGTTTGAAGTAATTGCGTCTTGTATTGCGACTTTTATCTTCCAGTCATCTAATAATGCTTTCGCTTCTCCTTTGGTAGGAGCATTAAACTCCTTGTCCGGTAGCCCTTTTTTTCTATATCGGGCAGTCCATCCTCCTCTCTTATTTGGAAATAGTGATCCATCCCCTTTGGATCTTCTTTTTTGTTGTGTACCTTTCGTTGTTCTCGCCATGAATAGTTCCCTTTCTTTAATGAGATATTCATGCCAAATCAGGTATAAGGTCTATTTTAATATAGCCAAGCCTGATTGACAATAACTTTCTAAAGGGCCTAAAAGAATATTTGCTTTCCTATGTTTTTCTTGAGAAACTCCTGAATAGAAGCTGGCGAAGTAAAATATTGCCGCCCAACTTTTGTAACGGGAAGAATTCCACTGTCAAGAAGTTCCCTGGTTTTTGTTTTTCCAATGCCGAGCATGGATGCTATCTCCTGAACGGAGTATGCTTTAAAGAGATTGTCTGTTTCACTCAATATAATCACCTCTATAAATTAGATTAATGAAAGGGTAGACATATCAGGAAACCGTTTCCTATGCCTTGTTTCATGCACGTATGAGGTGTTACTATGTAATCATCAAGCTGCAGGCGTGCATTTATGCGACACTATCTGCAGCACCTATATACATTTCCTGATAAGGTATAAAATTATCAAGGTACAATAGCGTAAGACTTGGTTTTGTCTTAACAATTTCATTAAGTAATTAACTGAGATTTTTTCAGATTGAACAGATTATGTACTTTTTATTAAAAATTTTTCTATAAACTTGAAAAAAGAGAGATGGGATACGTGATATTTCAATATTCTAATTGAAGTCATATATGCAAAGCATAGTATTTAAAAACATACAATATATTGTGCATGAAGATTGACATATACTATATCATGTGCTACTATACTGCTATAGTTAATTTTATGCGTACCCATAGGGGGAGTTTTGGATTTGTATAAATCCGAAGACTCAAGGAGAGCAGTAAGGCTGCTTATTCCGCATAAGTTGTTTATGATTGTATAAAGTGTCACTATCTGTCCTTATGGGGCAATAGCGGCACTTTTGTTTTTTCGGTAATATTATCAGGGATATGAGAATGGATAGCGAAGGAATACTTTTCTTTTCATTCTTTTTTTATGCCCTAATGAAAGGCAGGATTGCCACAATCAGCTTTGGCTGTTTATGGATAAATAAATTTAAGAAAGGTGGTACACACATGAAAGAAACAAAGATTTATGCAGATGAGTTTTGCACTACATTTGCAAGTACAACGGAGATGCTGGAATTTCTGGCTGAGAGGGCAAAGCAGTCCAAGTGGATTCGTAAGCCTACCAGGATGCTAAAACTGGTTCCATTGGAAAAGGAGGCAGAAACCATTGAAGAAGCCTGTGAAAAAGAACTGGAAGGAATAGTAGAGGATACAGAAAAGAATACCCAGTTGGTATTAAAAGTGAACAAGGATTTTTATCCGGTTCGTGACTGTGCTATCCATACAATTCTGAAAAGAGCCGGCATTAATGGAACAGGATTAAAGAAACTGGAGAAAGCTACTTATGCAAAGGTAGTAAACTACTGTCTTCAGGTAGCGAAAGGAGATGCCTTAATCAAGGTGGCAGATGGAAAAGTATCTGCAGTACATGGCGGTGATGATCATGATTACTGTGTACTGGATATGCAGACAATCTTCAATATGACAAGTGATTATCTGAAAGCACATTTTAAGGGAAGTACGTATCTGGAGGGATCTGGAAGTTTTGACCATTCCATTGTGTCCGCTATATGGACTTTAGGAGGAAATCAGGAACTTTTGGATACTTATCACCAGGCTTTGGAGGATCATGGAATTGAGGATAAGAGCCTTGCTCCTGCACTGCGCTTGACTACTTCTGATGTAGCAGTAAGTGGTGTGAATCTGTATCCCATGATGCTGTCTCAAACCAGTAACCGTGTCATTAACCTGGGCAGTCCTATTAAACTGTCACATGATAGAGGGGCAGCCTTACAGGATTTCCGGAAGAATCTGGACAAAATTTTCTCCCGTTATCAGGAAGCAGTTAAAGGAATTGTTGGTTTGATGGATATAGAAATCCAAAATCCTGTAAACTGTCTGCATCTGATTATGAAGGAACTCAAAATCAATCAGAAAATCCGAAATGAAGTGGTAGATCTTTTTGTGGGACAATATGGGGAAGAGCCATGTACAGCTCATGATCTTTATTTTGCCATGCACGAAGCTGCTTTCTTTGCTGCTTGTGAAGGATTTTCTGCACCACGGATTTTAAAATTGGAAGAAGATCTTGCAAAAACACTGGTTTTTGACTGGAAAGCGTTTGATGTATACGGAACGATTAAATTATAAGGAGGACATGAGATGAATACAGTATTAAATTATCAGCCGGAAGTTCTGGTAGATACAGCAGATTTGAGCCGGGAAGATTGGCTGAATTATCGACGTCTTGGTATTGGCGGAAGCGATGCAGCGGCAATCATGGGCGTATCCCCATTTGCGACAATCAGGGATTTGTATTTCGATAAAATTGGTATTACGCCAGTGATTGAAGAAGAGGAAGAAAACTGGGTAGCAAAAGAAGTGGGACACCGACTGGAAGATCTGGTTGCCATGATTTTTGCCAAGAAGACTGGACTTGAAGTTTTCCCTGTACGAAAAATGTTCCGGCATCCGCTATATCCGTTTATGTTAGCGGATGTGGATTACTTTATCCGTTTTCCAGATGGCAGCATTGGGATTTTGGAATGTAAAACCTGTAATTACAATGCAAAAGACAAATGGGCAGATGATGGGATTCCTGAAAACTATGTTTTGCAGGTTCGTCATTATCTTGCAGTCATGAATATGAATAAGGCATATATTGCCTGCCTTTATGGAAACAATGAAAATGAATTTGTTTATCGGTGTCTGGAACGGGATAGAATGGAGGAAGAAGAACTCATTGACCAGGAGAAATACTTCTGGGAAGAATATGTGGAGAAGAAAATAGAACCACCGTACTCCGGAAAGCCAGATCTCATTTTGGCTAGTATCCGGAAATATAATGGTTACGCAGACAAATCAATTCCTGAAATCAGCATATCTAGCTTGGAATCACGCAGTCTTGAAAAATATCTCAAATTATCTGAAGAAAAATCCCAATTGGAAAAAAGAAAAAAGGAGATTGAAGCGGAACAACGTGCATTGAGTGTACCGTTTGTCGAGCTTCTTGGACAAGGGTGTAAGGCTGTGATCGAGGATGGGAGTTTCCGTTACCGGATTACTTATAATCCCACGATACGCACCCAGATTGGAAAAGAAAATATGGAGAAACTGAAAAATCAGCATCCGGATATCTACGAAGAATACACAAGCACTACAGAAAGCAGGATTTTCCGGATTAAAAAGGAGGTTGCATAATGTTACAAGGAAAAAAGGCATATATTTGTTCTCCGCTGTCTGCCCCGAATCCAGAGGGAATGCAGCATAATATGGAACTGGCAAAATACTATCTCATGCAGATGAAAAGGCTGTATCATTGCCGTACTTTTGCTTCACATGCTCATCTTCCGTTAATGTTGGATGACCGTATCCCAGAAGAGCGTGAGACTGCAATGCAGATTGGAGCTTTGATGCTGGATTTATGTGAAGTATTAATAATTTGTGGTTCCTGCATCAGCGAGGGAATGAGAAGAGAGATTCAGACAGCATTTGAAAAAGGAAAAGACGTTTATTGGTATGATTCCAAGATGAAACCAGGCGAATTGATGAAAGTAGAGAACTGGAGGAGCATAGACGATGAGGTGCAAATATATACGTAAGATTTTTCAAAATGAGGAAAACGGATATACGGTTGCGTTATTTTCCACGCTGGATCATGAGGTTCCTCTTTCTGCCAGAGATAAATTTTGGGCAGACAAAAAAATCATTGCGTTTACTGCAAAAGGATATGACCTGCCTCTTACGGATGAAATCGAAATAGAGATGGAAGGCGAGTGGGAGACAAATTCCCATGGAACACAATACAAGGTAGAAACTTTTTTGGAAGTTGTACCTAGAACAAGGGAAGGTATCTTAGGATACCTTTCTTGTGGTTCTTTAAAAGGAATTGGTCCCAAAACGGCAGAACGGATTGTCAATCGTTTTGGTCTGGATACCTTGGAGGTAATGGAAAAGTATCCACAGGAATTATTAAAGATTCAGGGGATATCTCAGAAAAAACTGGACCGTATTGTGGATTCTTTTGGAAAAAACAAAGTATTCCGGGAATTGATGACTTTTTTATCACCGTTTCATGTTACGCCTAAAAAAGCAAATATGATTCTTCAGAAGTTTCGGGATCAATCCGTAGAAATCATTCGGAAGCAGCCTTATATACTCTGCTCAGTCAAAGGGTTTGGTTTTCTCACTGTGGATGCCATTGCAAGGCAGTGCTGTGCTGCAACAAATGATCCTATGCGTATTTCCGGATGCGTCAGCTATGTGCTGCGGGAAGCCATGAAGCAGAACGGACATTTATATCTGGAGCAGGAAATTCTGGTAAAAGATGCATTGAAGGTTCTGAATAAAGAACCGGATCTTCAGCCGGTGACGGAAACAGAGATTTTAAAAGTGTTATATCGTCTGGTCATGCAGGACAGTATCGTGGTAGAAGAGAATAGGGTTTACATTACCCAACAGCATCAGGAAGAAGAGGATACAGCCTCTATGATTGCAAGAAAATTGCATGAGCGAATTCCAGTTCTTACGATTGAAAAGGAACTGGAGGAAGCGCAGGAGGATTTAAACATAACATTATCCGAACAGCAGAAAGAAGCAGTACGTATGGTTTTTGCAAACCCAATCAGCATTATTACTGGAGGACCTGGAACCGGAAAAACAACGGTTTTGAAGATCATCTTGTATATCTATCAGAAAAAATGCGGGAATGAAGTAAAACTGATGGCACCGACTGGACGTGCCGCAAGGCGAATGGCAGAGAGTACCGGAAGTGGAGATGCAACTACGATGCACATGGCACTGGGGCTTTTTGGTGATGGTGATTATGAAGCACTTATAGATGAATTGTCCGCAGATTTTATTAATGTGGATGAGGTATCTATGGTAGATATGCACCTTGCCTATGAATTTTTTTACAAGGTAAAAGCAGGAGCCAGAGTGCTTTTGGTAGGAGATGTCCACCAGCTTCCTTCTGTAGGAGCAGGAGATGTGTTCCGGCAGCTTATCTTGTGCGGGAAAATACCGGTTACTGTTTTAAATCTGGTATATCGCCAGGGGAAGGACAGCAACATCCCCATAAATGCTCAACTTATCAATGAAGGAAAGACAAACCTGCAATGGGGGGATGATTTCCAGATGGTCGAATGTTCAGGAGCAGATGCGGCGGCACAAATTGTTAAAAATATCTATCTCAAGGAAATTCAGATGTATGGTATGGAGCAAGTACAGATACTCTCTCCATATAAAGTGAGAAGTGCAGCCGGTGTCTTGGAACTGAACCGCAGTCTGCAGGACGAGGTAAATCCCCCTGTATCCGGAAAAAGGGAGCTTCATCTTGGCAGTGAGATATTTCGGGAAGGTGACAGAATCCTTCAAAACAAGAATACAGAATTTGCCAGTAACGGAGATTTGGGTATATTGGTACAGATTGCTGAAGATGAGGACAATAACCCTCTGGTTCAAATCGTATTTACAGATGGCCGCAGGGTGAAGTATGAGGCAGAGCAGGTGGAAATGATTGAACATGCAAACGCCATAACCATACACAAAAGCCAAGGAAGCGAGTGCCAGGTGGTCATCATTCCGTGGTTAAAAGCTTTTTATCCCATGCTGAAGCGGAACATCTTTTATACGGGAATCACCAGGGCAAAACAGCGTGTTTATATTGTTGGGGAATGGAAAGCCGTTTGTCAGGCAATCCACACAGATGATACGGGAACCAGAAAGACGATGCTGGCAGTAAAAATACAACAGTATTGTGAACGGTATCAGAGACAGGAAAACAGACGGATCCCTGCAACAATTTGCAACCGGGCTGTGTAAAAAAATAGCAAAATAGTTCAATGTTGAGAATTGGCAGGTTATTACTTTATGAAGGGATGTCCTGCCGGTTCCAAAGAAAGGAGCAGGCAATGAGCGAATTATTATATAACAAGTCAAAAGCAGTAGAAGAACTGAATAAAGTGGAAGGATTTTATCCTCTGGAACTTGCCAGAGTTATTTCTAATGAAGGGCAGGAGGAACAACGGTATCTGGATGTGAAATATCGGAAGCTGTGGTTCCGTCTGGTAAATCCCACAGGCAAGATTATCAGCCGGATTGTTCACTTTACCGAAAATATGGCAGTCGTAGAAGCCAGAATTTATCTGGATAAGTGTGATCAGGAAGATAATTATATTGCAAATTCCTTTTCACAGAAGTTTCGTACAGCAGATACACAGTTTGGGGATAAATTTCTTGAAATGGCAGAAACAGCGGCAATTGGGCGAGCTTTGGCAGATGCGGGGTATGGCCTGCAATTTGCTGATGTAGGGGAAGGAAATGATCCAATGCAGGTAGATGCAGGAATTCCTGTAAATCAGGGAACACAGATGCAGACTGCGATGCCAGCACAAACCCCTGCACCAGGAATGCAGCAGACTCCCAATCAGTCAGCAGGAACCATGCCATCATTTCCGCCTCAAGCAACTCCGGGGCAGCAGATGATGGAACAGTTTTATCAAGAAGCACAAGCCAATCGAAATACGATTGGCGGGGTAACGGGTACAGGACAGATGACAAATCCGGTAATGAGTCCGGCAACTGGATCTGTACCAGTTATGCAGCAGATGCCTTCTAAGCCGCAATTTCTGGATCCCAATATGCCAGTGGAAGAACTGGTGAAAAGGATGAGTTATGAGCAGGCAATACAAGTAGCCGTAACAGGACAGGGAAAATTTAGTGGAAAGACCATGGGACAGGTTGCAATAGAAAGTCCTTCCAGCTTGCAATGGTTCGCAGAACAGTATCATGGACAGAACCATTTCATACCGGCGGCAGCCAAAGTAATTCTTGCAAAGGCATAGCAAATAGCCGGCTTAACATTCTTTCCACAGCCAATAAAGGCTGTGGAAGAAAGGAGGAACCATAGAGTGTATGATATGTCAGGCTTTAGCTACGATATCACAGATGTCGTGCATTTACTGCAACTTAGAGTACGGCATAAAAATTCTTCGTCAATGGATGTGAATTGTCCATTTTGTGGAGAAACAAAAGGGAAAATGAATGTTAATCTTCAGAAAAATGTGTTCCGGTGTAATCGGTGTGATGCTTCCGGCGGAATGCTGGAATTATACGGAAGACTGCATGGTGTTTCCAGTGCAGAGGCAAACCGACAGATCCGGGAAGCTCTGGGAAAGGGGGAATACCGGACGGATTATCAGGTGGTTCATAAAGAAGAGCCTGTAGAAATTTTTAATGCCGAGTTAGCGGATGCGGATGTCATTGACCGAACATATCAAGAAATGTTGTCGTTATTGACCTTAAATGATAAACATCAGGAAGATCTTAAAAAAAGAGGGCTGACGAAAGAACAGATCGAGATACAGAGGTATCGTAGTGTACCATTGTTTGGAATTAAAAATATGGTACAAAAACTGTTGGAATCTGGACAGACGGTAAAAGGTGTGCCGGGATTTTATGAAGATCAAGATGGGAAATGGACAGTTAATTTTACTTCTAAAAATTCTGGGATTTTGATACCGATTCGGTCTATGGAAGGAAAAATACAAGGATTTCAGATACGGTTGGATCAGGTAATGGAGGGACGGAAGTATATCTGGCTTTCCAGTGTGAAATTCCAAAATGGAGTATCATCAGGGAGTCCGGTACATGTCATAGGAAGTCTGGACGCAGAACAGATCTATTTAACAGAAGGTGCATTAAAAGGTACGATAGCCCACTATTTATCTGGAGATACGTTCATTTGCGTTGCTGGTGTCAATCAGTACAGAAATTTAAAGCCAGTTTTGGAAACGCTGAAAAGCAGGCATCTGCAGCACCTATATGAAGCTTATGATATGGATAAAAAAATGAAGGTATATTGTGATGGGGATTCTGAGAAATGTGATGCCTGTCAACGTAAACCAGCCACTTTTTATTGTCCGCATAAGATGCAGAAACGGCAGATTCTACAGAACGCTTGTAGAAAGGTGTATGAAATCTGTAGTGGATTGTCTATTTCCATGAGCCGTATGGTTTGGGACATGGATTCTTATGGTGAGTGGAATGGGCAGATCAAAGGAATTGATGATTATTACTATGTATTGAAAAATACGGGGTAAATATGGACCGGGCAAGCTGTCCGGTCTTATGGAAGAGGAGGATTCGATGAAACGAAAGAAAATTTACGGTATATTTATGCTTGTAGCCATTGCTGTTTTTTTATTTGCAGGAGAAAGGATACTGCAAATTTATTTGAATTATCAGGAAAGTCAAAAAGTCTATGAGCAGATGGAAGGGTTTACACAAAAGATAGAGGATCAAGACCTGTCACCAGAAGCGGTTCCAGGGGAAACACCAGAGGAGGTTGCAGAGCAGGGATTCCTACAGGTGGATTTTAACAAGCTGGAAGAAATCAATCCAGATGTCATTGCATGGATTGAGATTCCTGGTTTGGAAATTAGTTATCCGGTAGTCCAGGGGAGGGATAATGACTATTATCTGCATCACCTGATTACGGGAGAAAATCATAAAAGTGGCAGTATTTTTATGGACTTTCAAAACCAGGAGGATTTATCAGACAGAAATACCATTATCTATGGGCATAATATGAAGGATGGGAGCATGTTTGGAACCCTGAATCAGTATCAGTCACAGGCACTTTATCGAAACTATCCCTATTTTTATATGTATGTGCCAGGATATATTTATGAGTATCAGATTTTTTCCTGTTATGCAGCACCGACGGATCATCCAGCATATACTTATGATTTTCCTACTTCTGAGGACTATGAAGTTTTTCTGGAAACACTACAAAGAAGTGCTGAGTATAACACAGGGATGATAGTTACCAAGGAGGATCAGGTAGTGACCTTATCAACTTGTGTAAATACCCGAAAGGATTATCGCTATTTAGTACATGGAAAACTGAAACAGAAAATAAAAATGGAGGAATAACAGATGTTAGATTTTGAGTATGCAAAGGCATTGGCAGAGGTTGTGCTGGATACAACTTGCAGCGAAAAAGAAAGAGAAGTACGGCTGGAGTGTTTAACCCAAATATTTGGCAGAGCAAATGCTTATTTAAAGAAAGGCTTCTTACCCGATGTGGTAGAGGCTTTTTTTGTGCGAAAAATGAAAGGTTTGCCACTGGTATCGACAAAGCAGGATATGCAGGATTTTTTGAAAGTCAGTACACCCCATTATTTTGGCGGGAAATTTACAGTTAGTAATATTCCGTATTATTCTGAGGAAGAAGAACTGCTACTTTGGTCAGAAACATCACTTCGTGGTCCAGTGATTTCAGCCGGATACGAACGCTATATGGAACTGTTTAAAAAGATTTTGCCTCAAAAGGCAGAACAGATTAATTTTTTATAAAAAGAAATAATTCGAATGAGGACTGGAAATATATGGTGGTTTAAAGATAAATGTTAAAAATTATTATATAGGAAGAAAGCATCTGTCTGTAGCAAAATGCTACAGACAGGATATTTTTTTGAAAAAAAGTTGCTTTGTACGGAAGCTCTGCGTACAAGAGAAGTATAAAGAAAAAAAGGAGAGATGATTTTATGATAAAAAAAGTTCGGATTGCGGTAGACCATGGCAATAGAAATATGAAAACCTGTTCCCAGGTATTTACGACAGGGCTTACTATTCAGGATAAAAAGCCTGCCAGAGGGGAAAAGTTCCTGTTCTATGAGGGAAAGTATTATGTGTTGAGTGATAATAGGATTCCTTATCAAAGAGATAAAACGCATGATGATCGGTTTTTTATCCTTACTTTATTTGCAATCGTAAAAGAGCTGGAGGAAAACCCTCAAATTCAGCCAGAGGATGTCATTCAGGTGGATCTTCCGATTGGGCTGCCACCCAAGCATTATGCAGAACTTTGTGAACGGTATGAAGCATATTTTAAAAGACAAGGGAAAATCCATGATATCAATTACTGTGGTAGGACATATCATATCACCATTGGAGAGGTAATGGCATTTCCACAGGACTATGCGGCTATGATGACTATGATTGAAAAGCTGCAGCAGATTCCCAAAGTAGTAGGAATTGATATAGGAGGATTTACTACTGACTATCTGCTGATGCGGAAAGGTAATCCAGATATGGAAGCCTGTGATTCCATGGAAAAAGGCGTGATTACCATGTATAACAAGATTATTTCCGGGATTAACAGTGAATATGATATTTTGTTAGAGGAAAGTGATATTGACAGTATCCTTCAGGGAAACACAGAGTTTTATGAAGAGGCTGTAGTCCGTATGACAGAAGGTATGGTGCAGGATTTTGTAAAGGATCTGCTGAACAGTATTCGAGAAAGAGGCATAGATACCAAAGCAGCATATACGGTATTTATTGGAGGCGGGGCAAAGCTATTGAGCCATTTTCTGGAACAATCGGACCGTCTGGGGAAATATACCTTTATTGAGGATATTTCTGCCAATGCCAAAGGATATGACAGACTGTTTCAGATTATGTAGAGGAGTGTGATAAATGTGGAGAAAAAGAATCCCTATAAATTCACACTTGGATTTGATAAAACAAAGCCTTCACATGTGAGGGCAACAGAAATCCTAAACTCTGTAAAGGATAAGGCAGATTTAATCGCTTCAGCATTGGTATCTTACATAGATGATGTCCGACAAGAGGAAGGGGCTGTTTTAAGCAATGAAGCTCTTCAGGTTCTAATGCAGGAGATGGTAAAGCAAGAAGTAGCAAAAGCAATGCACCTGCATTCCATAAAGCCAGAGGAGCCGAATCGTAATTCAAATAGTGTAATGGCTGTGCAGCAGGAATCACTTGAAACCATTACTCCGGAAGTAGCAAAAAGTGTAAGAGATGCTATGAGCATATTCCGTAATCGATCATAAACAAAAAAGAAGCACTCGATGAGATGCTTCTTTTTTTGTTTATTTTTTATCGTCCACAGGAAACGCACAGATTGGACAAAGGTTTTTCACAGATTCTATCCATATACTCATAGGTTAGATATTGTTAGAAAAAGTTAATCGGAATGCTCTTTTTCTTTTAATGCAGAAAGAAGTTCACGCAATGTACGAAGGGCAATCTGGCGATCATCTTCGGAACAGGTTTGCAGCTCTTTCATGATTTGATATGTGGTAGTATCTGCTTCATCTTCCTGAACAACGGAATCAATAGAAATTCTCAAATACTGGGTAAGAGGAATCAAAGTAGCAAGTTCTGGATTTCCATTGCAGGTTTCAATATCAGAGATTGTTCGTGTGGAAACTCCTGCCCGTTCTGCCAGACTGGACTGTGACAGGCCAAGCCGTTCTCTTTCGCTTCTTACCGTGTAGCCTAATTTTTTCTTGACGGTATCCATCCGCATCCGCATCACCTCACTTATTGTTTTATTTTAACGTAGATTGATAGTAAGAGAAACGCATTATAGCACATGATAAAACGCAATATAGTGTGAGTAAGCGGTGCTTTAGAACCTGTAAAAGGAGGAAAGCACCCATGCTGCAAGCAAGGAAAAGGCATTCGTGTAGCGATTCATCAAAAAAATTCTTCTATTATGGGGAAACGAAGAGAGCCATTTATATGCAGGATATGCGTTAAGTGTTAGATATTCCGTGCAGTATCCTGCATGGTTTAGAAGAAATGTCGGATTAGTTGAATACTGGTTCGGCTTTTTCTTTTATCATGGAAGGAAACTATCTTTTTATCCTGGCTGCAGATCGCCGCCTTTAGAAATTTGGAAACTAATTCATTTTCAAATTTCGGAGGTAAAGGATGAAAGAAGAGAAAAAATACAGTGGTTCTAAAACAAGAAACTATTTTACGGCATATTTGTTGGCATCTATCCAGGGGAGAAGGCTCCGGTATCTGGAAAAGCAGCAGAAAATATTATTTGCGGAGGAGAATCTGGAGGATAAAGAAATCACAGATATAGACATTTCTTTGGAGGAACGGTTAGAACTTGAGAAAAAGGAACAGTTACTTCTGGATGAATCCAAGGGGATTTATCCAGAGTGGAATGAGATGACGGACATAAACCTTATGGAAGCCATGTTTTCTTTGCAGGAGGAAGAACGAAAGCTTATCTATCAGCATGTCTTTGAGGAACGTACATTTAAAGAAATGAGCATCTTGAATCAGATGCCTGAAGAACGGTGTAAAGGTGCATATTATTGGGCTATCCGGAAAATACGCAAGAGAATGGGAGGAAAGAGATCATGAATTTTAAAGAATTGTTATACCGGGCAAGGCAAGGGGATGAAGATGCTATTCTGGAAATATTTGAAATGTATCGGCCACTTTTAATTAAAAATGCTTTGGTAGAAGGGATCTTTGATGAAGATTTGTATCAGGAATTGACAGCAGAATTGCTGAAGTGCATACGGTATTTTAGAGATGTAGAATAGTTTTATAGGGAGAAGCGTAGCGTTATAATCGTTACGCTTCTTTAGCATATTCTACCATTTTTAGTAAATGGATTACATAATTATAGTTACCAATTAGGCAATAAAAAACGCAATCGAAACAAGAATACTAGACGGAATAAACAAGAATCCCCTAATATAATAAAAAATAAGGAGGGCATTTCGATGGAGATGAAGCAAAAAGAATGCGGAATAGTTTGCAAAGAAAATGGTACGGAACAAATAGGAAAAATAACAGAGGAAGAATGGAGATTATTAAAACAATATAGAAATTTGTGTGAAGAAAATAAATTAACCATCAATATTTTGATTCAGCGATTATTAGCACACGAGAAAGGCAGGGAATAAGTTGATTAAAGTAGCATTATGTGATGATATTATTGACTATAATAAAAAAATGGAGAGTTATATCGAAAAATATGGAAATGAAAATCATGTAGAAGTCAAAATTACTTCGTATGGAAGTGGCAGTCAGTTATTATTGAATTATCAGAAACGAAAATTTGATGTTATATTTTTGGATGTGTCTATGCCTGAAATGGATGGATTTGAAACAGCAGAGGAGATTCGGAAGAGTGATCCTGATGTTTCAATCGTTTTTTGTACTTCTTATTATACAATCACTAATGCAGGGAAAGGCTTTGAAGTTGCGGCAGAAGATTTTTTATCAAAACCTTTACTGTATAGAAAAGTTGAGAATATCTTAAACAAAATATATAAAAAGAAATTATTGAATGCAGAGGAAAAGTTATTTTTGAAATGCCACGATGGATTGATTACGCTACAGCTTTCCGATATAATCTATATACAAACAGAAAACAAGCTATTGATTTTACATACAATTCATGGAGATGTGCAAAGTAGTCAAAGAATGAATGAACTAGAGAAGCGGTTAAGCACAAAGCAATTTTATCGCTGTCATAATAGTTATATGGTCAATTTTGACTATGTTGAAGGGGTTAAGCAAGATAGTGTGTTAATCAAAGATAAAGCTCAGAAGTTAAAGACTATTCCAGTAAGTAAATATAAGAAGGAAGAGTTCATGAGAGCGTTAGCTAGATATGTGGGAAAATGGGAAAACTGAAAATCTATGTCAAAAATATGTTGATTTATACAAAGAATATTGTTGTATGGAAAAAAAGGGATTATAGTTTTCATATACTAAACAGAAAGGAGAAAAAACATGGTGAATAATGAAGCAACAGAAGAGTTCTTGAAAGAACTGGATTTAACAGAAGAAGAAATAGAAAGTTATACCGGATGTTCTGAAAGGACACAACGATGTTTAACTGATTGCCCATGGCCATTTCCAGGGGCATACATTAATGAAGCTAAATAAGACAAAGAACCGTATAGCCTATCCTGATATGATAGCCTGTGCGGTTTCTTTTTTGGAGGAAAAGGATGTACACAATCACTTTAGAAGTAAACCAAATATGCAATTTACGCTGTACATATTGTTATCTTGGAAGGAAGACAAACCAAAAGATGTCAGAACAGATAGCATACAAAGGGTTGGAAATTGCTTTTTTAAACGTAGAAAGGCATAGAGATCGAAGATTATGGGTGGATTTTGTGGGTGGAGAGGCACTCTTGAGTTTTCCATTTTTAAAGCAGTTGGTGGAATATATAGAGGGACAGGCTTTAAAAAGGAACATTTTAGTGACATATTCTATTACTACAAATGGAACTATTCTAAACGATGAGATTTTAGCATGGCTGATTAGATATAAAATTCATTTAAAGGTAAGTATTGATGGGGCTGAGGAAACCCATAATAGAAATCGGAAGTGGGTTGATGGGGGTGGAAGTTATGCGAATATTATTGACAACTGTATGTATTTCAAAGAATATGAGAATCAGACAAAGCAGTATATCCAAGCAGCACATGTTGTTACACAGAATAATTATGGGGAAACTTTTCACTCCGTTTGTCATTTAGTTGAAAATCTAAATTTTAAAATAGTGGACTCTTCCATTGATGTTGTGCATAGATGGACAACTGATCAATTGGATGTTTTGGCAGATGAATGGGAAAAAGTATTATGTTATTATATAAAAAGACAAAAAGTAGGGAAAGCATTTCTTTGGGGACTGGTTTTAGATTTGAAGAAATACGGAGAGAATAACGGGAAATCAGGATTTTGCGGTGTGGGACTCATTCAAATATATGTGAAGGTGGATGGAAGAATCTTTGGTTGTGCAGCAAATTTAGAATCTAGTGGGTGCATTGGCGATGTTGAAAATGGATTGTCTATGGATCGCATCAAAAGGTTGAGGAAATTAGAGGAAGAAGGTACAATGTGTTCAAAATGTAATCTCTATAGGGAGTGTCAAAGCAAAAACTGTATTATGAATAGTTTGGCATATAGTGGATCAATAGGTGGACATAATCCTGATATGTGCTATTTTGAACAGAAAAAGAAAAGTCTTTGGGAGGCGTATGCTAAAGAGTTGTAATTTTAAAAAATAAAACTTGAAATATTGGTAAAAATACGTTATTTTTATTATAAATACTAACATCTAAAGTGATATGCGGTGAGTGTTTTATTCTATTGGTGTGGTGGTGGAAATGAATATAATCAGGAGAAAGAGAAAGGAACTGGGGATTTCTCAGAAGGAGTTAAGTGAAAAACTAGGTACAAGTCAACAGACAATCAGCAGAATCGAAAAGGCAGATATTGAAAATATTCCCTGTAGTTTACTGGTGAAACTGGCAAGCATATTTAACACTCCCATAGATATTTTAGTACATGGAGATAATAGTGATTTGTGTAAGAGTCAAATTGAAGAATTATGGGATGTTTTTCAGAAGTTAGACGAGATAAACAAAGCTACTTTATTATTGATGGGAAGAAGACTAAATGAAGCACAGATGGAAAATATGCTGAAGAAGCAGATAGGTGATATAAGTGATAAAAATAGCGATATGTGATGATGAAAAATATTTTGTAGATACAGTTGAAAAAATGCTGAAAATTTATGCGGAGAAGAACGGTAAGGATTTTGTAATAAAAAAATATACAAAGCCATTGCAGTTAATGGAATCTTTAAAAGAAGAATTCCAAATTTTCTTTTTGGATATAGAGATGCCTGCGATGGATGGTATGGAACTGGTAGATATCATCCGCAGACATGATGAAAAATCAATTATCCTTTTTGTGTCATCCCACAATGAATTTTTGGGGGTAGGATATAAATATGATGTGCAGAATTTTATCACAAAACCGATTACACAGGTACAGATCAATTGTGAAATGAACAGAGCGTTAAGAAAACTGGATTCATACGAACAAAAATACATAGCAGTAAAAAATGAGAAAGGATACTTTAAATTATTTCTTTCGGATATAGAATACATTGAAACGGTAAAACGAAAAGTGTTATTTCATTTAAGAAACGGGAATCAGGAAGATGGATATTTTAAAATGAGAGATTTGGAAGAACGTTTGGAAAAATACTATTTTGTACGCTGTCATAATGGTATCATTGTAAATGTTGACTGTATTGAATCATTACATGATCTTACCGTCACGCTTTATTCCGGAGATAAGATTTATATTACACGATCCAGAAAACAAAACCTAATGAAAAAAATGGCAGAACGGGGAGGAAGTGTGTAGTGTGTATGGACAGAGTATTATAAAGAATATTTTTTCAATAATTAATATTTTGTTGATTACATATTTGTTAATTGATAGAAAAAACAGTCAAAGTTACAGAAAGAAAAATTGGTATTCCTATGTTTTGTGTATTGGAAGTATATTTTTGGTGCGAGTAATGGAAAATGGAGTATCCATACATATTGCTTATAATTATATTACCATAGTGATAATTGCTATGTTTATAGGACATTTTTTATTTCAGCGTAATATGAAGTATTGTATTTTGATAGGTTGCATTTACTTATCCATTTCGTTATTAGGGCAATTATTAAGCTGCATTTTTCTGTATCCATATAGTGGAGATAGGATATTAGCTGAATTGCCAGGAATCTACCAAGTGGGTATGATGGTAATTGCGGAAGGTGTTATTATTGCCGGAAGTTTGGCATTAAAAAGAATTATAGAAAGAATTCCACCGTTCCTATCAAGCATTAATGTGATTACAATTCTTATCCCGCTATTTCTTAACATTATAGTTATGGCGGTATGTACCGATAACCTATATAACGATAAAGAGGTAATTATCGGTAATGTATGGTCGGTTATTACGATATTAATATTACCTATCGTTATGCTTTTAGGAACTGTCTGTAATATAGTAATTTTGGAGAACTACTTAAATGTAAAAAAAATCGAGAATGAAAAGAAACTTCAAATAAGCGAGATGAGTCTACAGTATGATTATTATATGAGGCAATCGAAAGATATGGAAAATATCCGTAGACTTTCTCATGATATAAAAAACCATTTGGAAGGCTTGAAAGAAAATGTAGAGCCAGATCAAAAAATAGAGTACATTAATGGTATTGAGCGTAAGCTAAATAAGTATCAAAGCTACTATAAATCAGGGAATACATTTATTGATAATCTACTTCATACGAAACGATTAGAGGCCATCGAAAAGGGAATTGAATTTAAGGCGTTTGTCGATTTTACAGAGTTTAAGCAGGTAAGGAACGAGGATTTATGCGTCATAATTTCTAATACAATAGATAATGCATTAAGAGAATGCCGGTTAATGAAAGAAGAAAATCCTACGGTAGAGTGTTTGGTACAACTAAAGGCTAAAAAAGTAAAAGGTTTCTTGTCAATTTTATGCGAAAATAGCCTAAGAGAATCACAAGTATGTTATTTGCGATACAATACAACAATGGAAACATCAAAAGAAGATAAGAAAAATCACGGTTTTGGTGTTAAAAATATTAAAAGTGTCGTGAAGGATTATGGGGGAGAAGTATCATTTAATGTTTTAGATGATATGTTTTCTGTTTCTGTGATTATTCCGATAGAAATATAGTGGAAAAGATGGTGCTTATGGAAAATAAGTGCCATTTTTTTAGTCCAGATAAGGCATAAAAAATACAAACTAAACAAATTTTATGTTTTTTCTTGAAGTAGGATATAAAATAAAGAAAAAAAGAAGAGGAGGCATGAGTATGCGAAAAAAAATGAAACTATTTATTGCCATGGTATCAGTGGGGGTCTTATTGGGAACTATACCAGTTATGGCAGCGGAACAGCCGGAACTTCCAACGAAAGTGCAGGATATTGCAAATGGTTCTGATGACCTCTATGGAGAAGGGGTTCCGATTGAGCATGGCGCAAATCCAGATGAAAGATTTTCGTCCGGTGGAGTAGATCACACACATCAGTATATAGTCGCAAATGCACTTAAAATTCTGAGTAATGATCAGGGCAATAGTGCATTTAATGGCGAATTGAATTCATCTATTCTTATGGAAGCAACTGACTGGCCGGATAAACTCGGAAATGAAACGGATGCAGGAACTTTTGCCGGACACTTTTATGATCCTGATTCTGGAAAAAACTGGTTGGGGCAAACATCCCCGACAGCTAGGACAAGAGCAGAGTCATATTTTCAGGAAGCAGTAAATGCGTATCGTGCAGGGGACGTACAATTGGCTATGTCAAATTTAGGAAAAGGCACACATTATGTGTCAGACTTAAATGAACCACACCATGCATCGAACCTAACAGCAGTAAACAGCAATCATTCTGCTTTTGAAAAATATGTAGATAAAAACCGTAAATCTTACACAATAGCAGGGAATTCGTTTAATTCTTCCGTATATACAACTGCATTAAATACATCAACGGGAGACTTGATGTATTCAGCAGCAAAGCATGCGAAAGGGCTTGCGGCGAATGCTCAAAATGAAAGTACCTATGATAGTGCAGGCAGGCGATCTGTTCAGCATGCCATACAGACGGTAACCCAATATATGTATAAATTTGGTAAAGAGGTAGGAATCTATTAATAAGATTTTTCAGGTCTTGGTATTAAGAATATCAAGACCTGTTTTTATGCCATTTAGACACTAAAATACGCAAAATAATCAAAATATATGGCGAAATAGGAGAATTTGATTAAAATTGTTTTTAGTATATTTAAGAAAGGAGTAGACAGATATGTATAATTTCACATTATATATGACAACAGATTGTAATTTTAAATGCCAGTATTGTTATGAAGACTACCATAACCATTATCAGTTGAATGAAAAAACACTTGTGGACTCTTTGGAGTTTATGATGAATTATGGGGATAGAGGGAAAGTCTTGATTGATTTTTTGGGCGGTGAGCCTTTGCTGAAGAAAGAGTTAATTTACCAGGCAGTAGCCTATATCAAAGATAATTATCCGGAAAGGGAAGTAAAGTATTATATTACTACCAATTGTTCCCTGATGGATGATCGGTTCATTGCATTTATGAAAGAAAATCGTTTTACAGTACGCCTTAGTTTTGATGGGAATAAGGAAACCCATGATTTGAACAGAGTTGCGAAAGATGAAGTTTCTTGCTATGACAAAATTTTTGAGAATATCATGAAGGTAAAGGATAGTGGATTGAATTTTTCTGTAAGAATGACGGTCACAGAAAATACCATTCCGTATATGTTCGAAAACATCTGTTACCTGCATGAGCATGGCTTGGATAACATCTGTATGATTATGGATGTATATTTAAAAATATCTGATGAACTGAAGGCAGAATTTGAAAAACAGGTGGGACAAATTTTGCAATACTATTTGGCTGAGGCAGCAGCGGGCAGAGTTTTTACTATAGATCAATTTGATGGAAAAATGTTTAATATGTTGTGTAACTTTGGAAACTGCTTTGGCATGTGCGATGCTGGAATTGGAAATTTCAAGATCTTTCCGAACGGTCAGATATACCCATGCGGATTTCTTACAAGTAATGAAAAATATTGTATAGGCAATATCAAGGAAGGTGTTGATATAAGAAAGGCAAAATTAATAGCAATGTCGAACTTTGATAAAACCGATCCGAAGTGCAAGGGATGCACAATCCGAGATTTTTGTCATGGTATGAAATGCGGATATATGAATTTTATCAATACAGGGAAGATTAATGTACCATCGGATGCAGAGTGTATTTTTGAACATATCTTTTATAAGGCAATGGTGCAGATTCTTGAATATTATTTACAGCAGCCGATTGAAATAGTTAGAGAAAAATTAGGAGTGTATATAGACTATATCCAGGAGGAAGATTTAAAATTCAGTGAGTTCGGAGAGAAGATTGCCAAGAGGTTAGGTGATGAAAGGTAAACAAAGTCGCCCATACCTTGGATTTTTAAAAGAGTATGCTTTTAGGAAAAAGCTACTACCTTCCTATATTTTAACGATAGCGATAATTGTGTTAACAGCGGGGGTTTCTTTGGTGCGTCCGGAGCTGCAGGGAAAAGTGATAGATGATTTGGGGAATCCGCATAGTACCAGTTTATCTGCGTTTATGTTCCTTCTAGCTGTGTTCTTGGGAATGTTGCTACTGAACTACCTTATGAATTATGTACAGCGTTATGTTGTGGCTGTCATATCGGAAGAGATAGCTGCAGATATGCGACAAAAGGTAGAAGATAAATTATCAACAGTAAGCGTGAATTTTTTTGAGAAGATAAAGCTAAGTGACATTTTGCTGAAAGTAGATAAAGATGTTTCAGCAGTGAAACAATGTGGAATTACAAGTATTATCACATTGGTTTCCAATATGGTTATCCTGGTGGTTGTTCCTCCATATATGTTTTCTATCCATAAGGGAATTGCCGTATCCAATATTATCTTACTTGTCAGCGTTCCTTTTATTAGTAGAATCCTGGGGAAATTGATACAGGAAACCAGTGGTCAAGTTCTGGAAGGATATAACAGTATTACCAGTGTTCTGACAAACACCTATGATAATTGGTTTATTACAAGACTCTTTCAATGTGGGCAATATGTACATGATCTGTATTTTGAGAAAAATCAGAAATATAAAAAAGAGACGAACAGTCAGAATTTGTTGTACATATTGAATACATCTACGATACTTGTAATTCAGTTTATGGGAACAGTCATAATTTGGGTAGTCGGTGCACAAGAAGTATTTAAAGGAAATATGACCATAGGTACCATTATGGCCTTGATGAATTACCAGACAATTATTATGAATCCTATTATTGGAATCGCACAGTTTGCTAACGAGTATCATACAGCCGTAGTTTCCTTAAAGGATATCAATGGTTTGCTTCAGTATCCGGATCAGAAACAAGGAGATGGAGAGAAAGTAACAACAGTTAACAACATTTCCTTAGAAGAGATGAGCTTTTCTTATACAGAGTCGAATAAGAAGGTATTTGACCGGCTCAATTTGAAGTTCGAAAAAGGCACTCTTTACGGAGTTCATGGAAAAAGTGGACAAGGCAAAAGCACTCTGTTCAAAATTATAACAGGTGTGTATCAACCGACAGAAGGAAAAGTAGTTGTGAATAACACAGATTTGCAGGAATTAGATATTAACAGCTATTGGAAAAATACAGGATATGTTATGCAGCGTACACAGTTCTTCAATGATACGGTAAGACGGAATATGGGATTACTACATATTGTTTCGGAGGAAGAAATGGATACAGTGGCAAAGTGCTTGGATTTGTATGATGAAATCCATACTTTAGAAATGGTATGGGATACCGAGATAAAGTTAGAACCATGCAATTTCTCAGAGGGACAAATGCGACGTTTGGATATTATGAGGAATATTTTGAAAAATTCACAAATTCTGATTTTTGATGAAGCCACTGCAAATATCGATGAAAAACGAAGAGGACGTTTTTATCAATTATTACATGAGCTATCAGGGGATAAAATTATTATTTTTTCTACGCACAATCTGGAAGAATTGCGAGAAGCAGATATTATTGTGGATTTGGAGAAGTTACATATAAGGTAGGTGAGTAAAAAGTGAGGATAGGTGTGTTGGATTCCAATGGATCCTTTGATAATCCTTTTTTTCAGGATAAGAAAATTGTAAAAATAGACTGCAAATGGAAAGACCAGGAATACACTAAAGATGCCTTTGGATTTACCCATGCGGAATATGTCTGTTCTTTTATTTTAAAGGAAAACCCAGAAGCTGAAATTATTTTGGTACCTATTGTAAGGAAGAACAAAAAGAGTACGGTTCTGGATATGATAGAAGGTATTGAATTACTGATAGAGGAACAGGTAGACATAATTAATATGAGTATAGGAGATGAGTACAAATATCACAAAGAAATAGAGGAAGTATGTAGAGCAGCTACAGAAAAGGGGATTTTGATTGTGGCAGCATACTCTAATCAGCAAGTAGAAGCAACCTATCCGGCTTCCTTCCCTTTTGTAATGGGAGTAAGATGCCTGGATATAGAGAATCCTTTACAGGTTCTCCAATATGATGGTACAGGAACGGATGTGATTTTTTCCTCTAAATTTTTTTCTCTTTATCATGTGGGCATCCCTAAATTTTATCAGGGCAATAGCTTTGGGTGTGCTGTAATAACAGGGTATCTAAGCAATTATGAGGATGAATATGAACAGGCAATTTTACAGTTTGTTCATAGCACTTTAAATGGATATTATCCATATCATACATTGAAGCAAAAACAGTGCTATTTTCTAACGAACCGTATAGAAGAACCTTTAGAGCAGCGTTTCATACGGGAAGTTACGAGAACAGAGAGATGCGATACTTTTGAAAGTGGAATGGAAAAATTGAGAAATATAAAAACAGCAGAGCAGTATCCGGTGCTATTTATTGATCACAACAATTATCAGGAAATATGTGAGTATAAAGATAGAATCAGGATATATGCCATGGAACATCCGAAGACAGAAATTGTTTTGCGATATCCCTTATTTAATATGGTGGAAAGATTGGATTTCCAGAAGAAAACAAATAGAAATCTGGACCAATTTACAGTTTAGGAGGCGAGAAAATGTATACACTGTCATTAGAGATAATAAATAAGTGCAATTTGAATTGTACTTACTGCTATCTGGGCGAAAAGAAAAATACATACATGAGTTTAGAAACGGCTCAAAAGGCAATCGATATTGCGGTCCATGAAGCAAATAAGCAGTATGATCGGACCCTTATGGTTTATTTTATTGGAGGGGAACCTCTTATGGCATTTAATCTGATGAAAGATGCGGTAGGTTATACGAAGAAAAAATGCCAGGAAACAAACTTAATATGCAAGTTCAGTACTACGATAAATGGAACGTTGGTTACAGATGAGATAATTGACTTTTTTGTGGAAAATACATTTGAGGTGAAAGTGAGTTTAGATGGTCCTGAGTATGTCCAGAATTTGAATAGGAGAGATTATGCAGGAAATGGAAGTTTTGAAAAAATTATGAAGAACCTTCCATTATTGAGAAAATATGAACAGGCTACAGGAAATCAGATTTCTATAGCCAGTGTCGTAACAAGTAATAACTATCAATATTATGCAGAGAGTTTCCAATTCTTGCTTGACTTAGGTATAAGAAAACTAGAATCAGGAATTGACCATTATTGCATGTGGAATGAAAATGACTTGCATGGTTTGAAAGAACAATTGGAACAGGTATTTTATTTATATAAGAATTATATTATTCAAACTAGACAAATGCTTTTTTGGAATTTATGGGAACAGCATGTAAAATCGTACTTATTTCCGTGTATGTTTTATGCTTGTAAAGCAGGGTTGGCAACTTGTTATGTAACGACCGATGGGGGGATTTATACTTGTAGCGAGTTACCAGAATTTAAAATTGGTACAGTAAAGGCAGGATTAGATGTACCAAGAATTAGAGAAATTGTTTATTTGAATGATAAGGTCGATTCGATGTGTGAAGGATGTGAATACATAAATCATTGTAAAACAAGAGGATGCCAGACTTCTAATTATGAAGTTAATAAGGATGTATATAGACCAATAGAGGTCAACTGCAAAGTGACAAAATGGATGTATAATTTGATAAAAGAAAACTTATCCGAAAAGCAACTAAATAATATGAAAGAAGAATATGAAAGGAGATATATTCGCCATGGAAAATAAAATGAATGATTTTATTAAGATTACAGAAGGAGAAAAAGTGGCTTTAATTGATCCGATAGGAAAAGTCTGCCTGGGGGTAAGTAAAAGATTTGCAGATAATTTGGATAAACCAGAGTTCCAGGAAAAGCTATATCCTGTATGGAAGCAGCAAACTGAATTTATAAAAAAAATAGAAAATAATCATGAGAAAATCAATACTGTATATTTGATGGTAACTAGAAAATGTAATATGAATTGTGAATTTTGTGCAATCAGTGCAAACGACAAATTGCATCCAGAAAATGAATTTAAGCTGGAGGATATACAGAATAAGGTGATTCCATTCTTTCAGGAAAACAAACCACATAAAATGATTATTACAGGTGGAGAACCATTGATTAAAGTTCAGATTGTGGAAATTGCAAAAGCATTAAGAAATGGATTGTCTTGTCCAATCACGTTGCAGAGTAATGGTCTTGCCCTTACTCTGGAATTAACAGAACAGTTGAAAGGGTATATAGATGAAATAGATTTTAGTACAATGCACATGTTCGGAACACCTGAAAAGGAGAAACAGTTAGTTGAACACATAGAGATGTGCCAGCAGGCAGGGATTAAGGTAGTGCTTAGTTTCATTTACGAAAAAACGAATGAAGCTGATATGTATAAATTGATTGACATTGCTGCGAAATATGATACAGATGTTCTTTTCAATATTGTTTCCCCGGTAGGACGGGCAAAGGATAATTCTGAAATACTGACAGATACGGAACGTATCGATATGAATCTGAAAATATTAAATTATATGCTTGGGAAGGGGTATGAGAACAAAAAGATTGCTAGAGGTTTCCACCAGAGAATTCAGGTAAGAGATTCTTGTGGAGGATATGGAAAAGTTATGGCAATTTACCCTGAAGGGGATATTTATATGTGCCAGTGTATGGAAAAATGCCAATTCAAAATGGGAAATATTATCAAAGATACTCCTCAGAAGATTTTGGTCAGGTTGGAAGAAATGATGAATACAGAAGAGATAAAGAAGACATTTTGTGTAACTTATAAGGAAATCTGTAGAGAATGCGACTATAGATATATATGTGGTGGTAGGTGTTTAGCTTCTGATGAACCATATGATTATCGTTGTATTTTTATAAAATCAATGTTGAAATATGTATTATTCTATTACAACGCCAAAGAAGATAAAAGAAAACAATTGGAACATTATAAACAATATTTAGAACAAGTAAAAGAGATTATAAATCAAGAAAAAAAAGAGTAAAATCCACATAGGTAAAAAAAGTGCAAAATAAACATAAAATATGGAAAACAATTATTAAAAATAATATTCTGAAAGAAAATATAACAATGTGTGGGAGGTGAACATTATGGAAGAAAGATATGAACTAAAGGAAGAGGAAGTTAATGTTTACACTGCTGAATGTGGTAAGATACAAGAATTTTGCCTACAGGATTGTATAGACGGAAGTGCTTGGTTAAGTATTGAATCTTGATTATTATATGGGAAATTAGTGAAACTAAAGCCTTCTGATTGAAAAATTAGAAGGCTTTAATTAAAAGACAAATTATGAAAATACATATTATTTGAAGGAAAGGATATAAATGGAATGAAGATTTTAGAGACAATTAAATTAAAAAAATATTACGGTCAAGAACCAAATGTTACCCGTGCATTGGATGGGGTCGATTTTTCAGTAGAAGAGGGAGAGTTTGTAGCGGTGGTAGGAACTTCTGGATCTGGTAAGTCCACCCTGCTTCACATGATGGGGGGGCTGGACACTCCAACCAGCGGAACCGTGATTGTTCGGGACAAAGAGCTGTCGAAAATGAACGATGAACAGCTTACCATCTTCCGCCGCCGCAATATCGGCTTTATCTTCCAGAACTATAACCTCGTTCCCATCCTGAATGTGTATGAGAATATTGTCCTGCCAGTGGAACTGGACGGGGACACGGTGGATCAGAAGTTTTTGGACGAAATCGTTCATCTGCTGGGGCTGGAAGATAAACTGAAAAATATGCCGAACAATCTTTCCGGCGGACAGCAACAGCGTGTGGCGATTGCACGTGCTCTGATTAGCAAACCGGCTATTGTGCTGGCCGATGAGCCGACTGGCAACCTTGACAGCAAGACCAGTGCTGAGGTGCTAGAGTTAATCAAGCGTACAAGTTCGGAGTTCCACCAGACCGTAGTCATGATTACCCACAACAACGACATTGCCCGCCTTGCAGATCGGATTATCCACATTGAGGACGGCAGGATTGTGCAATAAGGAGGTGACAGGTTATGACAGGGCCTTTTAAGAATGATAGCAGCACCATAGTAAAGCGCATATCAAATCGAAGTATATCGGCGAATCGAAAAAGAAATATCTTTATTGTTTTGACGATTGCACTTGCAAGCGCATTGCTATCTGCTATTGTTCTCTATGGTTTTGGGGTTATGCAGGAAACGCAGAACCGCAACCAAAAAACAGCACAGATTATGTATCATGCGATTTCTGAACAACAGGGACAGGAACTATACAAGCAAGAAGAAATTGCGTGGGTTGGGGAATTTTTTAACGCATTTTCTGAACAGGTAAACCATTCAACCGTGAATTTTACTTATGCAAATGCGGATATGCTAACATCCCAAAGTATGCCCTATTCGGGAGATTTACCAGCTTCGGAGGATGAAATTGTAGTACAGGAATCCTTTTTGGATAGTTTGGGCTATTCAAATGAATTGGGACAGACAATTCAAATCCCCTTTTCTGACGGCACTACCCATGATTTCAAATTGACGGGAATCTTAGATGTGAAAACTGGCGATATTGGGCGCTATACAGCTATTATATCGAAAGAATTAATAAGACAACAGTATGGCGACGAGGGCATGATTGATTATTACATTGGGCTGAATGGTGCTCAAAATATGAGCGAGGAAGAAGCCGCCAACTATGCAAACACTCTGGCACAGCAATTAAAAATTTCCGATGATAATGTGATTGTCCGTTCTACTTATTTCAACTTAAAGGACGAAAATAGTGGAAGTGATATGCTGTTCTATTTCTTGATTGGTTTTATAACTTTCATTGGTTCCGGCATTGTGATCTATTCGATTTTTTATATTTCAGTAGCAAGCAGTATCCGTAACTATGGACAGCTTCGCACAATCGGAACAACAAAACGACAGATTAAAAAGATGGTTTACCGCGAGGGAAAATTACTTGCTGCCATTGCTATCCCGATTGGTCTGGTTATTGGAAATGTGATTGGGTACTTTCTGGTTCCTGCCGGTTGGTACTGGCTGACTACTTTATGTGTGACGGTGGGGGTTGGTCTTTTTGCATTTATTATTGTGATGATTGCTATTCATACTCCTGTAAAAAAAGCTGCGGCAGTATCTCCGCTGGAAGCATTGCGATATTCCAATTATCAGGGGAAAATGAAAGAAAGTTCCGTGCTGCACCGTAAAATAACGCCTGCTTCACTTGCTAAAATGAATCTGTCCAGACAAAAGGCAAAGTCTACTTTAACAATATTTTCTCTCTCACTCGGCGGAGTATTGGTTGTATTGATTTCGACAATGTTAGCTTCCTATGATGGCGTTGCAGAAGCACGAGGCAGGGCTTTCCCTGTCGGTGAATTTAACATCCAGCTCAACGCAAATCAATCGTGGGACACCGCCGATATTTCTTTGTCTGGATTACAGCAAAAGAATTTTCTAAATGCCGATTTTGTAAATGCAGTAGAATCTATTGACGGCGTTACGGGAATCAAACGCTGGTATTACACGGACGCAGAATATCGTGTAAATGGTAATTCTGGAAATTGGATTCAGGGCTTTTGTCGGGATGAGCAGCAGAATTTGGAGAAAGAACGAATTGCAGGCACGATTGATTATGATGAACTGGTGGCAGGCAATGGAATTGTCTTGCTTCAAGAGCGTGCCGATCTCTATGATATTGAGGCTGCATTGGGTGATACCGTCGAAGTGAACTATAAAACCGAATCTGGCCAAATTCGTACAAAAACCTATACAGTCATGGGCATTGTGAAAGAATATTCGTATTCCGGCTTTTCAAAATGCTTTACGCTTCCAGAGCAGCTTATGAATGAAGCGACCGGGATAGATTGTACAGGTACTATTTCCGTAATTACGGACACGGAAAAATTCGATATGGTTGAAGCTGCATTAAATCAACTGATAGACAGAAATAGCGATTTGGTTATGGAAACCATAAAAGAAAGTATCACTTATTATAGTGGACTTCAACAACTTTCTTTTGGGGTGTTGTTGATAGTGGCTGTTATTGTTGTGTGCTTTTCTTTAATCAACCTTGTCAATACGACAATCACCAATTTCCTGTCCCGGAGACAGGAAATTGGAATGTTACAAGCGATTGGTTTGAGTAAAAAGCAACTTATCAAAATGCTGTGTTATGAGGGGGTGATTTATTCAGTTTTTGCTACGCTTGTAACATTGGTTTTGGGAATTGGACTGGGTTTTCTGTCCGTACAGGTAGTTGTGAAAACGATGAATCCATACTTTTATTATTCATTTCCGTGGCTAATCGTATTGATATATTTGGCTATTCTATTGGTGGTGCAGTTTATCTTGATTTCTTACACAATTGGAAATTTGAAAAAGCAATCTCTTGTTGAGCAAATCAGGACGATGGAATGAGATAGGATCGGCGGGGCGGCGTGTGCTACCCCGCTTTTTTTCGCCATTTCTCAAAGAAATTTTTGAAATGTCTGAGCGTTGTGATAATTCAGTCTGTTTTTCTGTTGAAATTAAAGCCACCTCGGATATTTATTGGAATTTTAATATTCAGGATACATAATCTAAAAAACATTAATTGAACAGGTGGTAGTAGAAGAATAAGGGATATTGAAAGGCAATGTCCAATTAGTAAATAAAAAGTGCGATTTATACAAGAAATATGGAAATAAATATATAAGTGCGATACGATAGACAAACAAAGGATAGCAAAGAAATTTGCGTTCAATGTAGTTATTAATTATGTTTTGCCTAGAGAGGAGGCTTATTTATGACAGAAAACAATGTAAATAACTTGTCTGAAGAAGAAGTTAATGTTTACGGTGACATAGACTATGGATGCGGAAAAGTACAGTTAAAATGTGTTACTGATTGTCCGTTTTCAACGCCGTGGATGACTGAAGATCATTAAAAATTTTTACAGTCGCAGAGTTTGGAGTAAAATTAAATTTGTTAGGGAGGTATAACCATGGAAGAACGTAAAACAAAAGAACTTATAACTGAAGAAGTAAATGTATATATCAAGGATTGTGGTGATATTAAGGTTCATTGTATGAATGATTGTCCAATTAATTCACCATGGATTTCAGAAGAGTATTAATGTTGTAGGTGAGAATAGAAATCACCTTAAATACTACGGCAAGATAAAATATGGCATAACATAGTTAATAGTGAAGATAAGGAGACTATTCCGTGCATAGTCAATAGTCTCCTTAATTTTAGAAGAAAAGATGAAAAATAAGAAAGTGGTATCCAACTAGGAAAAATAATAAAATAAGCAAGATATGTGACGAAAATGATTAGGAACAAGTATTATATGTATAAAAGTACGAGAGGTGTTATGAATGGAAGAAAAAAGAACGAATCCAGCAGAACTGACTGTGGAGGAAATTAATGTGTATACTGTAGACTGTGGAAATACGAGATATAGATGCATGCATGACTGCATTATGACAATGGATTGTTTGCTTACTTGTGTACAGTAATGTCGAAATGTTAACAGGGGCTGTGAAATAACAGTCTCTACGGAAAAAGAGGACCTTTCGTTCAAAATGAACGAAAGGTCCTCTTTTATGTTAAAATTAACTTGCGATGAAAATTTCAACTATAAATTATAATAATCCAAAACAAGGATATTTACCACTGTTTCTTTCAGATTGTTTGGATATGCTGGATCCTGTTTTAACATTTGACAGATTGATGGGAGGAATCGATTTAAATAAGTATCTGACAGATATTCCGGAGTACACAACTGGACGGCTCAGATATAATCCGGTCAACATGTTAAAAACAGTACTTTTCGGATTTATGATCAGCAGCTACTGCTCCCTGAGAGAACTGGAAGATAACTGCAAAGTCAATATCAGATTCATGTATCTCATGGATCACCAGACTCCATCATACCGAACCTTTGGATATTTCATCAACGAAGTCCTTCAGGATAAGATTGAAAACATTTTTAACGATATCAATCAAGCGATCTTCAACGAGGAGCATGTGGATTTGCAACATATCTACATCGATGGTTCCAAGTTTGAAGCAAACGCCAACAAATATACCTGGGTTTGGAAGAAGGCTACCGAAAAGTTCCGTTACAAGCTTTATGAAAAAATCACTGGGGAGATTGAGGAAATCAACAAAGAAATCGCATGGAGTGGAGTACAGATTTCAACGAATTCTGAGTATGTACCAGATTATCTGAATGAAATCATTGATCAGCTAAAGCTTTTATGGGATCTAGATATCAGTACCTTTGTTTACGGAAGCGGAAAGAGAAAATCCAAAGAGCAGCGTCATTATGAACATTTGACTGGTTTCTGTCAGAAACTTCAGGAATATATAGAAAGAATTGACATTTGCGGTCCTGATCGTAACAGCTATTCTAAAACAGATAAATCAGCTACCTTTATGCGCATCAAAACGGATTACATGGGCAATGATCAGCTTCTGCCGGCATACAATGTACAGATTGGTGTAGCAGATGAATATATCGCAGTTGTTGACGTGAACCATTATCGTTCCGATATGGACTGTTTCATTCCTTTGATGAAGCACTTCAAACAAACGTATGGCTTCTATCCCAAGTATCCTGTGGCAGATGCTGGCTACGGATCATATAACAACTATATTTTTTGCGAACAGAACGGAATGGAAAAGTATATGAAGTTTCCAATGTTTAAAAAGGAAACCAAGGAACGAAAGTATCATGAAGATCCCTTTCGTGCAGTTAATTTTAGAATTGATGAACAAGGTGTCATGAGATGTCCTAACGATAAAGCATTTCATCTTTTATACAGAAGAAGTGTGAGGGGAAATCAATACGGACGCAAGGAAGAACTGTATGAATGTGAAGATTGCAGTGGATGTCCATATGCAGAGAAATGTAAGAAAACAGCTAAAAATCGAACTGTTCGGATCAATCAGGAACTCACTGCAATGCATCAGGAAGTAATCGAAAACTTAGAAAGTATTCATGGTGCGCTGTTACGAATGAACCGTTCGATACAAGCAGAAGGCACTTTCGGAATCATGAAAAATGACCGTTGGTACAAGAGAATTGTCCGAAGAGGTATTAATTCGGTTAAACTAGAAGTTTTACTTGTGGCAATAGGACATAATCTATACAAATATCAGAACAAAAAGATGAGAAATAGAACTGCCGCATAGATTCAAAAAGAGAATCTCTATGGGGTAGGGGGAGTGTGCCTTTTCAGCGTAGGATTCTAGCAATTTATACACAACAAAAGCAAAAAGAGGGATGCGAAAAAACTCAATCGAGTTTTTTCACATCCCCAATTTATTTTAAGATGGAAAAGTCCACATATATCCAATTCCATATATTGTCTTAATATAATGATGATTTTCGGTATCAATTCTATGCCGTATACGGCAGATCATACTATTCAGAGAAGTTTCTTCTACGTAATTTCCATTTCGATCCCATAGAGAATATAAAAGATATTGTCTGGTTAAAACGGTGTTTGGATTTAAAGAAAGCAGTTTGAGTAGTTTAAATTCCAATGGAGTAAAAGAAGTAGCAGTACCTTCAATCACTGCGGTCAAGGAGTCAAAATTTAAAGTTATGTGGCTGTCTTCATACTTTGTGGCTAGATGATAGTTGGTAAATAAGATATCCAATTTTTTCAGCAAAAGTGTTGGTGATGAAAGAGAAATATATAAATGGTCATCAGCACCGGATTCATACAAATCCAAAATAATTTGTTCTGGAATATTGGTAGGGCATAAAAACAGAACAATGATGTTTGGATAGCATTGTTTTGCAGTTTTACTTATGGTAAGACTGTAGTTATGTAAAAGTGTGAAATCCAAGAGCAAAGCATTATAAGAGTTAAATGGTATGCTGCCGATTTGTTTTGGTACGGTGGAAATAAAATCGGTATCATAATTTTGCTTTAAGATATTCTCCAGATTTTTCCCCAAGACGGACGGGTTGCCAATCAATAATAGTTTTTTCATAAGCATTTCTCCTCCCCTATAAGCACTAGTATATTTAAAAGAAAAGAAATTGTAATATTGTTTGTATAGATTGACTTTTTTTCGGTATAGATGTAAGGAAATGATGATAGTAATACTACGATATACCGCGATACATAGTAGTAATACTCTTAAAAGAAGTAAAACACAGGTGTATTTAAGTGTAAAATGAGTGTATCGGGAGGTGTACGCTTGTGAATCGAATATCTGAATTAAGAAAAAAATTAGGCCTGACTCAGACGAGATTAGGGGAAGAAATAGGAGTCAGTCAGCAGACAATTAGTAAGTATGAAAATGTAGACGAGAATATTTCTGGTGATATGTTGCTTGCATTATCCAAATTCTTTAAGGTCCCAGTTGATTATATATTGAGAAAAGATGAAGAGGAACAGCAGAGAGAGCAGGATAATAAAAGAGAAATTATGGAATTGTATAGGGATATGGATCAGTACAATAGAGATACTTGGATTATTATAGGAAAGCGTTTATTGGGCGGTCAGTTACACAAATACAATGAAGATAGTATCGTAGAAAAAAGGCTAAAGGAATAATTTAATAAGATTTCTGCAATAATTCGGATGTAAACTTAAAGTATAATGATAAATGATATGAGGAGATAGAGGATGGGAGAATTATTATACTTTAAGAATTGTGAGGAAAGAAAAAAAGCAGAGGAATTATTAAAGAAATGTTGGCCGGAAGTGTCTTTTGTAGTTATGCGATTAGATATGCAAAATATATTAGAAGAAGAAAGAATTCATTTCGGAAAATGGGATATTGAATTTGACAAGAAAAGGATGATTTATGATGGTGCAGAAATTGTAATTACTGATATGCAATGGGAGATTTTACAACTGTTGATGAGCGATTCAGAGTTGAGTTTTTCAATTAGAGAAATTGCATACGCCATGAATATTGAAGTGCATGAAGCTCAAAAATATGTAGAAGAATTGTTAAAAACGATACAAGAACAAACGGGTTCTGCAATTGTGCAAAAGAAAGAAGAAAGATACTCATTTGTGGAAATAACAGATTAAGTGATGGAGAAAAGGCAGTGGATGACACTGCTTTTTTTATGGGGAGAATGATGTATGCTAAAAATATATAAGATTAAAATAGGCAAAGAAAAAATCAAAATATACATTAGATATACCGTACTTGCTTAAAGTGGTTTATGATGAAATTGGTATGGTGCCTTAGATACAAATAAAATAGAGGTAACTTCTCATTGCTATTATTTTTTAATGGAGATAAGAAATGAAAAAGATATTGTTAATAGAGGACGATAGTAATTACATTTGGCATATAAAAAACTTTCTACAGCGAAAAGGATATCATGTATTAGTTGCATTTACAGTATCACAAGGAAAAGAGCTTATAGAAAAGGAACAAATACTCATTATAGGCTCGGATTTGAAATTGTCAGATGGGAGTGGAATGGAGCTGCTAGAATACTTGAGGGAGAAAACATACAAAATTCCATTCCTTTTCTTTACATGCTATGACAAAAAATATTATGAGAAAGAAGCATTGGAAAAGGGAGCTAAGATATGTATGAATAAATTACAATTCGATTTAGTGAAGGAAACATTATTGGAATATGCTTATAAAGAATCCAATGGAGAGGGAGCTACTTTTCATAAGATACTTCTTGTAAAAAAGAATTCGGAAATCACGTCTATTATACAAACAGAGCTTCTTAAAAAAGGGATATATATGATTATGGTAGAAACTATATGGGAAGCAGAGGATAAACTATTAGAATGTCAAGATATTGAATTGATTCTGTGTGATTTGTTTTTACAAGATGGAATTGCTATGGATTTTTTTCATTCTATGAAAAAGCTTGCTGGAATATATCAAAACACGAAGGAGCCAATATTCAGAGAGTTGCCGTTTTTTATATTCACTGATAATAAAGATTTATCTTTAGAATATCAATATCGCCATGAAGGTGTAAGCGATTATATAACCAGTCCTGTTAATATTCCAGAATTAATCAGACGGATATGTTATTTCGTAGAAGAATAGAAAAGTTATTTGATTTGAAGGCAAAACCAACCGGACAGAAAAAAGTACAATGTAGACAAAAAATATAGTAATCATAGTAAAGATATTTTATGTTATTGACAAATATGAAATATTGATACAAAGGAGAATTTACTATGGAGAAAAGATTATTTACCTCAGAATCAGTAACAGAAGGGCATCCGGACAAAATGTGTGATGCCATATCAGACGCCATATTGGATGCTCTTATGGAGAAGGATCCGATGAGCAGAGTGGCCTGTGAGACTGCAATTACAACGGGTATGGTATTAGTGATGGGAGAAATCACGACCAATGCGTATATAGATATGCAGCAGGTGGTAAGAGAAACAATCAAAGAAATTGGTTATGACAATGGAGATTATGGATTTGATGCACATACCTGTGCTGTTTTAACGGCAATTGATGAGCAGTCAGCAGATATTGCTTTGGGCGTGAATAAGGCATTGGAAGCAAAAGAACACAAAATGTCAGAAGAAGAGCTTGATGCAATTGGTGCTGGGGATCAGGGTATGATGTTTGGTTACGCATGTGACGAAACGAATGAATTTATGCCATATCCAATTTCACTGGCACACAAATTGACTCGGCAGCTTACTCAGGTCCGTAAAGATGGTTTGTTGAATTATTTAAGACCGGACGGTAAGAGTCAGGTTACTGTAGAATATGATGAAGCAGGTATTCCGCACCGGCTGGATGCAGTGGTTCTGTCAACACAGCATGATCCAGATGTGACACAGGAGCAGATCCACGCTGATATAAAAAAATATGTATTGGAACCGATTATTCCAACAGAACTGGTAGATGAGAATACAAAATTTTTCATCAATCCAACAGGGCGTTTTGTCATAGGCGGTCCTCACGGCGATAGTGGTGTAACAGGACGCAAGATTATTGTAGATACCTATGGTGGTATGGCACGGCATGGCGGCGGAGCTTTTTCTGGAAAAGACTGTACGAAAGTAGATCGTTCTGCATCTTATGCTGCTCGTTATGTTGCGAAGAATATTGTGGCTGCAGGTCTGGCAAATAAATGTGAAATTCAGTTGTCTTACGCAATTGGGGTGGCTCATCCGACCTCTATTATGGTAGACACCTTTGGAAGTGGGAAAATTTCAGATGAGAGTCTGGTAGAGATGATAAGAAGAGAATTCGATCTGCGACCAGCAGGAATCATTCAGATGTTGGATCTCCGCCGTCCGATCTATAAACAGACGGCAGCCTATGGACATTTTGGAAGAAACGATCTCAACCTTCCATGGGAAAGATTAGATAAGGTAGAAGAACTGAAAAAATATTTGAAATAATTTATTAGGAGGAAACGTATGGGAAGATACAAAAAGCGAATCTCAAGAATTGTGACGATTGCGATGCTGTTTACATTTCTGGTAGGAAATTCTAATATGGTATATGCTATGGGAGCAACACAAGTTGGATATGCGAGTAAATATATCACAGTGAAAGGGAATAATATGCATCTTGCTTTGTATGGAAAATTGGATGCAAGTGGAGAAACATTTGCAGATGAAGGAAAAACCACATTGGTGATGATGCCGGCTCTGGGAGTTCCATCACCGCATATCTACTTCAAACCTCTGGCACAATCTTTAGATGAGAGTTTTAACATAGTGATTGTAGAGCCGTTTGGATATGGGCTTAGTGATGTTGCAGCAATGGATCGAACTGTAGATAATATCAATAGTGAATTGAATGCTGCACTGGACACCATGGGAATTAAGCAGTGTGTATTGCTGGTACATTCGATTTCTGGAGTATATGGACTCAACTTTGTACAGAATTATCCCGAAAAAGTAAAAGGTTTCATTGCTGTTGATAATACGGTATATGATGAAGAACTGGCAGAGGCTATGGAAATGGAAAAGAAATATATGCTGCAGGGAATTGATGAATTTCAGAAAATCAAGAATTCTTTTTCTTCTTTGGAAGAATTCCAGATGGCACTGAAAACAGATCCAGATAAATATGGGGCAGCATTACCACAGGTTTCCGGGTACACTTATACGGAGAGTGATAGGGAGGAATACATTCAGGCATATTCTTTAAGCAGCAACGATACGATTAGAAATGAAGTGAACGGGATGGATCAATCATTACTCTCTATAAAGAATAAAAAATTCCCATCGGCACTTCCTGTATTAACCATGATTTCTTCAGAGAATGTACAAAATGTTCCGGCATGGGAGACTGCTCATAGAAATCAATTGGATTTAGAATCTGGTAATCACCAGTTATATATTGTAAATGGAGGACATTATATCTGGTATACCAATTTAACGCAGGTTGTACAGCTTATCGATGAATGGAGAATAGAGAATCATTTTTAAAAGGAATCTGTGTGATGAGATTTCTAAATAAGAGAAAACAGAAGGGAAGTGTAGCTTGGGGAAAGTAACTATTTCAACTGTATTGGGATACAAAGAATATGTAGTGGAAAATATAAAAAACATCCGGGGAGAGGATGAAGAAAATTCCGATTTTAGGATTTATCCGGATTATCATAAGATTTATAGAGGACAGACGGAGATCGTCTTAACGAAAGCAGAGTATGAATTGTTTATGCTTTTGTCAGGGAGACCAGGTGTGATATTTACCAAAGAAAAAATTTTTGAGATTCTTTATAACGAGGAATTGCCGGAAAGCATTGATAATATTGTGTACTGTCTGGTATCCAGTATGAGAAAGAAAATTGAACCGGAGCTAAAGCAGTGCCGCTATATTAAAACAGTGAGAGGTGTAGGATATAAGTTTGAAGGAAAAAAGATGGACATCTTTCCAGAATAGTTGATCTGAAGACAGAGGAAATTTTTTAAAACCTCTGTCTTTTTTTGTTGCTTTTTTATGCCATCTTGCGTACAGAAGTAGTGAAAGTCACCTACCAAAAAGTATGCTTTTTGATGGGAGATGTAATAGGCTATTTTTTTATTTCCAAAAAGTATATAAGAAAGTTTTGAGATATGCCAAAATATTTTAAGACTTTTTGGGAATGTATAAAGGGGGATACGTATGGCATATTATGGGTATCACAGAATCAGTACTAAGGAACAACACTTGGACCGAGGTATTATAGAAATAAAGAGGTTCTGTGAAAATCAGAAAATTAAACTGGAAAGTATTTTTACAGATAAGATAACCGGTAAAAATTTTGACAGACCACGTTATACCGTTCTTGTGGAAGATGTTTTACGGGTAGGGGATACCCTGATTATTACAGAGCTGGACAGACTTGGCAGGAACAAGCAGGAGATTTTAAAGCAGCTACGTTTTTTAGAAGAAAAAGGGGTTCGGGTAATGGTATTGGAACTTCCTACCACGTTGTTTGACCTGTCTCAGATGGAAAATAATCTGGCAAAGATGATGATAGAAACAATCAATAATATGATGATTGAACTCTATGCATCCATGGCACAGGCAGAGATGGAGAAAAAGGAGAAGCGACAAAAGGAAGGTATGGAGGCAAAAAGGCTTCGGGGTGAATGGGATGAAGTAGGAAGACCACGGGCTATAGAACAGGAAAAGTTTAACCAGGAATTTATGAGGGTGGTACAAAAGAAGGTAACACCGACACAACTGCAGCGGGAGTTGGGGTTAACTTCTTCTACCTATTATCGGTATCGGAAAAACTTTTATGAAATTTTTCCGGAATTTCTTCAATCTGTATAGAGATGAGGTAATTACTAAGTAAAAGAAAAATTTAAGGAGGCAGATGTTATGAGTGAACACAGAGAAGGAACATTGTTTTATGATACTGAAACAGGGAGGTATGATATACGTTTTGATTTGGAATCTTTTTATGGAGGACTACATTGCGGGGAATGTTTCGATGTAAAGGTGAAAGATATTTGGATTCCGGTCCGAATTGAAATGGGAGATGACTGGTATCTGGTTGGACTGAACGTGTCGAGATTAGATGGACTGAGAGTACGTATGTAAATAGGAGGATAAGCCTGATGAGGGGAAGCACAATGAGAGAAAGTGTTACGGATGTTCGCATTATACTGGAATGCTTACAGGAAGCATATCAAATGGAAGGAGATATGGTACGGTCCGGGAAAAATATTCATGCGACTATGATATATCCATTTGTCCGTATGCTGCAGGAAAAGTGTAGGGATTTAACAGAGGAACAGATACATAAGACACTTTGGAAAGAATATGAGATTTCAGGGGCAGACAGGATGTTTGTGGAGAGGGCTTCAAAGATTTTAGAGCAATACGAAGGAGAATCTGAAGATGAGAAATAGTACAATGGAATATAAAGTAAATCAAGCCTATGAAGAACTAAAGCGTTTAATACAGTGGCATCCAGATAGCGAAGGAAAGTTTTTACAGAAAATGGTATGCTTCTTGTTACCTGAACAAAGAAAATATTGGACAGAGGCTATCCGTGATTTGAGGCAATCTTTAGAAACTGAACATGGAATGATATTTATTGAAAAATACAGAGAAAAATTGGAATGGTTGGATGATGTTTCGCTGTTGGAACTGGAAAGAAAGATAGGAGCAATTTATTTTGTTGATCATTATAAAATGATAGCAGACGAATTTCTATATAAAAAGGATTTTGAAACTGCCTTATTTTTGCGAATTGCAATGGAAACAGGGATAAGAAGTATAGACATTCCGTATATAGAATGGTCCTGCATATATGGAAAGGCTATTTATTTAGAAGAAAGTAAAGGCGGAGATTTGTATAAAAGAGTTAATGGAACGTTTCCTAAGATTTCAACTCAGTCGTTACGGATTATAAAGTTATTGCACAGGAAGCAAGGGAAAATATTTACAAAATCAAACGAGTACTATGTTCGCAAAATTTCTTGTGCTTGGGGAATGCCTGGGTTTCGTATCCATAGTTTTCAGGATTATAGGAGAAAGATAGAAATGGGAATTACAGTAGGTGTACAAGTTCCAAGGATCATTCCATTATAAAGAATAGGATAGATTGGAAAACGTTATAGGATGCTATATGAGCTGCTGTTGCAGTTCTAGTGAGTTTCAATAAAAATACGCAAATATAGTATTTGCGTATTTTTTATTGAAATTACAGATATATTTGCAAATAGATTGAATTATGAATAAAAACAATAAAACAAACGCAAATATAAACTTTGCGTTTGTTTTATTGAATTTATAGGTGCTATGTGATATACTACGAAAAGAAAGTAGGTGTAGTATGAATAGCAAAACAGCATTAGAAAAAAAATACGAGATAATCAAACAAAATCTTGGGAATCAAACTACCTTTTATACAGATGAAGTAATTCCCCTTTTCCCGGAGTTAAAAAAGTCTACTTTATATTGGAATCTTTCTAAATTAGTAGAGGCGGGTTACATTAAGAGAGTGCGAAACGGTGTATTTTCCTTCAATGATTTGAAAGGCAGACAGGGAATTATTTTATGTGAAACAGCCCAAAAATTGAAAAATTACATGGATGAGCTGGGATTTTATTATTATATATCCGGTTTGGATATTTTGGCAAAATATATGTTACACATACCAGAACAATATCCTGTCATTGCATTTATTGAAAAAGCAGCAAAAGAGGAAATATATAACAATTTATTAGCAGAAGGATTTGAGGTGATAGAACCACAATACACGAAAAAAATGTATGAAGATGCTATGCTTTCAGGTAGCCATAATATGCAGGTGATTTTATACACAACGGAGGATTTTCAGTACAGTAGTGAAGGTCTGGCAAGTATAGAGAAGGCTTTTGTAGATCTTTATTTTGCAATAACGAGAAATGGATATCCACTATCATTGCAAGAATTGGTAAGAATTTATCAGAATCTCAGCAGATTGGGAAATATAGATAAAAAGAAGCTGATAACAGTAGCATCAAGAAGGAATATACAATATGATATTCGCTTTATCGTTGAAAATCGGTTTATTACAGATTCGGCAATAGAGTTTGGAAAAATACTTAGAAGGGAAGAATAAAATTTGGATTACAAAAAGTTATTTCATAAAGAGGAAGCATTTCAGAGAGAAACCTTTCAGAAGAGAATGGAAGAATTTGGGTTTAAAAATATGGCGAGAATGGAACTGTTTTTATGGGATCTTGAATTATTCTTGCATATTCAGAAAATACTAGGAGATAAAATAATATTGAAAGGTGGTGCAGCCACGCAGTTTTATCTGCCAAGGGATGCTCAAAGAACAAGTGTAGACATTGATATGTTATTTTTTGGAACAGAAGAGGAAATAAAGGAAACATTGAGGAAAATCGAAGAATATTTGGGGACAGAAGACGAATTGTTTTACTTTCATAAACATAGCCCTAAGAATCCGAAAACAAATCTTCCATTACATACATATTACATGAAAGTTCCTTCTGTACTATCCAATGCAGAACGTAATATGGATAGAGAGAGTATTCCCTATCAGGAATTAAAAATAGAATTTATTCTCCAGCCAGAAAAATGGGAATATGAAAGAAGAACGGGAGAAAACATATTTGCAGTAAACAGTTCATGGAACTATCAGATCCTTCCATTGAATTATTTATTTGCGGATAAGCTCACCACATTAGGTTGTAATACGATTGGCGTACAAAATGAAAGGCTGGATGAACAGGTGAAGCAGTTCTATGATATTATGATGTTGTCCAGAAACTGTATATCCGAGATGCAATGCTCTGTTGTGAAAGAAAAGTATTTAAAACGGGCAGAACAAGAATGGAATACAAGGAAGATTACACTGGGGAGCACGCTGGAGAGAAGAGATTATGAACCTAAATATATCGTAGAAGATGTTGAGAAACAGCTTTTGCGTTATCAACAAGCCGATAGCGGTGAAGATGCAGAATTGAAAAAGTTTATTAATGATTTTCATTCGTTATATTTAAACAGGAAAGTGCAGTATGATCCCAAAACGGTTGCCTGCGGAGCATCACTGGTTCGCTTGATGTATGAACTGATGATTTCAGGCATGGGTTGGGATAAAGTAAAACAGGCATTAGAGATTGAAAAAAAATTAGGTATGGAGCATTTATCGGGACCAGAAAAAGGACAAAAAATTCGTGAACTCAGAAATCAGTTTATTCAGGAATTTGGTAAAGATTCGGTAATCCCGGCATCAACTTTGAAAGGGAAAGATTTAAAAAGAGTGTTCTGGGCAATTGTAAATATTGATAATTTAAACAAGATTGAGGGAATGATATAAAATGAGATATTATATTGCAGATTTACATTTCTTTCATGAAAATTTGAATACAAAAATGGATAAACGTGGATTTGCAAATGTAAATGCAATGAATGATTATATGCTGAAACAGTGGAATAGTAAAGTGCGTAATAGGGATGAAGTTGTTATCTTAGGGGATTTATCATGGGGGAAATCTGAAGAAACAAACCAGTTGCTTCAGAAATTGAACGGACGTCTATATCTGATACAGGGAAACCATGACCACTATGTCAAGGATCCAAACTTCGACAGTTCACGCTTTGAGTGGATTAAAATGTATGAGGAACTTAGCGATAATAAGAGAAAAGTGATACTTTGTCATTATCCTATTATGTGTTATAACGGACAGTATAAATTGAATGCAGAAGGAAACCCAAAAACCTATATGTTGTATGGACATGTACACGATACGCAGGATCAGAGATTGCTGGAAAGATTTCAAGGAATCACATCTGAAACAACATTTCTGAATACACAGGGGGAAACACAGCATATTCCATGTAATATGATTAACTGTTTTTGTATGTATTCAAATTATCAGCCGCTTACTTTGGATGAATGGATTGCGTGTGATAAGAACAGGAAACAAAAGAGCTGCCAGAATGTAAAGCGATATGAAAAAGAGCCGTCCAAAACTGGTCGGCTCAAAGTATTTATAGTTGTTTATGATTTCTTAGGAATGTCAACAGTTCCTAGTGTTTCAATTAAGGATAGGATTGCATCTGAATTTTGCTGAAATTGCGTTTGAAAATCTTCTGTAATATCATAGTTCAGATACAGAGTTATCAAAGTAGCATTCCATATTGAAATCATGGTCTTTTCTGATATGTGTTCTTCCAGAAATTGTAGATGTTTGCAGAGTGTTGCCTGTGTTCTTGTCCATGTAAAGAAATAGTCATCTTTTAGTGGAATGTTAAAACTACGAAACCATTCTCGGACGGTATGTGTTTCGATTCCGTCTCCGCACTCAGGATTATTAAAGATATATCCAACAGACAGTTCTTCTGGATTTTTCGGAAAACTATCATCCGCAGAAAGGGTAAGATACCGACCAATCGGAAACATGGCACAGACAGTCGGTTTTACATCATGAACCAAACATTTCTGATCCTTTAATAAAGGGCAGCGTTTGACACTTCCTTGTGGTCTCAGGCGGACTATCGGGAAACGGGAGTTACATCCAATATAAGTTTCACAATATTGTTCCAAGGCTTCCGCTGGTGTAATTTGAAATTTTTTTGCTATGTTAAACAGATCTTTCGGGGATAAGAGAATATCCTCCCGGTGGATGCAGCACTTTCCGCATTGGGTACAGTGAAATGTAAATGTATCATCGAGACCGATTTCTTCATATCCTAATTGTTCTTTTAGTTCTTTTATTAAATTCATAATCATTCTCCTTAAAAAAAATATTTTTATGGCGGTTCTATTATTTTGTGTCTGAACACATTGCTTTTTCGTATTCTAGGATTTGTTTCCATGTCAACCATTCTGGTTTCCCATCATCCGGAAATTCATTCCAGAGTTTTTTCATGGCGGCAATTTGTTTGCTTTCATTGTGATAGTACAGATGTCCAGTACAACGGTTTCCGTAATTCAAGTAATACTCACAGTCGCTTTGTAAACGACTAAGCATCATGTACTGAAATTCATAAGGATTTTTCGGTTTATCTGTTAAAATTCTAAATGGTTTCCGGATAGGCATATCCGGTTCTCCATCAAATTCATTTCCGACTGCAGAGTGCAGATGAGGAATTTCAAAGTCACCAAGTTCTACATCTTTCCACAACTTCCCATATTGATCCTGGTATACCGGGCGAGCCCATTCGTCTGTACCAATATAATGAAGAAGACGAGAGGGTTCTTCTGGAATAGAAATCAGTTCATCCGGGGACATAATCACTTCATCCAAAGCAAGCTCATCCAGTTTTTTTGGCATATTGTAAAGAGAAGAAAAGCGTTCCTCTAGTTTCCGAATGTCTGCTTCAGACTCAGGAAAATCAAAGCAACAGTGAATATCAGGAGTCAGATTGTCGGTTTCTTTATCTTCGCCGGTATGAATTTCCAAAATAACACCTTCCAATCCTGCATAATCGCTGGCATCGGTTGTCCGCACACGTTGTCCGGGTTTGAAGATGACATCTCCCCATTGTAATTCAGTTGTTGTATTGTTCATGTAATTCTTCCTTTCTTGATGGGAATTGGCATTGACAAAAGAGGGAATAGAATAAATCCATACCCCTTGTCCGTAACATCACATCTATGCCAATTCTCATAAATTCATAAATTTTCACTAATTCAGTGCTGTGTTTTTCGTGATCCTTCTAAATAAAAAGAGACCACTCGCAAGTAGTCTCTTCGTAAACATAAATTTAATTAAACTTGTATTGTTCCAATAAATAAATAGGCAGTGTTTCTGTTTTTCCGTCTATCCCTCCTTTGGTTGCCCCTTTTAAATAAAGAAGCTTATCTGCTTTTCCCTGAGCCAGAGCTTTCTGGGCAGTGGAAGCAGTCCCTTTTCCGGCTTTTACTTCTATTAAATATCGGGTGGAAGAAGATAGGCTTTGTGCCACAAAATCAATTTCTCCGCCTCGGTAAGTAGCAAAAGCTGGGGTTTCAAAGGAAATTTCCGGTGGAAAATCCTGGCGTTTCTTCAGGTTGATATAGACATAATTTTCATTTAATGTGCCTGCAAGTACACGGGAATCGGTACCGGTACGTGTCAGATAATAATTTGCCAGCCCCATATCCATGAAGTAGCAGCGGCTTGCAGACTTAAAATCCAGAATGTCCATTTCTGTTATTTTTGCACAGAATCCAATGATTCCAGAAAAGTATAACCAGCTAATGGCACGGTTGCAGGTAGCCTTTGAAATATTACTGGAGTAGTCTTTGGTTACCAGCTTTTGCAATTCTTCGCTGATACTGTCTTCTGAAAATCCTTTCTTTTCACGGTTTAAAATACGGCAGATGGAAAAGAAAATATGAGTAAACACTTTGGTATCCAAAATATCTGTAAAATAGCGAATGGACTCATTGGTAAAGGTATCAATGATTTTTACGAGTTCGCCCTGTGCCTTTACGATATTCCGGTTCTCCAGATAGTTTTCTACCACTTTGGGATAGCCACCAATTTGACAGTACAGATCATAGGTTTCCTTTAAGCGATTATAGACTTCTGCTTCAGAGGAAACAAGAGATATTTTTTTGTAATCGTCATACAGATTCTGATCATAGGCCATCAAAAACTCTTCAAAAGAAAGCGTATAGATGGTGAGTTTGGTGACATCACCGCTGGAATAGCGAAACTCCGGATCATAAATTCTTCCAAGATAACTACCTGTAACGATAAAATGGGCTTTAAACTGTCGGGTGAACTCCCGGATGCGGTTATAAATTTCCGATGATTCCTGAATTTCATCAATAATGATGACGGTATCATCGGAATCAATAAAGTCCGGCTCATATAACTGGAAGGCATCATGGAGAGGATGCTCCCGCCGTTTTGTTCCAGGTGTCCAATTGGTTGCCTGTTTATAACATTCCATAAACTGTTTACCACTTAATTCAAACAGGTTAATATAAATTTTGTGTTTGTAGTTTTCGTCAGCAAATTTCTGTATCAGGTAGGTTTTTCCAACCTGACGGGCTCCACCGACTTCCAGGGTACTATGACCTCCTTCATTTTTCCAATCCAGAAGACGGTCATAGACAAAACGCATCAGATACATAAGCACAAATCCTTTCTTTAAAATCTATCTTCCATTATAGCAAAATATTTGCAGTTCATACAGTGCAAAATTGGATAAATTATTGTTTTAACATTCAAATTGAAGCTTCGCACGTATGTCCATAAGAATTCTGCCTAAATGATTTTCACCATATCCATTTACAGTTCCCCAAAAGGTGTCACCCCATGTATTTTCCTCTACTAACCTACGGTTTCCAGTAGAAAGAAGGAGGCGACAAAGTTCAGGGTTTTGCATGAATTTACACATACAAATTTCATACATACAGCGTATTTTGATTTTATCCCAATCTGGTCGTAGCATCAGGTTGCGTCCAAGCCTCTTTGCATCAGCGGGATTATGCATACAGAATTTACAAAAACGTTGCTGTTCTTTTACAGAGTATGTCTTTTGTGCCTGAAAAGCAGCTTCGCTGTTGGCATAGAGTTGCCCCATGTATGAAATAGATGCCGGATAAAAATTACTGAGAAACGCATAGCGTCCACGAAAACCTAAAATAGCGGGAGCTTTTATTGAAATATTTCTTTGCATAACAGAATGTCCTTTCTAACAGTGTGTTCATAGTATTTATCATGTTTCATTTGGAATTTTATCCCCAGAGTTCTCCAGTAATTTCTAAAAGATAATCTTCATAAGGAAAATCCGGTGGGAGCAATCCCTCTAACCGTTGTTGACATTCTTTTATGACATCTTCGAAAGACTCATAGGCTTTTTAAAAAGAGAAGGTTTTTCTAATAAATCCATAAAATAAAAATGGTCATCAATTTGTGGTTCGATTTCTTCTCCATTACAGATGCGCCAACAACGCAAATAATCGGCAGTGCCGTTGTAGCATATAGCATAACGGTCAAGAAGATAGTCAAAAAATTCGTCATTATCAGATTTCGTAGAAAACATTTCATATAATTCGGGTTTTGTCTTTTCCCATAAGGGGAGTATATACTGTTGCATCAATGTAACGGATTCTTCGGATATAAGAAGTCCATAGCAGTGAAGTATAGAAGTAATTATGCTCATAGAGTCCTCCTGTTTGATGTAAGTTATTTTTTTAATATTCTGAGGCTTTGCTTTTCCCAGTTTATCCATAGACCTTTTTGTGACAAAACACGTTCTTGTATTTTATAATACAAAGGTATCTTTTTAGCTGAATTTGTTGTATCCCATTGATTTACAAGATTTAATAAATCTGTATCTGGGTAAGGAATACAAAAGTCATATTCATCGTATTCATCGGTTTTTTTATACTTTGTGTAAGTCATTTTCCCTATGCCATCGGCAGGAAATTTTCCAAGATACACAGCACCATACTTTTGGCAATATGCTTCGAGCAATGCTTTTCTGTAATTTTGATAAATTTTTTTATCAGGAACAGAAAAAAGTCTTTGCTGAAGGGAAAGGCTTCGCTGGAAGTTATATAAAACTGTAAGCAAAGGATCTTCCTGCAGCGAAAAACGTGGAGTTCGCAGTGGTGGTTGTGCTAGAATAGAAGATATTTTATCCTGTACTTCTTTAAATACTGCAGAATAAACAGCTTTTTGATAATGCGGCATAGCATATTCAAGTTCTTCTAAACTGCAGAATGAATCCGTAGATAAAAGGGTATTTACACCAAGTGAAAAGCAGTAATCATATTTAATTGAATCTAGTAAATATGCAGCCATTTCTTTAGGTTCATTGATGCTTTTAGATTCTAATACTTCTGAGGTGTAGGGAGTTACACAAAGAACGGTGTATCCGGCTTTAGGTGAAAACACAACGTCTGTAGAAGCAAAAATTGATAACAATGGTTCTAAAACTTCAAGAAGAGCTTCCATTTGCATATTTCTTTTTTCTATACCCGATGGTGTATGAAAATATGGGGTTACTTCATTCAAATTAAGAATCTGAAAAGTCGCAAAAAAGGTTCTTGATTTTGAGTACGCAGATAGGCGTAAAAAGAAGAAAGGGATAGTTCGATTTCACTTTCCACATCAAAATAAAACTTCTCTTGTTCTTTTGCACTTGCATAAAAATCGTCTGGTTCAGCACACCCGTGTTCTTTTAAATATTCTAAGATAGCCCGCTTCATGGCATCTTTTGCCATGTCTGCTTGCAAATAGGGAGGTCCTATGGGGGTAATAAGAGTTTTAAGGTCATCATAATATGTAAGCAAATACATAATAGCAGCTCCTTTCTAAATCCACTTATCAACAAAAGAAAATGGGAAAGCATTTTCGGCCTTCCCATTTTGTGAATCTTTGATTGATTAAAGTATTATCTCCAAACATCTCTGGTAGGGTAATAGATGACAGTAATATTCTGATAGCGTGCCATCGCATTCATTGGAATATCTGGTTCCCCATCAAAGGCATTATCGCAGGCACTGCATAAATGTGCAGGGCGGTCTGAGTAGGGTTCTACATCCTTCCATAGTTTTCCAGATTCATCCTGATATACGGGTCTGTCCCAGCTATCCCGACCTTTATATTTTAGATATATTTTATCTTTCATCGGAGTTCTCCTTTATGCAATCATCTCAAGAAACTCATCTTCAGACAATATTTTAATACCGAGAGCCTGAGCTTTTGTTAATTTACTTCCGGCTTTTTCCCCACAAATCAGATAATCTGTCTTTTTTGTGACAGAACTGCCGGCTTTTGCTCCAAGCTCAATGATCTTGGAGTTGATTTCATCCCTTGTAAAATGAGCAAGTTTTCCTGTTGCAACGATAGTACATCCTGTAAATACATTTTCTTTCATCATAGTGTTCATTTCCTTTCTTTCTTCAAATATAAGTTCTTTTTGGAGTTCGTGCCAGAGAATTAGATTGTTTTCATCAGAGAACCAGTCATGGATATTCTGATTCAGAGTATCACCAAAGTCATCTAACTGGGTGAAATCATAGTCACCAGAGGCAGCGTCAAAAAATTCCTGCAGACTGCCGTGGAATACTGTATCCAAAATCCTGCTTTTGGTTCGTCCGACCATAGGAATATCCATGGAAACCAGGAATCGGACAAAGGTAGTATTACGGCTGGAAGTAATGGAATTCCATAATCTTTCAAAGGATTTTTTACCGAAACCTTCCAACTGTAAGATTTCTTCCTGATGTTCATTTAGATGGTAAATATCCGGAAATGTCTGGAGATAACCCAAAGTCAGGAATTTTTCCAAGGTAGTTTCGGAGAGTCCCTCGATGTTCATTGCTTTTTTTCCAACGAAATGTGTAAAGCGTTTTCGGATCTGGCTATCACAGTTGGGATTGTCACAATGCACTGTTTCAATGAGACGCCCATCATTTCCTTTTCTTTGATAGATACGAGTCTGAGAACCACAGCATGGACATACTGGGGGAACTGCATCTACGTAATGACCACGTTCCAGATTTTCTTCAATATGAGGAATGATCATATTACGTTTCGATACAGAAATTCTACAACCTGGCACCAATTCTAATTCTTTGATAAAGGTCAGATTGTGAAGGGTTGCTCTGGAAACAGAGCATCCGTCAATTTCCACAGAGTCAAAAACTCCCACAGGTGCAATTTCTCCGAAACGGGTGGGTGTCCATTCTATATTGCGAAGAGTGGTTTCGTAAGTTTCGTCTTCAAACTTAAAAGCCAGTCCATCTTTATAATGATGTCCGGTACGCCCACAGCTTTTGGAATAGTCCAGACTGTCGAAAATCATTACAATTCCGTCAATAGGCAGATGTTTTTTGCCTGCCAGAACAGTCAGATTTTCAATATACTGGTTTACAAGATCCAAGGTTAAAGGCTGGGTTGCAATAATATAAGGACAAGGCTGGAAGCCATAGTCAAACAGGCTGGAAACCTTTATAGATCTGCTGTCTGGAAAGAGAAATGGAGAGTCCAGACCTTCCAGAACATTAAAAGGCATAAAGTGCAGACAGCGTCCTGCACAATTTGCCGGATCAAGACTTCGCACAGAGCCAGAAGCCAGATTTCGCCCATTTTTGTAAGGTTCTCCTTTTCCATCTCGGAGGGTTTCTTTTAAACGCTCAAAGTCATTGGTTGGGATGAAGGATTCTCCAACAATCACCAGCCGGCCTTTATATGGAATTGAGAGAGGGACATCAACGTATGCAGGGATGTTATGGGTGATAAGTTCCCCAATTTCTCCGTCGCCACGCGTGGAAGCCTCTACAAGTGTTCCATTTTCGTAGACTAATTTAGTCGTTAATCCGTCCAACTTCAGCATAAACAGAACTGGCTGCTTACCGGCAAAACTTATCAAGTCCTGTACCTGCTTTGTCTTATCTAAAGAGAGCAAAGGGACCGGATGCTTTACTTTGGGAAGTTCACTGATGGGAGTATAGCCTACGGTTTGTGTCGGTGAATTGGATAAGACAAAGCCTGTCTGCTCTTCTAATTCCACTAATTCATCGAAGATTCGGTCATATTCCGCATCACTGATATTCGGACTGTTCTCATTATAATAAGCGTTACGCTGTAAATTCAGATGGTCCACCAGTTGTTTGATTTTTTCCACGTTTGATAATTCATTAGAGTGGTTCATTTTATTCTTGTCTCCTTTTCTATGGTATAGTTGTAATTCTTATTTGTTCCGGCTTTCATTCCTCCTTTCTTTGCGTTCAGGCATAAAAAAAGAGAATGACATGGATGTTCATTCTTTAATGCGTGCAGTTTCCTGCAAAATAAAAAAAGCCAGAAGTCCCTGCTGGTAGCGTGGTATACTTCTGACACTTTTACAAACCTAAACTGCGTGCGTATATCCTTTCCGGATGACACAAATAATAATTACATAGTAAGTGTAACACTGTATATAGTATGTGTCAATATAAAAGCACTATATATTGTTTAATCTGAGAAGAAAATTACTATATATAGAGAAAGCATGGATATGGAAAATATTATCTCTTGATTTCAGAACATATGTTCTATATAATGGGATATAAAGGAGGAGAACGTGAGTTTGGAAAAAGTGATTTTTCATATAGATGTAAATTCTGCCTTCTTGTCCTGGGAAGCGGTATATCGGCTGCATCATAGAGCATGGGCAGGACATCCATCCGTCTGAATCTGCAATTGTACTTACAAAGGAGTGTAGGGAAGTGGCTGCAAGGCAGATGCAGTGGGGATTTCCGAGGTTCCAGGGAAAGGGATTGCTTATCAATGCAAGGGTAGAGGCTATACTGGACAAGAAGACCTTTCGGGACAGTGTGCTGCATCGAAGATGTGTGATTCCTGCCCATCACTTTTACGAATGGTGTAAAAACAAAGAAAAATATACTTTTCAAAGTCCAAAGCAGGATGCCACATTATTTATGGCAGGGTGTTATCAAATCTATAATGGTCAAAATCGTTTTGTAATTCTGACTACGCAGGCAAATGCTTCTGTAGCACCGGTGCATGAACGGATGCCATTGCTTTTGGAACGACAAGAACTGGAAGATTGGATTATGGAGGATGCAGCGGTAGAATTTATTCTTGCTAAGAAGCCCATACTGTTGAATCGGACAGCAGAATATGAACAACTGAAATTATTTTCATAAGAAGGGAAACCCATAAAAGTTTCCCTTCTTGACATAAAAAATTCTTGAATTTAGAATCCATTGTTTATTTGTTCTGTTGCTGCAGGCATAGGAGGACTGGATTTTACATAGATTAATAGTTTCCCATGCAGATCCAAATCCTGTTTACTCCATTGCCCATTCTCATAAACCTTTTGGGTAATTGTATTGTAGATAATTGGCGTATCCTCTATACGTTCCATATCAACTACAAGGCAATCCTGAAGGGCAATATATGGATATAGAGCATCCTCAATATATGTCCTTAATTTTAATGCCTGCCTGTGCAGTAGTTCCACATCATACAGTTTTGATAAGGTATAGCCCATTTCTTTGAGTATCCCGGATGTTGTAATGGTTTGTTGGATAACAGAAATCTGCTCTTCCAGAGACACATTTGGATTTATCATAAGCTTTGATAATGTAATTTCTTTTACAAAAGCTGTCGCTGTATCACCAATTTGCTTTTTTAGGGTTTCATAAGGAACCCGATACTGTGTCTGTAAAATTTCAAGTGGAACGTATTCCCGGTTTTTCTTTAAAGTTGAAAGCAATTCACAAAGCTTGCTTCCCAATTCATATATGTTATTCAAGCACACATCACTTCCGATACGGTCTCTGGTGTATGAACCAAATGGTAAATGGTATTTTCTGTTTCGAAAACGATACTGTCATTTGATACTTCCAAAATCGTTAGGATAGGAGATGTCAGAATAGAGAAACCATTGACCCCAGAAATAATAGCACGTTCCCCAACCCGTAGCGGAGAATGAAACCATCCTGAGAGTGTCGTTATTTGTTTATCTTTCACATGGTGCTTTCGATTTGTCATAGTGTTCACACTCCTTTTGTAGCGTCATAGAAAATCTGTTTTTCATGGCTCGTTTTTATGTAACCGAGTAACTCAAACGAAAATATCCTTTCGATACAGGTATATATTCGTCTGGGTGTTCATATAAGGTGGCACGGATACGTTCCTGATAATGCGGATTCTTTTTCGCTTTTGGGTGTTCTTTTAATAAAGCGTACAGGTCTTTTAAAGCCCCTCTTCCTCCAATACTCTCCATTGTCATCCGGATTAGATGATGCCAAGTCAGTGCAAGAATATCTGTATTTTGTACAGAAAACACACCTTCTTGCCGGATGCTGAAGGGGATAATGAAAGAATCCGTTTTTTTCAGCAACAGAGCATATTCTGTCACAATGGGAATGAAAGGCTTTTTGTACGTCCGATTGTCGGAAACACAATTAAACTGGCCCTTTACCAGAAAAGATTCAAAATCACCCATCCGCATTAAATCATGCTGCATACTATAGAACTTACCATGGAGCCGCATATCGCCTACCAGTATGGCAAGCCTGCCACCTTTCCGAAGTGCCAGGAAAAATTTCCGGATACAGTGATTTAGTTTTTCTAAAAAATCCGAATAGTTTTCACAGCGGGATAGGTCGTCCGGGTGAGGGTTTCCCCAGATATTTCCGGAATACTGGATCATATTATGGTAAGGTGGATGGAAAAAGATGAGATCAGCGGAATCCTCCACTTCATCTTTTAGGGCATTCCAGTTACCTTTTCCATAAGCAGGTGCCGGATTTAGATCATAGAGCAGGGAACGTACCTGATAACGGTCAGCCGCCGCCTTTGAAGTCCCAGAGCCACTCATAGGATCTAAGAGGGTAAAGGTGCTGGTATCTTTTCCGTAATATCGCTTATCGTCCAGGCAATAGCGTAGAAGTGCTGCAATCACTTCGGGAGAGCAGTTACCACGCCACTGGCTGTTACCGCCTTCGCCCCGTTCTGGGTATGCCATGAAAGAAGTCAGTTCCTTTCCCACACGTTTTCGCAATCCTTCCGTTCCAAGCATGTCAGCGACAGTACGCCATTGGGGACCAAATTCAGCTTCTAATAATTGTGCTGCCCGATGCAGCATTAAGTCATTCATTTTATATCACCGTCCTTTCATAATTTTGTTGAATGTAGCGGGAAATCGCCGCCGCAGTCATTTTGGCACAGCCTAAATCCATTTCGCTGAAAGGCTGTTGATTTTTTGTACACAGTAAAAGTCCCAACGTTTCACCCAATTCGTTTTTTTTAGAAATAGGGAAAAAGGCTGATATGGGATATTTTCCTGTCATAGTAGGGTATATGCGTTCCTTTTCAGAGAATAATTTCATCTTTCCCTGTTGCAGAAGCCTTTGAATACTTTCTGTTACAGGCATATTAAGTGCTGTATGATAATTCTTGGAAGCAATGATTTTGGAATGATTACATAACAGGATCCGGCAAGGGACATTACTATGTAAAATATCCAGAAAACTGTCTAACCGGATATCCATAGGGATATGGGAGTCGCATTTACGAAGACAGATGTTGCGTGTGTCAGCTTCCAGCATCAATACATCGCCTGTATGAAGTTGTAGGGCTTTTCTTACTTTGGCAGGAATAATGATCCGCCCTTGTTGGTCAATATTTAGTGTTGTGGCATAATCCATAGAAATCTCCTTTCCTTTATAAAAAGAAGCAGTCTTTTCGGCTGCTTCTTTGTTGAAATTCTTTAAGCGACATACATACCATTCAGATATTGCTCTTGTGGTTGTTCCTGCATATAGGAAGACATTTCATGTGGCTGTATGTTTTGTGCCATTCGTGCTTCCTGTTGCTTTTTAAATTGTTGTTTGCCGTTTTGAATCAGGAAGGATGCAACGTAGTTTTCCCAATTTACGATATAAGAATCAGCACGTTTTAACAGCATATAAAAATCCATATCTGTCAATTGGATAAAAGCACTTTTTTCAGAGATAAAACTTTGAGCCTGCATATAAGTGCCGCCGTTATGATTCTTTTTCTTGATACCTTTTCCGTTATTAATTTGAATTCTCCACGGGCTGGTCAGTATTTCCTGCTGGTTGTTATATACGTGGCGGGAAATAAAAAACTGTTGTGCAGTAGAATAGCCATTGCCATCCGGCACACCAAATATTTTACTTTGTGACCATTCAAATTCAGGAAAGCCAGCGGCAACTCTGGACAGCAGAAATTGAATTTGTTCGGGTGCCAGATGAAAACGGGTGATAATATTTTTATCACCGGTACCACTAGAGTAATCCTGTATGGAGATTCCAATAAGGGAGTGAACTTTATGACCATTTTCTTCAAATTCTCCTTTTGCATGAAGCTGTGCATAGCTGTTATAACTTGTGTAGCGGAGGCGGTCATACAGTGCAATTAATTTTTTACTGGTCTGTACTTTGCATATCTGATCTGTAATTGAGTTTTGATAATTTTCACTCATGTATGTTTTCCTTCTTTCTATTTCAAATATTGTTTTACAAGCTGTGTCATATTTTTGGGCAAATCTTCTAATTTGGTAATATCTAAAAAACCATCCTGATAGATTCTGCGGATGTTTTCTTTGTCATCACCAATTGCTGCAGCAAAGATCACAATGCCACGTTTACGATATTCATTCTTGATACCACGAAGATCTGCTTCTGCTTCCGTACCACTGTACCCACAATCTGCGGGCTGTCCGTCAGAGATTATGATGAGGAGTTTTTGTGATTCCGGACGCTTTGCCAGGTGTTCCGCAACATAACGAAGTGCAGCTCCATCCCGGTTGCCATTACGGGCAGACATATCTATCAGCCGGTAACGGTCAGAGGCATCCAGAGAATCAAATTCAGCATAGGAATACAAAGCAACACCCTTAGAATCTGTAGAATGCCCATAAATGGTAATAGGAATTCCCAGGCTCATACAGAAATCATACAGCACGATTGCAGTTTTCCGGGCATGGGTAATACGATCTCCCCAGCCCATAGAACCACTTTCATCAACCAAAAGTCCCACGGAAAGTTTTTGTTCTTCATCCGGAAGCCTGGTTCTGGTAAAGATACCGCCGTCCTTTCGGTGTAAAGCCCGCATATCCAGCCTTTTACCAAATAACAGGTTTTTTTGTTTCCCGCCTTCTGCCTCTTCTTTTAATAAAGGAAGAATGGAACTTTGCAGCCTTTTGGAGGTCCGCAAAAGAGGGGAAGCAACTGTTTGATAAGATTTGATAAAAAAGTCGGAAACGGGATTGATGCGGTGGATTGTTACATGGATGCCTGCATGGGCATTTCCGTAATGTATTTCATCCGCCGATTTTTGCAAGTCTTCTGTTAATTCCTGTTCATAATCATTTTGGGCTTTTTCCGTAGCAACATCATTTAGGATGCGTGCAAGATCATTCGCTGCATTTTCATAACCGGAACCGGCATACTGTGATGCGTATGTGATTCCTGGATTATTTCCATCTAATACTGCTGTAGTTTTAGCAAGTTCAATTCTTCCTCCTTCTTCCTGCAGTACTTTTTCTGCCTGGTTGATTGCATCTTGTCTGTAATTTGGATCAAGACCAGATAAGTCACAGGTTATAGGAGTTTTTGATTTTACTGTAGGACCTGGAATGTTTTTAGGGATTCCTCCGTTTTTACCAGTTGGAAGAGGAGATCCGTTACCTGATTCTTTCCGCAGCAGATCCTCCAGAGCATCGCCAACTTGGGTACTATCCTGCTTTTTTAAAGACTCTCTGGTTAACTCTACCATAGGCTGAATATAGTTCCAGCAAAGTACTAAAAGATAGTTGGAAGCACGTAAGCGTTCTTTCCCCTGTGTGGCAATTAAAGCATCGTCAATATAATCCATGCAGTCTGAAAGGGTGTCTGTGTATTCTCCAGAATAATTCGTGCGGTTATTTATATTACCAGTCCGGCAATAAGACAAAATTAAATTGCTCATAATGGAAAACGGCTGATAGCCACAGTCAATTTGTTCCTGTATAGAAGGAATCAATTCAGACATCCGCAGATTATTGATCTGTATTCCCTGCTTAAAAGTTCCGGGATATTCTTCACACATCCGGGCTTCAATGTAGATGTCCTCCAGTATATTATTAAACTGTGCAGCACAGCGGGATAGCGTCAGACACGTTGCGTTATCTTTTTCTTCCATGGCATCTAAGATGTCCTGCAGATTTGCCTTGTATCCAGAAGGCAGATTGTCTGGTGCTTCTGGATAGAAGGAACCATTTTCCATATTGGTCAGATAAAGCTGTAGTGATGCAAAATCAGAGTAACGCAGATGTCCGATTTCATGTCCAGTTAGACCAGTCAGGCTTTGTGACCGCAGAAATCGGGAAGGAAAGCTTTGGGTTATCGAGTTTGCGGCGTTACAGTGAATTCTATAATTATCTGTATATGCGATGTCTGCATTTTCAGAACTGTCCCATTCCATAAGCACCTGAAGTCCATAGCGAGAACGGCCAGTAGCCGCTTTCGCCAGAGATGTTTGGTGTTTTTGGAAAGCCGATGAAAGAAAGAGTTCTTCATCAGTGATTTTTGACTCCGTATCCCGGATCATTCTTTTTAAAGCTTTTTGAGTGTTATTCAATTTTTTCACCTTTCTTTCTTTTTCATATTTTGGGTTAGGAGATCTTCCATTGTACAGCCGTAATACTGGGCTAACCGAAAGACGGCGTAAGCAGATGGAAGCGTATGCCCATTTTCATAGTTCATAATTGTTTTTTCCGGTAGATGCAGAAGTCTTGCTACGGCTTTCTGAGAGAGTTTCGTCTGCTTGGATTTTCTTAAATAAACGAGATTTTCTGCCAGAGTTTTGCGTAGTTCGGCTTCGGTATAAAAGGTGTTCCTCAATAGTGTGTTATGATGCAAGAACTGTATCCAAGCAAGAACCTTCAATTTCGATACGGCTTTCAGAATCGGCAGTGACGGAAGATAAAATGGTATAATGAGCAGCTTCCTGTATATCGCCACATACCATAAAAGACTGAACCCAGGCAATTAATTCCCGGACTCCACAGCAGCCATCTGTTATCAGGTTATCCTGACAATACTGTGCGATGGAACGTACAATCTGTGTCATGGTACGTACTGATTTTTTATCGGAACATCCGGTAATAGCAAGAACACGCTCTACCATGGTCTCTTCATCCGGTTCATCCATATCTATGACCATATTCATCCTTGAAATGACAGACTGGTTCATGGGACGACAGCCGGCATAGTCATGATTAGTTGTGACTACAATGGTAGTATCCGGATGCCGATGGATGACTTCCCCGTTTGGCAGAAATACACTGTTACAACGGTCCAACAGGGAATTAAGCCCTACCAGTACACCAGGATTGGCAATCACCGTAGGCTCCTGTATTTCTACCAGATAGCCGTTTCGGATGGCTTCAACCAGTGGTGTATCCACATAGCGGAACTGTTGGCTGTTGGAGGTAGCAGCTTGTTTCTGTTTCATTTCCTCAGATATATGATGGATCAATTCTTCATAAACTGTATTTTCTGATACTTTTTCATCATAAGTACCCGTTAATTTTTCATAGGCAGTAGCCGGATCTAGGGTAATGTCTTGAAAAGAGGGCAGTTCCCCTACCAAAGAAAGCTGTTTTTCATCTACATCAGGTAAAATCTGTCCAAGAAGGTCAAAAATTTCTGTATTTGCCGAGCAGGTGATGCATCGGTAAGGCAGGTGAAGTCCTGCAGCAATGGCTTTGGCACCTTCGGTCTTTCCCGTTCCAGCAGGCCCACGGAGCATAAAATTCCGCATAGGCTGCTTGCTGTCAGTTGTTAATTTGGCATGTTCGCATATTCTTTGGATTTCTTTTGGGATTACATACCAATCTTCGAGAATAGGAACGGTTGATTCTTCTTGGGAAGTTAATGTCCGAGAATTGGACAGGATGTATTTATCGACAAAATCTTCTTTGGGAATTGAAACGGCGGAAGCAGTATAGTGATGTCCACCTTTTAATACCTGAAAGGTACCCTGGATAATTTCCGTTGGTGCATAAACACCTTTTTGGATATTCAGTGGTGTAAGTCTTTGGAGCACGCCATTTGCAGGAGTGTCAACTTTGATGTTCCCGATAGGAAGGGAATCACCATAACGGATCCTGCGGTACACGTTATCACAAAGAACCGCAGCCGTTTCTGCAGCTTTGGGCAGGTCAGGGAAACCGTCATCACGGTGTTGCTTTAATTCCTGATATTTTTCATTGAATTCGTCATCAGAAAGAAACGTAGGCATTAAAGCAAAATAAAGAGCACTTCCGGAATCTTCATCTTTTTTAAACTGATATGGCTCTGGTTTACTGGCCAGATCCAAAGGTTTTTCATACTTTCCGGCTATAAATTTCCCAGTCATACGGTTGTAGACCACTACATGCAGCAACCCGGTACGGCTTGGATATTCTGCGATTGTAAAATTGTTTGCTTGGCTTCCAATGGCTCCGAGTTCTTCCTCTGCTTTTCCAGCAGGTGGATTTTCCAAATCCATATAAGAAAAAACTGCCTGCAAAGTAGCAGAATGGAGAGTAGCCCGTTTTTTAGGCTGATTACAGTATTTGGAAGCGATGTCTTTCATCACTGCACTTTTCCCGGAATAGCTGTCAAATGGAGATGGTAGCGTTCTTTCAAAAGTCCAGTTAGGGACAAAGTTTGTATTTGGCATAGTATTTCCTCCTTTATTCTTTTATCCAGGATAATTCTAGTGCCTGGTCCTTTTCTTTTGCGGTCAATTCATCTTTTTGGAAGATGGAAATGAGAATATCCCAATAGTTTCGTGGCGGGAAATAATCAAAACAATCCTTGATTTCCGCTGTATCACCATTTTGGATGTAAATTTGCCCGTTTTCATTAATATAGAGTTTATGGTGTCCTTTCGCATGGAGCTGTCCGATAAGGTTCTCCAGTTTTTTCTTGCCAATTAAGGAATACCAGGATTCCGGATCAGCAAAAGGAACATCGTCCTCATCGGTAACTGTGACAGTCTTTTTGAGGCTGGCAATGGTCAGCATTTGAAGTTCCAGATATCCGTATTGGTTCATACGTGCTTCCGCAAAGTTGTAGTCCTCCGTATGAAAGGTTCTCAGACGTATGGGATTTCCGCAAAGAAGCTGCTTCATGGATGGCGGCTTCTGGAATTCCCATGTTGCATTTGGAAATGCAGCCTGTAGTTTGTCGGTAATTTGATAGCTGATTTGTCTCCAAAGCAATTCTTCTGTTTCGGAAACTGGCTCAGATGATTTCAAAGAAGACCAAGGGCTTGTTTTGCCCTGGTTCTTGAGTAGGTTTAGAGTCAGTTTATGGATTTTGGGAAGAAGTGTGGAAAGAAATAGCAGCAGGATGCCAAGGATTCCGATACTTGCGACTGCATTACGATTTCCATTTCCTGGTATGAATATAGTTGCAATTAACAAAATTATTGTGAGCATACTTAGAACTTTAAGAAATTTCTTTTGTGTATTCACTTCATTTCCTCCATGTTTGTTTTAATAGAAAAAGGAATTGCAGCAGACCAGTAGATACTGGAAAGTCGCAATTCCTTCATTTTAGGGATCTTTGATAATTTACGGGAATGGAAGCTGCTGTGGTGGTGTGTTTTCTGGAATATTGGTAAATCCATCACTTGACACATTGCCAGCCGTAAATCCCTGTGGTGCATAAGCCGATCCCCCTGCCGGAGCATAAGACATCTGTTGTGCGGTCTGTGGCATCATATTGTTATTGACTGGCATTGCGCCAGTAGGCACGGTACCGGAAGGATTCATTCCCATTGCCGGGTTTCCATTATAAGTAGCACCGTTTGCTGGTACTGGTGGAACATTCGGATTTCCGACCATTGGATTCCCCGGTACAGGTGTTGCTGCATTGGTATCATTACGATTCGCAGGTAAGAACTGCCAGTCCTTTACCATAATTTGCGGCGTGATAGCTGCTTGACCTGCATTATTGCCTTTCTGGTGAATATACGGATGGAGTTCTAAATCTCCGTAGACCATGAGACACGTTGATTTTTTGACACCGGCTTTTATCAGTCGATCTGCAAGAAACTTGTTGCAGTAACACTGATAGAAGATGGGGTCTTCCTTTCCGTTTTGACCTCTCTGGTTGGTAGCAAGCCCCAGACTGATGTATTCAGTTCCGGAGTTCTTTGCTTGTTGCATAACCGGATCGGCAGTTACCCTTCCTGTTACAATGATAATAGATGACATAAAAATTCTCCTTTCTGCCCTTTGGGCGATAAAATAGTGATAAATAAAAAAAGTGCCATTATAGCACCGTATAAAACGGCATTATAATGACACGATTTTCCAACTTAAACTGCATGTGTACTGGAGATAGTATCCAGACACCCTATAAAGGGATAACACAAAACTTAAATACAATATCATAGTAACATAAGATGTAGAGTAGGTCAATAATAAAAATACAGTATATTGTGTTGTACTGAAAGAAAATACATGAGGGGAGACTACACGAAAATTTGTGTCTCTCCCCTGCTTCTTTTATGCCTCTTTTTTATTATGACAGTTTTTGGTGTCTGTTTTCGGCTTCATAGACCAAAATAGGACGTTCATAAGAATTACAATTAGTAATACGGCAGCTAAAGCCACCCAGAATCCTATGTTCAGACCAAGCCATTCCGTAGTTCCAAAAAGTGTCATCCAAAGTTCTTTCCAGTTCATTGTTGCACCTCCTTAAAGCAATTCGCCAAAATGACGGACATAAGCCTTTTTCAAGCTTGTTGCCAAAGCCATATACAATAAGATACACGGAAGCAGATATGCAAAGTATGCTGCTGGCAGTGCCACAAACCCAAGGAGCTTTCCAAATATCGTAAATGGTATGACGGTTAGAATCGTAATCCCTGTCATTGTAAGCAATGTCACAGGAGCAGATGCCCGGCTCTGGATAAATGGGAGCTTCGGTGTACGGATCATGTGGATCACTAATGTCTGGCTCCACATAGATTCTACAAACCAGCCAGCCTGGAACATTCCGATATACTGTGTCTGCATAGCCGTCAGCTCTGCTCCACTAAAATGAGCCGGCAGGTCATTGAACAGGATACCCTTGGATACAAAGAACGGGCAGAATACAAAGTACATGAAAATGTAAGTGGTAAAGTCAAAGATGGAGCTGGTTGGTCCGATCCAGATCATAAAACTGCCTACACTGGAGGCATCCCATTTCCGTGGTTTGGCAATAAATTCTTCATCTACATTGTCCCATGGGATTGCCGTACAGGACAGGTCGTAGATCAGGTTCAGGAAAATCAAATGTACACTTTCCATTGGCAGGAATGGCAGAAGAGCAGAAGCAGCCAGTACAGAAAACATATTTCCAAAATTGGAAGAAGCAGTCATTTTGATGTACTTGATCATGTTGGCATAGGTTTTCCGCCCTTCAATGATGCCCTGTTCCAAGACCATCAGGTCTTTTTCTAAAAGAATGATGTCTGCAGATTCTTTTGCCACGTCTACCGCTGTATCTACGGAGATTCCGATGTCCGCAGATTTCATGGCAGCAGCATCATTGATTCCATCGCCCATAAATCCAACGGTATGACCATTCTCACGAAGAACAGAAACAATACGGGCTTTCTGCTCCGGTGTCAGTTTCGCAAAGACATCGGTGGTTTCTGCCGCCCTGGCAAGTTCAGCATCACTCATGTGTTCCAGATCAGAACCCAGGAGCATATTGCGGACCTTCAGCCCTACCTGTTTACAGATGGTCCGGGTTACTTTTTCATTATCGCCTGTGAGGATTTTGGTAAGGACCCCATGGTTTTTCAATGCCTGGATAGCATCGGCAGTAGATTCTTTCGGTGGATCTAAAAATGCCAGATAACCAATCAGCACCATATCGCATTCATCTTTGACACCAAAAGCTCCCACTGGAGATGGGTTGCTCTTTTGGGCGATAGCCAAAACACGAAACCCTTTTTCATTTAATCCATCTACAGTTTTCAAAATCCGGCTCCGCACTTCATCACGCAGAGGTTGTACATGCCCGTCACATTCTGCAAAGCTACAGATTGAAAGCATCTCTTCCACAGCACCTTTTGTTACCATCTGTGTCTTTCCGTTTTTATCCTGTACCACAGTGGATAAACGGCGGCGTTTAAAGTCAAAGGGAATCTCATCCACCTTGACGTAGGTTTCTGACAGGTCAATCAGACGCTTATCTGCCGCTTCCATCTCCTCTGTTTTATGGATAATAGCCAGATCCATGAGATTTTTATATCCTGTCTGAAAGTAACTGTTCAGATAGGCATGGCGAAGGACTCTGGTATCATCTTCTCCATTTACATTGAGATGATATTCCAATACCACCTTATCCTGTGTCAGTGTCCCCGTCTTGTCTGTACAGAGGATATCCATAGCACCAAAATTCTGAATGGAATTGAGGTTTTTTACAATGGTTTGCTTTTTACTCATGGAAACAGCGCCTTTTGCAAGGCAGGTGGTTACAATCATCGGAAGCATTTCCGGTGTGAGTCCTACTGCAATGGAAATCCCAAATAGGAAAGCCTCCAGCCAATCCCCCTTTGTAATGCCATTCACAAAGAATACCAGCGGAACCATCACCAGCATAAAACGGATCAGTACCCATGACACAGCATTGACACCTTTTGTAAAACTGGTTTCCACGGCTTCTCCGGCAACAGCAGCGGCCATAGAGCCAAACAGCGTATGATCGCCAACACAGATAACAACAGCCGTTGCACTTCCGGAGATTACATTACTGCCCATAAATGCAATATTGGTATAATCCGTCACACTGTCCTTATGTGGGCTTACATGAGGGAGCTTTTCAATCGGTTCACTTTCTCCGGTAAGGCTTGCCTGGCTGACAAATAGATCTTTTGCATCCAGGATACGGACATCTGCCGGAATCATGTCCCCAGCAGATAAATGGACAATATCACCAACCACCAAGTCATCCATAGGTATCTCTGTTTTTTCCTGTCCTATGCGGGTGACGGTACAGGTGGTTGTGATCATTGCAAGCAGCTTTTCCGCCGCATTTCCGCTGCGGGATTCCTGCACAAAGCGAAGGGTACCGGAAATAAATACCATAGTTAAAATGATAACGACTGTCAAAAAATCAAAGTCCTCCGGTACGCTTCCAAAGAGTGAAAAATACGGGAAAATCATATCCGTAATCGTGGAAACAAACGCAAGGCAAAACAAAATAGCAGTAAAAGGGTTAATAAATGCACCCGCCACACGTTTTGCCAGGGATTTCTTTTTTTCGTGGGTGACTTTGTTCGTACCGTATTTGGAACGGTTTACGGATACGGTATCTGCTTCTAACCCCCTAAGTGTGGTATGAAGGATTTTTAAAACCTCTTTTACCGGGTTGGTTGCTGCAGATTGGATGCGACGGTTCTGTTCGTCACGGATGACTGCCTTTTCTACAGTCTGGCGAACAGCCATACGATTTTCTTTTTTGTTCATTGGTCTTACCTCCTTGAATTTTTGTAGGGGCAAGGAAGATTCTATGAGGGACACGGAATCTGTGGACACTCATATAATATTCTCTGCCTTCGTGGACTGCCTTCAGAGTCCATGTCTTTCACCTCACAATCTTTAAAAGCTATCTATGTAAAACCGCAATGGGAATTACGGTCTGCGGTATCGGTTGCTTTTTTCGATATACCAGACATCTAAGCCGGCAAGTATCATCCATACAATCATTGCAGATACAAACCAGTGGTTTGAAAATAAGGGCAAAAATCCTTTTACCAGAAAGATGACACCGTTTAAGGTAATGATTCCTCCGATATTGCGGCAAAGAGGGATAATTCGGAGTTTATCCTTCTCTTTTTGCGGCATATTTTTCCATAGGGAAAGATGAAGGTAGCCTTTTCCAAAGGCAAACCAAAGACCGGCAAGGGTAAATAGGATTCCAAAAAAAATGCAGGTAAAGTCCATTGTCTGATCCTCCTTTTAGTGATAGAAGCGGTTGCTTCGTTTTGTTAGTTTCAAAAGTTTGGTGATAAGTACAATCATGGTGGTAGCAAGAATAACCCAGACCACAGCACTTACCTGATACCAAAACTGAAAGATAATCATTCTATATCCAGAGAAATGCCAGCCCAGATAGCTGCATAGGATTGTAAATATGGGGTAGGGAGCAAAAAGGATTGCTCCTTTCAAATCTTTTCGTTTTCGCTTCAATTGCAACACCTCCCAATTGGTATGAATCATTACCGTATTTGTGGATACGTTTCTTTGACCACGAAAAGTATATAAAAAACAGCAGGGGAATCCTATGGCTAAAGTCTTGCGATTTTCTTGCGATTTGGCAAGAAAATAGACGGGCTGGAACCCAAAATGGTCTCAGTCCGCCTTTCTTATAACTCATCATTAAATTTGTAACCAATCCCCCAGATCGTTAAAATGTATGTGGGAGAATCCGGGGCAGGTTCAATCTTTTTTCGCAGTTTCCGGATAAAAGCCATGATGTTACTGTTATCCAGAAGATAATCCTCCTCCCATACTGCACGATAAATCTGTTCTTTTGTAAATACTTCTCCACGATTCTTAGCAAGAAAATATAAAATATCGAATTCCTTTGGTGTCAGGCTGATTTCAGAACCTTTCATCAGGACTTTCCGGCTCCTTGGATGAATTTCCAGATCACCGATCAGAAGTTCATCCGAGTGTACACCAATAGCCACCTCTGTATCTTCTAAGGCTCCTAATAACAGCGAGGATACTTCACCGCTTATCATGTCCTGAATACCGGAAATCAGCTCTTTTGTATAAGCACTTTCCGGCGGTTCCCTTAATAATTTTTCCAAGAGCCAGATTTCAAGGGCATGATCCATGGGAATATAACTGATATTCTTTTTCATCATGAACGCCTCCTTTAAATCAACTCTTGATATTTGTTCTTATAAAAATATTTGGTTACGGAACTTAGCAGCATATAGAAAAATGCCACAAGCAGCAAAAAGGCAAAATACCAAAGCGGTAATTTTGTCAGTCCAAACAGTGATGCCCCACTGGTAAACGTAAGGGCTGTAAAAGCAAGAATCCCCACCAAAGTGATAGAGATGACCAGTGCAGATGCCCTGCTTTGGAGAAACGGAATTTTGGCAGTACGAAGGAAATGCAGGATCAAAACCTGTGTCCACATGGACTCCAAAAACCAGCCTGTCTGGAATAAAGCAGCGTACTGAAGCTTCAGGGAAGGATCGGTAAGCTGCAGGTAAGTTGCCCCTCCGCACAGTGCAGGGCATAGGAAATAATACAAAAACAGGAAAGTCACAATATCAAACAGGGAACTGATCGGTCCGAAAGAAAGCATAAACTGCTTTAGTGTCTTGCCGGACCAGTCTCTTGGGGACAGTATTTCTTCCTCATCTACATTGTCCCAGGGAAGTACGATACACAGTGTATCATATAACAGATTCAGAAGCAGGATCTGAATGGAGGTCATAGGAAGAAACGGTAAAAATGCACTGGCACAAATGATGGAAAAAATATTTCCAAAATTGGAACTTGCAGTGATTTTAATATACTTCAGCATATTGGTAAAAGTTTTTCGCCCTTCCAGGACACCCTGCTCCAATACATTTAAGTCTTTTTGCAGTAGTACAACATCAGCAGCATCTTTTGCAGCGTCCACTGCTGCATCTACAGAAATCCCTACATTTGCCTCATTTAGTGCAGGAATGTCGTTGACCCCATCCCCAAGAAATCCAACAGTATGACCATTCTCTTTGAGTGCAGAAACCAGACGCACTTTCTGACCGGGAGTAAGCTCTGCAAAAACATGGGTTTCTTCTACCACCTTTTTCAGTTCACAGTCTGTCATTTCATCCAGTTGGGTGCCAGTCAGGATATGTTCCGCAGAGATTCCAATCCGGCGGCAGACGGAGAGTGCAATGGCTGCCTGGTCTCCGGTCAGGATCTTCGGGATTACTTTTAATCTCTTCAGTGCTGTTACGGATTCGCTTGCCGTCTGTTTTGGGGCATCGAAGAAAGACAGATAACCAACCAAAGTCATATCCTTTTCATCGTCAGGTGTGATTTCCTTTCGTGTTCCCACATGTTTCCGAGCCACAGCAATAACCTTCATCCCATCCTGCAGCATTTCCCCTACCACAGAAAATACGCTTTGTCTGGCATCTTTCTCCATAGGAAGTCGTGTTCCACGATATTCTACATGACTGCATCGGGAAAGGATGTGTGCAATATCCCCTTTCATAATCAGATGGCTGTTTCCGGTGTTGTCCTGCACAAGAGTACTGACAAACTTACGGGTATAGTCAAAGGGGATTTCATCTGCCTTCTGATATTCTGTCAGAAGCTTGGCATAATGGATTTCCCTGCCTGGCATGGATTTACAGGCAAGAATGGCATTGTCAATGGGATTACGGACGCCGGAATGATAGGAACTGTTCAGATAAGCCAGATCCAGGACCTCTGTATTTTCATTGCCCAGAATATCCATATAATATTCCAGCAGGATACTTTCATTGGTCAGTGTTCCTGTTTTATCCATACAAAGCACATCCATGCTACCAAAGCTCTGCATGGCGTTCAGATCTTTGATGATGGTCTGTTTTTTACCCATAGCAAGGCTTCCTTTTGCAAGGCAGGCAGTGATGACCATGGGGAGCATTTCCGGCATCAGCCCTACCGCTACAGACAGTGCGAATGCAAAGGATTCCAGCCACTTTCCACCTGTGATTCCTAATATAAGAAATACAATGGGAACCAGAACTGCCATAAACCGGATCATGACCCAGGCAATGGAATTGGCTCCTTTTTGAAAAGCATTTTTATCTTCGGAATCCGGTTTGGTAAATCCTCCGTACAGCGTATCCGTTCCTACAGCCAGCACAATGCCTTCCCCTTTTCCGCTGATAACTGTGGTCGCCATAAACGCAAGATTTTCCAATTGTGTTATGGGTTCCTGCTCTTTGTAACAAAGTGTACGGCAGCTCTTTTCCAAAATGGCGCTTTCTCCAGTGATAGCGGCCTGGGAAATGAATAGATCGGTTACCTTTGTCAGCCGGATGTCCGCTGGAACACGATCACCAGCAGAAAACAGAACCAGATCGCCTACCACTAATTCTTCACCGGGGATTTCCCGTAGTTCCCCATTCCGTCTTACGGTAACCTTTTCGTGAATCAAACGGTCAAGCTGTGCGGCGGTGCTTTTCGCCCGCAGCTCCTGAATTAAACGGATGATACCGCTGATTACGATCATAGAAAAAATGATAAGAGCAGTGGTAGCGTTCCTTGCAAAATTAGAGGCCATAAAAACATCGGTGACAAGAGAAACAATACCTAAAATAAATAGAATCACATGAAATGGATTAATAAACGCTCGCCGCAAACGCTGGATAGTGGTATCCGTTTTACGTTCCTGAAAACTGTTTTTACCATATCTTTCCCGCATTGTATCCACTTGTTCTTTGGATAGTCCAAGGGCAGATGTACCAAGATCCCGGCAGATTTCTGGCGGCTTACAGTAAGCGTATTTTTTGATACGGCTGTCAAATAGTGTTGCTTTCGACAAAAATAGGTTCCTCCTTTCGTAGTATGAGTAAGAACATTTTAACATAGAGTTGTGAAAATAACAGATTTATATTCTTGCTTTTTTCTTGCGATTCAATGGAGGGATTTATTCTAAACGCTACGACCTTTTCAGAATAGGTAAAATGTGGTAGAATGAGGAAAAATTATTAGGAGGATGCATTATGGCAAGACGAAAAAAACTGGAAAACACATCTTTGGAAGAGCAACTGGAGTATGTGGAACAGGAGATTCGTACAAAAGAGTCCGATTTAAAGGAACTGCGTCATAAAGCAAAAGAGCTTCAAAAAGAGATAGAAGAGAAGCAGAAAGATGAAATATTTAGTGCATTGATTGCTTCCGGAAAAACTGTTGAAGAAGTAATGATGTATTTAAAATCCGGTAATGAAAAAAAGGCTGAATAAGGTAAAGGAGAAATGCCGTTATGGGTGGTGAACCTGTAGCGGTATTTTTAATATGCTATGGGAAATTGTTAGATGTAATAAATTTGATTGAAATCTTACCGAAATGAGAGTGTGATTGCTAAAAGCTTTTTAGAGAAAATTATTTGTTAGTAGTAAATCTAAAGTTGTTTGGATATAAAATTAATGAATTTTAGATATAGTCCAACTAGGGAAGAAAAAAGTTAATTTAGGCAATAATGATAGCGGAAAATATTTTGAATGATTTATATTATGAGTGTCGAAGATATCTTAGATGAATTTATTAAGGAGGTAATACAATGAAAGAGCAGGAAATTAGAACAGAACTTTTGGAAGAAGAAGTTAATGTTTATCTTGGCGGATGTGGCGATGTAAGAATAGGATGTCTAATTGATTGCATTGGTGGTGGAGCGTTGTTAACTACCGATGTGTAAGGAAGGAGAAGATTATGGATATTAAAAATGTAACAAGTGAGTCAAAAGAAGAACTGTCTGTAGAAGAAGTTAATGTATATGGTTGGTATGAGAAATGTGATTTACAGAAAGTACATTGTATGACAGATTGTTTCGGAAATGGTTCGTTCCTCTCAACCAATAGCTAATAAGGCAAATAGATAGTTGTTTGAAAAGTGAGAATCACCAAACCAGTATGATTTATAACTGGTTTGGTGGTTCCTATGTGAACAAAATAAGAGAAATATAAAATAAATGGAAGATTTAAGTAATACCTGATAGCTACATTAATACGAGGAGGACAACATATGTTTTTTCTTTTGGGTAAAAGTGCTAATAGTGCTATAAGGAAGCTAACAGCCAGAAGCATCCAAGCAGATAAACGGAGGAATAGATTTGTTATAACAACAATTCTCCTTGCTGTAGCACTAATGGTTTTTTTGTCATTATATAATCTTGGTGTCAGTAGAGAAACGAAATTATATTTGCAAGGTCGTTATCAGGCATCATTTATTAAAAGTACAGATAATATTTTTGCAACACTAAAAAACAATGAACAAATTGAAATGATTGGTAAAGAGGCATCTCTTGGAACAGAGCGTGTAGGTGACTATACGCTTGATATATATTATAAAGATAGTAATGCACTTAAATTAAAAGGGACATCGAACTTATTAGGAAGGATGCCAGAGAAAAAAAATGAAGTTGTAGTGGAACAGGCATATTTAGAGAACATTAATATGCCTATTAAACTTAATCAGAAAATCTTATTGAATATACCGATTGGAGAAAAGCAAGAATTTACTATTTGTGGAATTATACCTAATAGCAATACTTCCAGAATATATAAAATTTTGATATCGGAAGCATTGTATAATCAGTATGATAAAAATGGTAGTTATGATATATTGATTTCCTTAAAAAATGCTACTAATATTGATAGTGAGACCTTAAAAATGATGATAGAAAAAATTGCGAAGCAGAGCAATGTACCTAGTCAGTATGTTATGTATAGCTCTACTTACTTTGGATTATCAGAAGAGAAATCTACAGTAGAAGTAATAGTAATTGTACTGGCAAGTATTTTTATTATATTTGCATGTTCGCTAGTCATCTATAGTATATTTTACATTTCATCTATTGAAAAGACACAAGAGTATGGTAGACTAAAAGTAATTGGTGCAACTCAAAAACAAATTAGATGTATCGTACAAAAAGAAGGTTTGCGATTGTCAATAGTGGCAATTCCTGTAGGAATTGTGGTTGGGTGTATTTTGGGATATTTTACAGTTCCTAATGGATGGAGTTGGATTACAACATATAAGTGTATTGTAATAATTGCCATGGTTACAGAAATTGCTTTATTAATTGCTATTCATGCTCCTGCGAAAAAAGCTTCAAAGATATCTCCGATTGAGGCATTAAGAATAAACGAAATTGATACAATACCAAAGGTAAATACGAAAAGAGCACGCCGGAAGATAACACCATATTCCCTTGCAAAAATGAACTTTAATAGAAACAAAAGAAAAGCCTTATTAACATTAATATCTTTGGGAATCTCTGGAGTACTGCTTATGTGTGTTGCTACATATACGAATTCAATTGATGTAAAAAGTATGGCGAAACAGCAATTTCCAAAAGGTGATATTATGATTTCTCTGGATCCATTAACTGTACAAGCGAAGGATAGGGCGAAAGATTTTAACAATCTGCAAGTTGGAAATCCGCTAAATGAAAATATGGAAAAGAGTATTCTTGGGATAGAGGGTGTGAAAAAAATTGAATATGTGCAAGGTTGTATTTCTAATATGAAATTTCCAGTTGCATCTAACGATGGCAATAACCATTTCTTTTCCAATATAGGAATACCTAAAGATCAATATACTAATTTCTCACGAGGACTGATAGAGGGAACGGCTGATCATCAAAAGCTAATCAAAGGAAAAGGCGTTATTGTTGACAATTCGGAAAAGTTGTTAACTAATTATTATCAATATACTCCCAAAATCGGTGATATAATAGAAGTTCAGACGGATACAGGGATCTGGAAAGAGTTTACAGTAATGGGTATTTGTGAGGCACCTACCCTTGGGGTAGCAACCCCTATTTTCTTTTTTCCAGAAGAGCTATTGTGTGAAATAAAAGGAAATGTAACAAATTTTAATATGAACTGTTTTATAGATGTAGAAGATAAGCTGTCAGATGTAGAAAAACAAATTTTTGATTTAATGCAGAGTAATGGAGAAATAGAAATTTCGAGTATTAGCGATGTGATGATGCAGTTGAAAAGTGAAGTGAATAAAATTAAAATTCCGTTATATTGTCTAGTTTTATTTGTGGCCGTTTTTGGTGTTATTAATATGATTAATACTTTAATGACAAATATCATATCAAGGCAACAGGAATTTGCGATTTTACAAGCAATAGGATTAACAAACAAACAATTTGTCAAAATACTTCAAACAGAATGTTTATATTATATCGTGGAAACGGCGATAATAACGTTGACATTCGGGACTTTTGCAGGCTATATTTTATGCACAGTATTTAATCAAGTGGGAACATTGGGAACATTGCATTTTAGTTTTCCTATTTTGCAAGTGTCATTTTACTTCATAGCACTTGTATTTATGGCAGGAGCATATTCTTTTTTTGTGATTCGATATGTGAAGAAAGGAACATTAGTAGAGCGTATTAAAACAATTGAATAAGATTATTATAATCTGTAAACAAAATATTTCAGATAAAGTAAAAATGAAAACAGAATAAATCCAAAACAGAAGCGGGTATGTGAAAATAGCATAGCTGCTTCTGTTTTGGTAAGCAATTTTAGCAACTTTTAGGAGAACAATTTTCAACTAGAGGGAGAGTTCCTCATACGCAAGTAAATCCGGAGTAACCTTTTCTTCACCCGAAAGGTTTGCTACATTCCGAAAATATAGGCGATAATAGTGTCCAGATAAAATGCGGATATTTTTATCGAACGTAAAGTGATATTCTTTCTGGTCAGTGGATCGGAAAATAATTTTCTGTTTCTTGGTAAGAGGGCTGACTTCACGTTTTGTACAGGTTCCAGTTAATTTGGTATAGTCATGCATCTTGATGGTATGCAGCAGACTCACAATTCGTATGACAGTTCCGACACCGATGCAAAGACTCATAAGGAGAAATATCTGGTCATCTGTTACAAATCCGTAAATACATCCAAATAAGACACAGAAAAAGCCGATTGCCCCATGGACAATCAGCTTATTAAGAAATGGTTTTGGCATAATTTGCTCCTTCCTATAATTTTTCAAATGCAATCTGTTTATTGAGGTACAAATTACTGATGGCTTCCAGTACAGGATAACCGGCATGGGTGAATTGGATATCCTGTGCCAGGGTACGGAATGTTGCATCCGAGGTTTCATAGAGCTGCGTCAAAAGTTGCTCTGTATTTTGTGGATGGATGCCCTGTTCTACACAGGTTACAAGCTCTGCCGTAGAAATCTGTACTTTTTTTGCTATTTGGAGTACCGTGTCCTCTATAGCAGTCCGTGCCGGCTTTTTTAGATAATGGATCAGTTCCTTTGTGTGCAGTTTTTTCTTCATGCAGAGATAGATGCAGGTAAAAAGTCGTACTGAAAAACTGTCCTGCAATGGGCTGATATAAAGTTCTCCTAAGAGGCGGTACAGGGCATCCACACCAGTTAAACCATCCCCTTTTACAACCAGTCCTCGAAGCAGCAGCCGATTCAGGTAGGGTTCAATGGGAATATTTTCCGAACGGTGATGTTTTTTCAAACGTTCCGAAAAGGCAGACTGCAATTCATGGATCTGTCGGATTTGAAATGCGAGGCTGCTCCACAGAAAGAATTCTTCTTCTGTCAGTCCGTATTCCTGCCGGTTATTGATAACTGTCGGTGTTTTATGTTCCTTTATGGAATCCTGGAATCGTAGGATTCCGACTGCAGTATAAAGTGTCAGCATAATCGTTCTCCCTTCAAGATAAAAGAGTATATAATTTGGTATCCTGCTGTAAGTATTTCCGGGCTTTGCTTTGCCATGCCCGGACATGATTCATTGGGACACCATAATGTTTGGAAATTTCTTGGTTGGTATATCCTTTTTGCTGCAGGAGCAGGGCATGTATTCCTTTTCTTAGTGTATTGCAGCTTCTCGCTTCTAAGGACTGCAGGTGCTTATAAATGGGTTCCTGGTTCATACATTGTTCCTGCCACAGTTCTGTTTTTTGGTCTACAAGCAGGGGTTCCATGTCAAATTCGGAAGATGCATACATGGAACAGGTGTATTTTCGTTCTTTTTGCAGTTTTCTCCAATAACTGTAAATGGCATTTCGTATGGCAACTCTGGCGTAAACTGCAAAGGGACGGGTGTTGTCATAGTTCATGGCGGCTTTGCATAAAGCTAAGTTTCCGGCTTGCAGAAGGTCTTGCTGCTCATCGTATGAGACATAAGCACAACGAGTAGTCAATTTTTTTACCATTTCAGGTACCAAATATAAGTACTCCTCTGTCAATCGGCGTTCATCATCTGTCATCGGGATGATCATACATATCCCCCCTTTCAACCAATGGCCCTGAGAGGGATATGGTTATTCTCCAGAATCTTCATGGATTCCAGAATTAGTTGATCACACATATAAGTGCTAAATTCTCCGATGTGTGCTTCCTTGGCAGTCAGACAGAATTTATCAGCAATCCAGCGGTAAGCCTCCGATTTCGTAAAGATGTGGTTTAGCCATATCTGGTCAAACACCCGGTGTGCTTGGATCCTTTTTTGCCGAAGCTCTTTGTTTGCCAGTTTTCCTTTGGCATTGGTAGTGCCAGGATGAACTCCTACATAAGAATTACACTGTGGGAAGTGACTGCACACATAGAGTTTTCCATCTTTCGCTTTATTTCCATATACATAGGACGCATCCCTTAAAATTGCGATGCTGCCGCAGTATGGGCAGCGGATTTGTTTCTGTTTCATAAAGATTCACCTCGCTTACGTGTTTTATACGTATATTGTAAGAAAGCAGGTGATGAATTCCCATAGGATGGGCATAGAAACTACTCCCAGATTCGGACTAAATGGCACAAAATGGCAGAAAATCTAAGAATAGAACAGTGCCTTGATAAGCGGAAAGAAACCGCTGTCTGCAAAACGTGAGTAATTTACTGGTGTAAAGATGAACCCTGCACAGAAAATCCGGATGACATAAACAGAAATCAGAGCTATACATAGCCGATACAGATTTCTGGTGCGTCTGCTCCAGGGCTTTCTCGGACGAAACTTCAGGTACAGGATTAAAAGTGCAGGAATAAAAATTAAGTTCGTAAATATTGTATCGATTCCTTGAATCATAGCAGTGAAATTCAACATAAAATCGCCTCCTTTCTTATCCTGTACGCAGAAAGTACCAAAAGTGCAACCTTTTACCAGTAATAATGGGATGCTTCCTGATGCCGCAGTAAAGCAAAACAAGGACATGGCTTATCGGTCAATGCTTCTTTTGCAAAGTAGAGTCCATATAAGGACTGAAACTGTTCCAGTGTTATGGCGGACAGGCATTCCGTTGGTTCCGGTATGCGGGAGAAGAGCATACGGGCATCTGCCATGGGCAGGATACAAGGACTGCCGTTTTCATCTGGATGATATAAGAAGTGTGGGCCATTACAATAACCTGGGGTTTTACAGGAAACGCAGCGAACATAAATACAGGAATGCCAATTTCCATCACAAATATCTAAAAAATGCCGGATGTGCTTGGCATCGGCATTACAACGAGATTGTTCCATATTCATCACCTTTATAGCAGGCAGCCGTAAGAAGCTGCCTGTGAGCATATTTATTGATAGTTACTTATCTTTTTTTCGCTTACGGATATATAAAATACCAAATCCGGCAGCAAAGAGGAGTGCGGCACCTGCCAGTAAAAGATAAGGAAGAATGGTTGTTTCATCTCCAGTCTTGACTGGTTTGGAAGGTTCCGGTGTGTCTTTTGGAACTTCCGTAAGTTTTATCGTCTGTCCTTTATCGTCCAGATCCTCATGGGAAGCAATTTCAAGTGCTGTTTCTCCTTCAAGGGAAAAAAGTTTTTCAAAAACGACTACATCATGACCAGCCAATGTGCTTCCATCAAAAGTGAAGATGACTTCGACAGAACCATTGGAATCCTTTGGTGTAAATTCTGTTTCTGACGTGACAGGTTTTCCATCAATCAGAACTTCCTTTTGGGTTGTTTTGTCCATCAGTGTGCCGACCAGTTTGTATGGAGTATCCGGAATCAGATTTTGGTAGGATACGGTGTCAATGATGGTTACTTCTTTCGTAGCAACGGCTTCCTGATCCCCATCCGCTTTGTCCTTCGCAGTAGTTCCAATTCCTGGGAAGTAGATAGACTGTTCATGGTCTTCTATATCGGCGTGAACAGCAATCTCTTTTTCCTGATACGTTAAAGACTCAAAGACAACAATTGTTTTGCCGGACAGGATGCTGCCATCAAATGTAAAGGTAAGTTCAATACTGCCAGAGGCATCTTCAGGAGTAAAGGTCGTAGTGGCAGTAATCGGTTTACCATCTGCCTGAAGAGGCTCTTTTGTCTCTTTGTCCATCAAGGTACCGGTAAGTGCATACTCTTTTCCTGGAATTAGGTTACTATATTTAACCGTGTCAACGATGGTAATCTCTTTATCGGTTTTGGTAAAATGATCTCCGTCTGCTTTATCTTTTGCAGTAGTAGCGATTTCTGGGAAGTAGATGGTCTGCCCATTATCTTCAAGATCTGCGTGTGTTGCAAATTCTTTGCCGTCATAAGTAGCAGATTCAAAAACAACTACGGTTTTTCCGGCAAGGGAGGTCCCATCAAAAGAAAAAATCACATCTACCGTTCCAGAGGATTCTTTAGGAGTAAATGTGGTTTCGGCAGTAACCTCTTTCTTATCTATTTCGACAGGTTTTCCGGTTTCTTTATCCATAAGGGTTCCAGTCATAACATATTCTTCGCCGGGCAGAAGATTTTTGTAAGCTACCGTATCTACAAGGGTAACTTCTTTATCTGCTTGGGAAAGATTCATATCTGTTTCCTTATCTTTTGCAGTGGTCCCGATTTCTGGGAAATAGATAGTCTGATCCTGATCTGTAATGTCCGCATGAACAGCCAGTTTTAAATCCTCCTGGTACAGTTCCTCAAATACTACGATTGTTTTGCCCTTCAGAGAAGAGGCATTGAACGTAAAGGTCACTTTTGCAGAACCAGAAGATTTTTTTGGTTTGAAGGTGGTTTCTGCTGTGACAGGTTTTCCATCTATTTCAATTGGCTTTCCGGATTCCTGATCCATCAGTGTACCGATGAGCTTATAAGACTGTCCCTTCTTTAAGCCTTCGTATTCTACGGTATCAACCAGAGTGATTTTTTCTTCTGGTTTGGCAAAGTGGGAGTTGCTGTCTTTGTCAAGGGCAGTAGTTCCAATGGTAATCTGATCATCCGTTAAAGTTCCCATATCCACGACTACGTGATTTTTGTATACAGAGACCTCAATTTTTAAGAGGTTCATACCTTCATTGGAATCGCAGCGTTGTTCTTCCAAAATATAGGTATCATAAATCAGGGCTCCTTTGGCATCATCAGGTTTAGAAGCGCCAAACCAGATTCCGTCTTCAGAAGTTTCCCCACGATTGGTATTTGTAGTGTGCTTATTCCATTCTGAGGAAGTACTGGCATAGCCATTTTTGTCTGTTACAATGGTATGACTTTCTCCTGTAGTTTTGGAGGTAATGGAAAATGGGACATTTGCCAGCCGGTTTAAATCTCCGTCAGAGACCTTTACGAATTCTAAATCGCCACGGATTACCTGATTGGAAATCGCTGTTTCTTTTGCAGTTAAATCCAAAATTTTCCCATTTTCTGTGATATGAAACTCCTGAGAGAGTTTGCCCTCGTTCAAATAACCTTCCGGTGCTTTTGTCTCATCAACCCGGTAATGACCATAAGGGAGCGTATCTTTTTTGGTGGAAGCAAGCCCCTTTTCATCTGTCTTCAAAGTGAGAACTACTTGATCTTTTTCGTAAAGGGTTCCATCCACAAGAACAGGATTTGGACCAAGATTGGTGATTGTAAATTCTGCATCCTTTAAAGAAGCATTTCCCTGTGGTTTGGCTTCTCCTGTTTCCAGATCCCGTTTTTGGATTTTGACACCGCCACGGATAATCTGGTTAGAAACAGAAGTCTCTTCTGTTGTTAAATCTACGATTTCTCCATTTTGGGTGATGTCAAATTCAAGAGCCTTTGCACCATCGGTTAGGTATCCGGAAGGCGCTTTGGTTTCTTCTATCCGGTAATGTCCAAGGGGCAGGGCATCAGCGGCACTTGCAGCAATACCATGTGTATCCGATTTGATTGTAAGCACTGCCTGACCATTTTCATAGAGCTTTCCACCTACCCATACTGGCTGTTTGTTCAGAGTGGTAATGGTAAATTCGGCATCTGCAAGAGATGCGGTTCCTTGTGCTTGTGTTCCCTGAGTTTCCAGATCCCGCTTCTGAATTTTGACGCCGCCTCGGAAGACCTGTTCTTCGACAGAAGAAGCGTTATAAATAGAGATAGTTTCTTCCGTACCGGTACTGGTGATTTGCTGCACGAAAACAGATTCGTTTGGAAGATAGCCGGCAGGGGCTTTGGTTTCCTGTACGGTTACTGTACCCAGTGGGAAGCAGACGGTCTTTCCATCACTGGCATAGAAAAATTCATCCCCGGATACCAAATAATCTTTTGTAAAATGGATTTCTCCAGAGGCATCTGTTTTCAATATCCAGGTGCGAACCGGTTTCTTACCATTTGCTCCGGGATCGGTAGCTGACTGCTCTGTATAGAATTTTATTGTAAATTCGGCATTGGCGAGAGAGCCGGTTCCCTGTGCAGAATTTTGCTGTGTGTCAGTATCCAGCTTTTTAAGGAGCAGTTTTACGGGATTATTTTGAGGAATATCCTTTACTTTTACGGTAGATGTTCCTTCTGCTTTTACCGTAACATTATGGGCGGAAGTATCTATAGCAAATCCTTCTGGGGCACTGATTTCTTTAACGGTGTAACTTCCTTCTGCCAGTTCTTTGGATTTTGCATATCCTTTTTTATCGGTAACAAGAGTTTCTACCAGTTCTTCCCCTTTGTAGATTCCGTATTTGGCTCCTTCTAAAGAGTAATTGCCATTTTTATCGGAAATATCGGTATTGGCAGAGGATTTCTGCAGTTCGATAAAGCCGTTTGGAACCTGATACCAGCTTCCTGCAAAAGTTTGGGAAGCATCGCCAGGAACGATAAAAGCACGGAAGGATTCTGGTGGGGCAGGAAGCCCTTCAATGGCGTTGGCAACTTCCAATGCTTTGTCAATATAATTTTGAGGTGCGCCATGGAAGGCACCGGTGTCCCCGTTATTTCCAGCGTGGATATAGGAAACGACCAGATGACCAATGACATAAGAGTTGTCATCGGACCATCCTTGGAAATATTGATCTTTTATGAGCTTTTCGTAGCCGTATCCACCATTGACATAGTAGAGTGCTTTTCTAAGTGGGGAATCCTTTCCTAAAAGATTATAAGGATATTGTCCGGAAGCAGGTGTTTTCTTTAATGGTTCAACGCAATAAGCCGTATTATTACCATCAAAACTCATGCGGGAAGTATAATAGTCCCCGTATGGAATTTTGGCTCCTGCCGTATAATCAATGGTTCCATCTGCAGCATAAGCGGTATGGGCATTGAAAAAGAGTGTGCTAAGAAACATCGTGACACAAAGAAAAAGGGCGGTTAGCCGGATATGAGGTTGTTTTGCTGGTTTTAACATAAATCTCCTCCTTTGTTAAAAAGAAAAGCAGCCATATTCGGGCTGCAGGTAACATTAACCGACTTTTTTATCCTGGCGTTTCAAGATTTCCAGGAGTTCCTGTCGGTCTGTGGTAATTAATTCTTTTTCCAGGTTGGAAGCTTTAAATTCCACAGTGATATTATTGTTGTTTGTTGAAATCAGTCCGTTTCCACGTTGGAAATGGGTGATATTCATAACTTCGGTTTCGGAAAGACGAAGAATGGTTTTTACACGTTGTGCCTCTTCATCTTCCATGTTAAGAATAATTTTGGTTTTACAGTTATTGATAATGCCTTTTCCATATTTTCCGTCATCCAGAGCAAAAAAGTCATTAAGATCCTGGGTTGCAAAAATACCGGCACCAGAGTATGCCCGGATAATCTTGGCAATCTCCAAAACAAATTCAGCGGCCAGGCGGTTACTGGAAGCACCGATGAGCTGCCATACTTCATCTACGAAAATAGCTTTTTCTTCGGTACGGTTTTCTTTGGCTTTATCCCATACATAGTCCAGAGCAACAAACATCCCCACCGTTAAGAGATCGCTGGAGCCGGTCAGCTCTGAGATGTCCAAAACAGTATATTTATTGGTCAGGTCTACATTGGTCTGCTGGTTAAAAGAGGAAGCAGAGCCATGGACAAGACGGTTCAGGATGTGAGCCAGCCGTTTGGTATCTTCGGTTTCCATCAAAACATCATATACATCTCCAAGAATTGGCATCGCTTTATAATGCTCCGGGTGTTTGGGATCAATGAGGGATTCATTCTTATGGGTGATTCCCTTTCTTGCATAGGTTTTAATCAGTGCTTCGTCCAAAAGCTGTTTTTCCTCATGGCTCATATCTGGAATGAGCAGAGAAAAGAAAACGTGCAGACGCTGAATCTTACTGGCTAAGGCAGATGCGTCTAAAGTTGGACCGTCCAGCAGCTCATTGACAGAGTTATCTACTTTTCGGATCTCCATGACATTGATGCAGTTTTGGCTGGCAGGAGAAATCTGGATAAAGGTTCCTCCTACATTTCTGGCAGCCCGATAAAACTCATGACCTTTTAACGGTGCGATGATAAATACCTGGATTCCTTTACGCCGCATACGAAGTGCCATAGTCTGCATGGTAAAGGTTTTTCCGGATCCAGAAGTGCCAAGAATCGCAATATTGGAGTTTTTATATTGTTTGGAGTCAAAAATATCAGCAATCACTAAAGAGTTGTTATGCTTATTTACTCCAAATAGGATGCCGTTGTCATCGCAAATGCTGTAGCTGACGAAAGGATAGCAACTGGCAGCTCCGGTGGTTAAGACATTTCGTTTTGAGAGTTCATAGAGCTTCTTATCCAGGTTTACAAGAGGAAGGGAAGATAAAAATCCCTGTTCTTGCAGGAAGTAACAAGACCGCAGATCCATATCCTGTGAGATGAGAAGTTTTTTCATCTCCTGAATCCGCCATTGCAGTTCTTCCAGATCACCTGCCGTAATTGTAATCAAAAGATTCATGTAATAGAAATCTTCATTATTAGCAAGTCCCTGTTTGAGGAAATAGCCGGAACGGATGGCAGAATCCAGATCATCAAAATCCGCATTGGTATCAGAGGCATCTTTGATCTTTGAACGGTTGATCCGGATTTGCTGTCCAAGACGTTGCTGGATCTTATCTTTGGGCTGTTTATGCAGAAAAAAGTCAATGTCAATTCCTTCGCCAGCATTGATAAGCAGGGACAGCCAACCTGGCATTACTTTTGCTTTGTAACCATCGCACGGCACCAGCAGGTAAGAATGGTAGATGCCATTTACCAGCACATAGTTGCTGTGCTTAAAGTCCAAAGACTCTGGTGCAATGAATTCATTGATATGGATGTTATCCACTTCCTGCTCACGGCCAGATTCCATATAGCGGGTAAGTACCTGGTTAATCCGTTTTGGCAAAGGTGTTTCGGTACATTTGGTACGGTTCAGTAAAGTGTAGAGTACATCGGTTGTAAACTCATCTTCATTGTCATGAACCAGCACATCGTTGCCGCATTGATATAGAAAGGTTTTTGCGGTCTGTGCAGCAGTTTCCAAAGCTGCCAGGATTTCCTTTTCCTCCACCTTCCGATTCACATTGAAAGGTTCGTATTCAAAGATTAGGAAAAAACGTCTGGAAACCGCTTCTCTGGAACTTAACTGCCGGACAAATTGGATATAGTCTTTTTGTAACTGCCGGCAGTTAGGATCTGATTCCCGTTCCATTTCCAAACGGGACTGTTCCAGATGTTTGTTGATATCCGCTTTTTTGGAGATCATCTTAATCTGCAGTTTCACAGGACTGATTTTTAGGTAGGAGATGAAACTGAAGATGATCCCCTGTTGTTCCCTGGCACTGCGTAAGAGGAAATTGATCGGTTCAATCTCCAGGATTTTTACATAACGATGGTCTGTCGTGTAGATAACACCATTGGCAATCTTATCAATAGGAAGATAATCTTCCAAGGTGATTTCTTTTCGCTTTTTCTTTTTGCTTTTCCCGGAAGCAGGAGGCTGGTTGGAAGCTTTATTCGCAGTTCTTTCTTTTTTTCGTTCCTCCGAAAGTTGCTGCTTTATCTGTTGTTTTTCAAGTTTTGCCTGCCTTTTCGCACTTTTACGTGCAGCGGTTTGTTCTTTTTTTAATTGTCGGGACTCATATTTAAGAATCCGGATGTCTTCACGAGCCTGTTTGCGTATTCCACGTTTTGTAGAAGTGTCAAACTGCCGGCGTTCTTTTTTTTTAATAGCAGAGGATTCTTTTGTCTCCTCTTCGGAAGACATCTGTGAGCAGTTCTTTTCAGAAGAAGATTCTGCAGGTTGTTTTGGATGCCGTTTGCGTTTCTTGGTTTTTGGTTCTTTGTTGCGGGGCTTTTTTATCCGGTACTTTTTTTTCGGCTCCGGATGTACATCCATACGGTAAATAACCCGGCGGTTTTTCAGAAAACGCAGAGCGTTCATTAAAAACGCAGTAATGCTTTCTCCACCGATTCCAATTAGAGAAATCATAGCTGCAGGCAGAGCAGTCATACAGAGAATAATAATCCTGACAGTGAGTGTCAGAGGCAGATTGATAACAGGAATGGTGATCAGGATTGCCAGGACACCGCCTTCGATGGCATTACGGATTTTAAACATTCCGCCCATAAAGGTCCCTTTTTCTATAAAATTGCGAGGGATGAAGACAGGATGTTGTTCTTCAGTATTGTTCATGGCTGCACCTCCTTTGGTTCTTCCATGGAAGGAGTTTCAGGAACTTCTGTGACAGGGGCAGCTTTTTCCGAATTCACGGAGGTATCGTCATAACCTCCTTCTTGCAACTGTTCAATTTCCTCTGTTGTGATAGAAGGAAGTTTGTCATCTGTCGGACGTTCATAGATGATTTCTTTTCCAGAATCAGGGGTACGTTCCTCACCGAAAAAGAATCTTCCAGTAGGGGAAGTGTAGTACACAGGAAGAACGGACTTATCCGGAAGCTGGAACAAAAAATTAATATCAGAAGCATTGGGATAGGTAGTATCATCAGCAAGGAAACGGATGGAAGTTAGAGACATCTGTTTTACGTTTTTAAGATAGGAGGTCAGTTCTTCCTGAAAAAGTTTCACCTGTTCCTTGGAGAAAAAGTATTCCAAAGCTTCAAAATCCTGAAAGCTTATGGATTCGTTATTTTCTGCTTGTTCTGTCTCGGTATTTTCATTATTATCGTGTTGAGTATTTTCTGTCTCGGATTTTTTGTTTCCTTTTTGGGATTTCCAGATGGAGGGAAAGACAAATCCGATGATAATTAAAAAGGCCATCATAAAGATAGCCAGAATTGCTTTTTTTCTGTTCATAAGTGTCTCCTTTATTTTTTAGCGAAGATCCAATAGGCATTTGCGGTTGCATGCACTTCCGTCATCATATCGAATTCACGGTTGATGTAGTTTTTGGAGGAACTGTCATTGGGATCATTGACTAATACTTTACCTCCAGCCGTTACACCACGAAGGACAATAAAATGTCCGCCACTGGTAAAAAGCCCAGCTCTTTGGGAACTGATGACCGGATGACCTTCAGATAAAGCCTGAAGTACCTGGTTGGGATCACTGGTCTGTGTGACAGTTCCACACCCAAAATGATCGGACGCTGCCTGGAAATAAGACCAGTAAGTGCCGACTCCTGGTTTGTAATAGGAATTTCCGCACCAGGATATTGCATCAATAGGTGTAATGGTAGTGCCTGTAAGATAACTGGCAATCATAGCAAAGCTTGTCGGACCGCATCCGCTGCTGGCGATGGAACCCCCGCCGTATGGAATGTTTCCATAGTCTGTCTGGAGATAGTGTGGAATCTGCATGCCGTTTGCGGGATAGCTGCCGCCACTGGCAGTAATTTGGTAATACCGAAGGACATGCTCCACATATTCTTTATCACCATACCGGTCATAAGGCCAGCTTGGTCTTGCACACATCATATCAGAGTAGGCAATCGCATTTTCTTTGGTATATCCACCGTCACGCTCCATTGCCCAGTCAATGTATGCAGAACCGTAGTTGTAACCCTGAAGAGCCAGTTTAATCCGGTCTAAGTCCGTAGGTCCGGTACAGCCGGCTTTGTCGAGGGCATATTTTAATTCCTGAATACCACATTCAATGGAGTATTCAGGATCTGTAATCCCATTTGGCACATGGGGATAGCGGGTATTAAATCCACCTTCCGCTGCTTGCATAACATCCAGCCCTCGTCCGCCAGATTCCTGCATCATGACTGCCAGAATTAAATCCACATAATCACTCATACCATATTTCGCAGCGGCTCTTTCTACAGCAGGGCGGTAGGACAATACCTCATCACTAAGATTGATAGCAGCTACTATGCCGGAAGAAGCAGTTCCAAAGAAAGCAGTCAGATTTTCTGCATAGTTTTTGGCAAGTTCTTTCTGCTTGTCTGTAAGATGGAATACATGGTCTGCAAAATAGGAATCCCCAGCATAAACAACGGTATAGGTGTGTTTCGTAAAAGTAACCGTCTGTGTTTGTGCCTGTCCCTGTTCTGTGCCGGCTTCTCCTTCTGCACCGCCATCAACGGTAACTTCCATGGTAACTGTTTCGGTTGCTACATCATAAGAAAAAAGTCCTTCTTTGTTTTCACGGATGAGTTTCTTTAATTGGTTTAGGTTGATGTTTTTATAGTCATCCTGGCTGGCACAAAATTGTGAAATCAGCAGATTGGCATTGACGGAGATGCTGTATGTATAGGGATCATTGATGGATGCAGTATCACCTTGTGGAAGACGGGAAATTGCTGCATGGATCTCTGCCAGAATGTCTTCATGGCTTTCTTCTAACACTTCAACGATGGCTTCACGGGAAGCACGGATGTTTTCACTGATCATAGAGTTGCTGTTTAGTACATCACTTTGCTCGGTCAGGCTTCCAAAGATCAGACCAGGGAGCATCACAATAAATAAAACCGGGAGCAGCAGTATGGCGAGAATAACAAGAAGAATTTTAGCGAGCTGATTCCGGTTGGCTATGACGGCTCCAATTGCTGCTGTGAAAGGTCCGCCAAGGGCGGCACCATATCCTGCTTTGGAGAAAGTGGCTGCTGTTTTTAAGGACTTTAGGTGAGAAACGGTACTGGAGCCTACATCCATTGCTTCGTCAAGTCCAGAACGTTCTGTATCCATTACTAAATCCGATCCTTTCTTGGAGGAGTAGGAGGAAGCTTTTGGACAATGGATTCGTTGTAGGCTATTTTTCCATCGCCAGCATCATAAGGGATTTTGGATACCGTATTTTCGGCATATTGCTTGTACCAGGTAGCTCCGTCTACAGATTGCACAGTTTCATAGGTTCCCTGGGTAGGAGCCGTATATTGATCGGCATGGTACATAGCAAATTCCCGGCTGTCCCCATTGGAACCGGACTCAACTCCTGTTATCCTGCCGCCGCCAATCTCAACATTGGTATAGGAATGATCCGTTTTATCTTCATTTTGAATTCCCATGTAGGATTGAAATGCAGAAACAGCTCCATCACCTTTGATTGAGCCAACTTGACCATAGTTTCCTTGAGCAATATTGCTGATAACGTTATTAGCAAAATCTCCGCCCTTTTCAAGGGAAGACTGATAAAGTGCATTTCCGATACTTGGTCCTTCGGTATATCCGGTGGCTGCATTTACCGCAGAACGCTCTGTCTGCCTTCCAACGGCTCCGGCTAATCCTCCGGATAGGAAAGAACTTTGTACTGCAGCACTTCCGGGAGAGGAAGAATGGGAACTGCTATGGCTTCCACCGCCATGCCCCCGAAAGGAACTTGCAAGACCTCTTCCGGCGATTAAAAGTTCAGCCATCATATTTCCACCAGTATTTCCAACATTGACTCCCAGACTTGCCATAAAGCTGTCAATCTTTTGAGAAACCTTCAAAAAAGCAATGGCACACAGAAACCAGATAAAGACATTACCGGTGACCGTTTCTTTTCCCTGTGCATCTACAGCTTGCTGTACCTCTGCTTCTGTGAGTTCTGCGGCAAAGACCGGCATGGATGTTACAAGAATCAGACAAGAAATCAATAGCAGGCTGCAGAGCAGTGTTTTCTTATGTTTCATAATCTCCTCCTTCCTAGAGTGATAAAGGGTTTGCAAGGAATGTTCCCACCATGGAAGTAAACAGCCGCAAACACCAGGCGTTCATTAAAAGCAAAAAGAACTGTCCGCCGAGCATACGGCACCAGCTCTTAAAAATATTTCCAGTAGCCTGGGAAGCACCTGTGGAAAATGCAACAGGTGCGGTGTAGACCAGAACTCCAAGCAGTATATAACGTTCCGCAGCTTCAAAAAGCAGCTTGATGTAATTCCAGGCAAGGATCAGTACCAGTATGAGGGCAACAATGGCAACAGCACCGTTGGCACATACTCCCAGGATGACTGTGATTACAGAATTAAACTTGGCAAATTCCAGTGGTGGAAGATCTTCAGTCAGAATCCAGCTATACGGGGTTCCTGCAATATTCAATAGAAGATCCACAATGTCTTTGGCATAGAATGTCAGGAAAAGGAACATAAATGTCCGCAGTGATAATTTGATTGGATCTTCAGCGTCAATCCCTGTCCCCATAAAATAATTCTTAAAAAGCTGCCAAACCCAGTTTAAAAGGATGAGTCCGATAGCCAGTGCCAGAAAAATCTGGTACATTGTTTCCGCTGCTGGAAAATACCGGAGAAAAGTATCCATGGAACATCCCAGTGCACCCAGAACAGAAGTAGTAATCAAATCCAGAATGTTCATGACCTGTTCGGCAATCCATTCTACAATTCCGTCAAGTATTCCCATGACAGAGCCACCTCCTTATCTGCATTATCCATTCCACTGCCCGCCGGCAAAGAACGGAGTGATGTAAGCCATGATAAATCCCAGACCATTGAGAATAGCCCATGTAATGATGATTCGTTTGAGCCATGCCCTGGATTCATCCACGGTTTTTCCGGATTTGGAAAAATTCATCAAAAGCAAAGCAACCGATGCAGTTACAACAGCCGCAATGGTGGAAATCAGGATAATCTGGTTATATACGTCTTTCATGATTTCTGAAGCTTTGTCCCAGATGGTAGCAGCCATAACGGGTTGTACATTACAGGCAATCAGAGTAAAGACAAGGAAGGCAGTATAGAGATATTTGCCATAGTTCCAATGATGTTTCATGCCCGGTGGTGCTTCTTTGTGAGTATGGTTTTTCAAGTAAATGAACCTCCTTCATAAAAAGAGGGCAAAGTGAGATCTTTCACTTTGCCCTGGCTTATAGTTTTCCTGCCTCATAGAAGCTTCCGTCCGGTCAATACGGAGGAACGCTTATTCTATATTTAGTTGTAATACTCCTTTCCATGCACGAAAAAACGCAGCTTGCACCAGAGAAGAGGCATTCCCTGGAAAGCTGCGTTTTCGCTACATACAATTTTGACAGTATCATTTTAACATGGGTAGATTTCCCTGTAAATCGCAGAAGTGTGCCAAGTTGGGACAAAACATAAGAAATAAATATGCCATATAGGAAGAAAAAAGTTCGATTTAGACAAAAAATATGGGCAAAATATAGAAAATATTGTAATGTGGGAAAAACAAAAAATAATCAATTTTCTCAATAAGAGTCTAATTAGAATATATAGTGTTGATTATTATGTGTGGTAGAGTTATGAATTCACTAATCTTGGAACTGGTAGAACAAAATTATCAATCGGGAGGCAGGTTCTATTTTACAGAATAGTGGATCTTAAAGGTTGACTTTATGGTTTAGGAAAAGTATTAAAATGTGCTAATAATTATATTGGAATGGTGAAAATAAATATGATAAGTGTTAAAAAACTAATAGAGTATATTTCCATGGAATCTATTATAAAAAAACGTATAGTAATTCGACTTGATGAAAATAAAAGTTTGACAGAGATACCAGAAGGGATTGTAGAACAAAAATGCTTCTACAAAATTAATTATTATCTTTTTCTATTTATTGCTTTATCAAGTAAACGTAAAAACAAGATCATAATAGATATAAAGCAGATATCAAACTTTATTTGTATTACTTGGTACTATGAATACCATAATAATAAAATTCTATTATCATTATTTTTAAAAATATTAAATAGAAATTTTAAACGAAATGATAAGTACATAGCATATTTAGATAATAAATTTTTTATGTGGCTATGCTGACTTGATTTTTAATTTTATAAAAATTAATGAGGAGATAAAACATTGTATAAATTATTAAAGGATAGTTTAAAAATAAGAAGATACCTTCTAGTAACAATTTTAGTAATACAATTCATATCGGTTATATTATCTACTTTATTACCGTATATGAACGGAATGTTTGTTGATATGCTTATAGACATAAAGAATGTTGAAGAGGTCATAAAATACGCAATAACTATTGCTGGGGTGGGGATTATTTCACTATTTTTGTCATATATATATAACTTAAAAATAATGAAGGTTAAGAATAATATTTCATTTGAAATAAATAGTCGGGGCATACTCCATCTGCAGAAAATTCCTTTAGAGATTGAATATGAACCTACATATATGACGCAACGCTTAAATTCGGATAGTAGAATAGTGGTTGATTTCTTTTTTGATAAAATTATTACTGCTACTATTAATTTATTCGTAATGTTTTTTCTGATAAGTTTGTTATTTTATTTAAGTAAACCGATTTTTGGGGTTACAGGAGTATTTATTCTTATATATATTTTTATTTATTTGCTTTTAAAAGGGGAAATTTATGAAAGAAATTACAAATTTAAGGAAAATCAAAGTGATTTTTTTAATACGTTGAATGAGCAATTAGTATTACGTGAAGAAATTAAAGTGCATTCTATTTTTAATATATTTGGAAAAGTTTTAAATAGCAGTTATAAGAGTTTTTTTTGGCATGCATATAAAGCATATCAAGTCGGACTTCTATTTCAAACATTGGATCAAATTGTTTGTGTGTGTTTCCAAGCAATAACCCTAATATTGGGAGGGGCATTAGTTTTGAAAGGTCAATTATCAATTGGCCAATATACAATAATTAATATATATTTTTTAAATCTTTTAACGCTGATTAAATACTTTTTCGGATTGGGAAAAGAATATCAAGACGTGAAAAGTTCTATTGACCGTATAAATGAAATTTTTAGTATTCCGCTTGAAAATAATGGGACAGTCTGTCTGGAAAAAATAAAAGAAATAGATATAAAGAATTTTTGTATAAGAAATCTTTTTTGCTTTAACGAAAAGCTAGAAGTGAATAATATGTATGTTGTTACTGGAGAAAATGGGATAGGTAAAACAACATTTTTAAAAGGAATGTTGGGATTATTTAATGAATATACAGGGAATGTTTATTATTCAGATGAAAATTTAGGGAAAATAGATAAATTCTATTTAAGGAAAAATAATATATCAGTTATGCTACAGAATGAAAAAGTTCCATATATGAATGTCGAAGAATATTTATGTAAATTTTTGGATAAGAATTCTTTAAAGAAAATTAAAGACGAAATAATACAAATAGGTGGAGGAGAATTATTAAATAAAATTCACTTAGAAGAGCTAAGAAAGAAAAATTTGCAGCAGATTTCAGATGGAGAAAGACAAATAGTTTTATGTTTGAGAACTATTTTGAAAAAAGCAGATATATATTTGTTGGATGAACCTACCACAAATCTTAGTATAGAAATTGCTAATTTATTTTTAGATTTTTTATTGGAAATAAAGAAGAAAAAAATAGTCTTAATAATAAGCCATGACGAAATGGTTATTAATAAAGCTGATATGAAAATAAAAATATCTAAAAATTTAGTAGAGAAGGTGAAAATAATGAAAACGTAGAAATATTGCAGCATTTAGTATTGTGTAGAAAAGTGAAACATTTGCAAGGCTTTATGAATAATTCAATATTATATAAAATTTAGAACACTAAAGTAGTGGAAAGGAGAAAGATGTATTGTGCATCTGTATAATGGGAGATGGGTAAATATTATAAATATAAAAATTTAGAAGAAAATAGGTTCCAGGAATTTGATAAAAGTGATATTTTATCAGGACCATTACACATAGCGATAGATATTACTAATAAATGTAATGCAAAATGTTTGCATTGTTTTAATAGGAGTGGGAACGGATTGTTGCGTAACGAGATTTCAGACAGAGAAATGTTAGAAATATTTAAAGAAATAGCAGTGATAAAACCATTTTCTACATGCTTTTGTGGAGGCGAACCAATGATGAAATATGATTTAGTTTTGCGAGCAACAGAAGTCTTAAAAAATGGTGGAGTCCCGAATATAGCAATGGTTACAAATGGTTGGTTTTTAACTAAAGATAGAGTAATAAGTTTACGAAATGCTGGTCTTACACATATACAACTTAGTCTGGACGGAAAAGATGCAAAAACGCATGAACGTATGAGAGGGATTAATGGAATTTATGAAAAAGTATTGGATGCTTTAAATTTTATTGATGATGCAGGAATTTCCTCGGCAGTTGCTTTTAGTCCGACACAATTTAATATCAAGCAATTTCCAGAGGTAGTTGAATTGCTTCAAAAATTTGAAAATCTAAGGGAAATTAAAGTTCAGCCTTTGATGCCATTGGGAAAAGCGGTTGAAGGAAAAAGTGAATTATTTGCATCGGAAGAGGAATATAGAGAATTAGTTGCATATATCGAAAGATTTAACGCTAAGAGAGATTATAATAACAAGTTTAGAATAGATTGGAGTGATCCTTTAGATCATCTCAGAAGATTTACTACATTAAATTTTAAAAATAATATATTTTCAGAGATAAAGTCAGATGGCAATCTTACAGCTTCAGCTTATATTCCAGTAACAGTGGGAAATCTAAAAAGACATTCTCTAAAAGATTATTGGAAAGCAGGATTAGGAAAAGTTTGGGATATTCCTGTAATTAGAGAACTTGCGGAGTTTGTGGTTTGTATAGAAGATATGAAATACGATTTACAAGAGCTGCCGAAAATTTTTTATGAAGATAATATTGAAATAGATTTAGTAGATGATGATATAATGCATCATCTTGAAGAATTTACACTTGAAAAATTATATAAATAGGAGAGAAAGATGTTTGATAGAAAATGTAAAGATTGCATAGTTTTGAAAAGGATTAAAAATGCTTTTGTTAGAGAAGAACTAAAAAACAGTGAATTGATAATTCAAAATGGTAAAACATACGATGATGCTATTATTATTAATGAGCAAGGAAAGGAAATCTTAGAATTTATAAATAATAAGAGAACAGTAGAAGAAATAATAAATTTAATGATACAAAAATATCCAGAGGTAGAAAAGGACGTGGTAGAGAACGATGTGTATTCTTTTTTATATGAGGGAGAAAGGCGAGAAATTATTAAAGTGAGAGGAGTAGAAAAAATGTATAAAGGACACGACATAAAAAGAATAAATGATTTTGAAATATATAGATGTAGTGAAGGTGATTTAAAGTTAATTTATAAAATTTTAAACGATCAAGATACTATTTTAGATATGAGAGATTATAATACACCTGAAGAATTGTATAATGCAATCAGTATTCGTGCAAAAGTATTTATGTATGTGGAAGATTATTATTTACTTAGAAAAGAGGATGAAATCTATGGAGTTATTAGTATTGTAAATGGAAAAGTTTACATAAATCAAACATCATTTATAGGAAAGATAGTTTTAACGAAGAGTTTCAACCAGCAAGTTTTAAAAGATTTTATTGGCAGTGTTTTAATCAATTATAAAAATGAGGTGAAAAAGGATAGTAAAAAGATACGTATTAGTTTTGAAAATAAAGATACAGAGATATATAAAGAGCTTATTCAGAGCTTAATAGAATTATCTTTTATTAAAGTAGCAGAATTAAAAGATGAACTGACAATTGGACAAGATGTACTAATATACGATTATTTTTATTAAGTCTGTTCCTTGGACGAATTAAACGATAGTATGGTAATACCTTACTGATTGTGAGGAATATTAACCATAAATACTTTTCAGTAGGAGGTGATACGTATGTATGAAAGTCCGGAAATGTACAGTTTGGCTCAAGATGGACAGAGAGGATCTGTAGCAGCCAATACAAATTGGGTAGGAAACGCTGAGGGCGTAGCCAATGCTATAGGATATGCAAATGCGGCTGTTGCAACATTGGCAGGTGTTGCAGTAGTAGTATTAGCAGTTGTTGGAGCTGTATTTACAGTGAAATGATGGTGAGCTAGTGGAGAGAGTTTAGACAGAATATTATTATTGAAATGAGGTTCTTCTAACTCTCTCTGAGTAGAAAAGGAGATAATTATGAGTAATTTAGAAATATTCTTCACACTTTGCATTCCAATTCTGCTTGTTGGATTAGGAATGGGGATGAAAACAAAGACGCCAAAAAAAAATAGGTGGATTGGTTGGAGGACACCTGCGGCAATGAAAAATGAAACCATTTTTAAGAAAGCCAATATATATGCTGGTAAAATTATGTTTAGATATGGATTTGTAATTTTAATATTAACAAGTATAATTGATATTATATTAAGATATGAAAGCATAGGTTCATTTATTACTCCATGGGTTTGTATGGCACAAATAATTATGTGTGTTTTAATGATTAGAAAAATCGAAAGAAAAATTAGAAAATTTTGAAGTGTTTTATAAGCATGTATAAATAATTATAAGATAAATTGTAATGCAGAGAAAAGTAAATCAAAGGTCTTATTCTTTAAAATGAGTTTAGAATATATAGGACTATTTTGCTTAAGAGATTCTGTTAAACATGATTGACAAGGAGAAAACAATGATAAGAATAAATATAGAAAAAATTAAAAAATTAAGAAATTATTTAGATGATACTTGCTATGACACATTAAACCAAAAAATCAGGCAGCATCAGAATTATTTTTTTAATCCCTTACCAAATGAATATGATAATATTCAATTAGAATTGTTAAAGCTAAAAAAAGACAAAAGAGTATTGTTGAAATTATTATTGCTAGGAGATAAGATTGAATTAAATGAGATTGAAAATACAATTGGTACCGAGTTCCTGAATTTATTGATTGAATTAGGGATTGTTATAAAAAGTGATGGTTATGTTCAGACGGACAGTTATATTATAATTTCCTTTTTGGATAAATATTTTTTAGTGGGATTACCTTATAATAATCCTAATTGCAGGATAAAGGATCCATCTGTTTATATAGGCATGGATACATATAGATTAACAGAGAATATAACATCTAAACGAGTAGATAAAGTTTTAGACCTATGTGCCGGAAGTGGAATTCAAGGAATTTGTGCTGCTAATAAGGCTAATAGTGTTACCTTGGTAGAAATTAATCATAAAACAATTCCCTTTACAAAATTTAACATTGTTTTAAATAATGTTGAGGATAAGGTAAGAGTGAAAGAAGGATCTTTATATGAAAATCTTGGTAATACAACATTTGATGAAATATATGTAAATCCACCTTTTATTGCTGTGCCACAAGACTGGAATTTTCCAATAGCAGGAAATGGGGGAGAAAATGGTTTAGAAATTACATTGAATATTATACGGGGGTATAAAAGGCATTTAAATATCAATGGGCGAGCATATATGGTAGGAGAAGCAATAGGGACAGAAAAAGAACCGTTTTTAATAGATGAGTTACGTACAGAATTAGGCAATGATTTTAAAATAACGGTGATTTTAGATTTTAAATTCTCAATTGAGGCACATTTAAGAAGATCATCTTATGTTGCTATAAATATGGGTAAAATGAATGGTAAAAATGCTGATGAATTGTTTGAAAAATATAAAGACTGGATAAAAAAAGTTAATGCGACTTCTGTGTATAACTATTATTTAAAAGTAGAAAGAACGCAGCCGGCACAGGGAAGCATAGAAGTCATCAATATGACAACCACATGGTCAAAAGATGATGTTCCAGTTTTAAAAAATAATAAAGACTTTCAAATCCAAAAGTTTCCCCAATATTATGCCATTTGTAGAAACGGAAAAATAATTGCGCAGTTAGATGATGCAACATTAACATTTATAAAAAAGATAGATGGTAAATTGACAATAGAAGAAATATATCAAAAACTTTGCGAAGAAAATAAGAATGTAGCAAACTATTTGCCAAGAGTAGAAGCAATAGAAAGCTTAGCGGAAGCGTGTGGAACTTTAAAAGCAAGAAACATTATTGAAAAATGCAATAGAAATTAGCGGAGAGTAGGAATATATGAAAGTATTATATTTATTTTTGCCGGTTCATCCAAAATGTAATACAATTGGAATGCGCTCAATGCCACCACTGGCACTTTATTATTTAGCTACCATTTTAGAAGATAATGGAATTGAGGTGGATATTGTGGATCCGTCCATAATTTCTAGGTCACAATATTTTGATACGAATGTAGAAGCTAAAAAATTTATTGGAAATTTATTTGACAATAAAGAGTATGATGCTATTTTGTTTTCTGCTACAACGGGGAATTGGGGTGTAACCAAAGAAATGATACAACAAATACATGAAGAGTTTCCCAATATACCTATTTGTGTAGGAGGGATTCATGTATCTTATTTTGCAAGATATATAATTACAGGTATGCCGTATTTAATAGCCTTGAAAGGAGAAGGAGAAAAGAATATTGTAAGTGTAATACAAAATGTAAAGAATTATAATGAGTTAAAAAAAATTCCCAACATTGTGTTTTATGATGGGGAACAAGTAGTAGAAACTGTAAAAAATGAATTAATGGAAATCAAGGAGTTGCAGGAAATTAAAAACGTTGACTATTCTAAAGTACCTAAAAATAGTTATGGGTGTATAGGGTTAGAAACTTCTAGAGGCTGCAGATTTAGATGCGTTTTTTGTTCTGTTTTGTACAAACATATATGGAGAGGATTGACGGAGCAATATGTTGTAAATAATATTATGTCTCAAGTAGAAACTATAAAAGAAAAAACAAAAAGTAATTATGCGAAAATATACTTTGTCGATGACTGTTTTACGGCAGATGTTAAAAGAGCTAAGAATATTTTGAATTTACTTTCAAAAAAGAGTTTGGATCTAAGAATATCATTTGAGGCTAGGGTAACTGATTTAATGCAGGTTGGATTTTTGGAAAATATTCCCGAGAAAATTATAGATAATATTCAAATTGGTGTAGAAGCTGGTTACAATGAAGGGCTTAAAAAAGTTAGAAAAGGGATTACTATAGCACAGTTAGAGGAATGTGCGGAACATTTATATGAGTTGGATCTACAAGACAAAGCTTTTTTTTCTTTTATTATAGGATTTCCTTGGGAAACAATTACGGAAATAAAAAGTACAATTTCTACAGCAGCCTATTTATATGATAATTTTAAAATTTTAGCAAATATTAATTGGTTGTGGTTAATGCCTTCTGACTTGTGGGATGAAAGACAAAACTATGGAATAGAGGTTAACGAAAGTATATTTGATGATCCATTATGGTTTATTAATAGAGAATATTTTATGGAAACACATCCTAATATTGAAATAAAGGATATTAGAGCTGTTGAAGAATTGATAAAATATTATGCAAATAAAGGGATACGATTAGCATATACTGGAGTATTGTTTGATTTAGAGTAATATTCAAATGATTTTTTAATAGAGATTTAATCTATACTTCTTATGAGTTGTAGTTGAGGTTATATAATAGGGACAAGAAAATATTTTATAATGTGCGAAAAGTTGGGGAAGTCTAAAACGAGAAGAGTATAAGAGAAATGTTGGCAACTTTCCAGAGCTTGTTTGATAACTTTTGGTGAAAATTCAGTCAGTTAAGGCTTTGGGTTTTTCAGGGTGAATAACCCGTTGTTTCCACCTGCATAGCAGATGCCTGAAACAGGATAAAGCCCATACTCTCCTTAATTACGCTTGCACCTAAAATGATAGATGCAAGCGTTTTACTTTATTTTAGTTTGAGACGTAGGTGCTTAATTTTGAGTAACTTCCAATTTTATCCTTTGAGGGTGTAAAAATTCTTGTGTCTATGGAAAGTAAATCTTTTTGATAAGAAATAGATATGTAAAATTTTGCTGTCGAATTAATGATTATGCGGCTGTCGAATATATCTTTGTACTTACAGTATTGCCATGTAGGAAAATTATATACATCATTTTCGATTTTTTTGCATAACAAGTAAGGCATCATGATTATTACCTTTTGTGGGCTCTGCCCACACCCGACCTCTGGAATAGAATCGGAAATTTCTGGCAATAATATAAATGCCGAAGGAATAGACAGAGAGCAGGAATGAGGGGCTTAAAAGAGCTTCCCATTCCTGCTTTTCTTTTCTCTTACAGATAAGTGGTAAGCCGTTCTCCATAAAGGACGATCAGCTGATTCAATACCTGATCCCAGTTCCGGTATCTCTGCGTCCACTTTTTGACTACGTTCTCGCTGGCAAGATACAGCATCTTTTCTAATGCAGAATCACTTGGGAATACGCTTTTTGTTTTCGTGACTTTCCGATACTGGCGGTTTAATCGTAAGCGCTTAATTTTCAGGTATTACCAGAAAAATATCCGACTACTTTTCAGCAGTCGGAGTACCTTGACAATTCACATATAATTGATTATTCGTTGGAGTTTTCTACCAGTCGTTTGAGTTCTGCCTTGACATCTTCATTCCATGGAGCCAGCTGATCCAGCTCCTCGTCACTCATACTATCATTAGGCTGTTTCTCAAGTAGATAAGTCAGATAGTGATAGACGTTTACTCCATTTGCCTTTGCCATTTCTACCATAGTATAAACAATGGCACTGGCCTGTGCACCGTTCGGAGTATCACAGAACAGCCAGTTTTTACGGCCTACTGTAAAGGGGCGGATCGCATTCTCACTGAGATTATTAGAAAAACTACATCTGCCATCTTCCAGATAGGTCATAAGATAGGAGCGGCGGTTTTGGATATAGGTGACTGCCTTATCCATCCGGGATCCCCGGGTAGGTTTCTGCATGTCAAGCCACGACAAAAAGCCCTCAATGACAGGCACTTCTTTTTCAAGGCGTGCTTTTTTGAGAGAATCGAAGGTTGTACTTTTTGCCTTGATCGTTTCTTCCAGACGGAAGAGACGGTCGATATACAGGATACCCTGCACAGCAGGCTGGCCGTAATCCAGGTTTTTCCCTTTCGGGACTGCATCCACCAGGTACCTGCGTATATGTGCCCAACAGGCAGTACGTTTTGCATCCGGCACTTTGTTGTACCCGCTATACCCATCGCACATCAGGTAGCCTTTGAATCCCTGCAGGAATTCAACCGCGTTATCCCCGGCGCGGGTTTCCGAGTATTTATAGAGGATGATTGGTACACCACCATCTTCCCCGCTGCGGAAAAGCCACATATAGGATTTCGACTGGGCCCGGCGCCCCGGTTCATGCAGTACCTGCAGGGGCGTTTCGTCTGCCATTGCGAATTCCCGCTCCAGCAGTTTCCGGCGGAAGTATTCATACATCGGACGAAAGAATGCATCTGAATTAAGGATAACCCAGTTTGCCATGGTTGCCCTTGTGATGGATGCACCATACTGTTTCCAGTCTTTTTCCTGACGGCAGTAGGGCAGGCTGTTGCAGAACTTCTGGTACATCACCCATGCAATTGTGCCAGCCGAAGCCATCCCATAGAGCAAATGCGGTTTTCCATCTTTTCCTTTTTTGATAACAGAAAGACCGCGTTTACTGCATTCCGGGCATTCATAGCTGACACTGTAGTATTCGATGACTTTCAGCTTTGCCGGGATAAAGACCAGTTCACGGCGTACAAACTCCTCACCGATCCTTTTCAGCGGGGCATTACAGGCCGGGCAGAACCTGTCCTTTTCCGGGATATCCAAATATTCCTTTTTTACAGGCAGACCCTTAAAACGTTCTGCATTTGTTGCGCGGGCGTTCCTCTTTTTTTCGGGAAGCAGTGCAGCCATCTCCTCGGCTTCAGCGGCCGCAGGATCCTGTTCCATTTCAGCTTCGTTGAAAAGGTTCAGCTGTCCCGGAAGATCGGCGGAACGTTTTTCGCTGGAAGTGCCAAAGAGTTTTTTACGGAGAAGTTCCACTTCTTCTTTCAGGTTATCACGCTCCTGTGTAAGGGCTTCCTCCCGTTTATTTCCGGCATCGACAGTTGCCTGAAGAGTTTTTATTAAATTTTTCAGCTCTGTGATCATATCTTTCAGCTCACGCAGCTGGATATCTTTGGAACTGTCTGCCACTGCTTTTTCCTCCTGCTTTTGATATCTCTATTATATCAGAAAACAGACAGTGCTGCCAGTACAACAGGAAAACAGTGCACCCTAAAAAATGCTGAACGTACAGGGAAAACAAGCGGTTTTATTACCTTGCACAGGATGTTTTGATCGCTTTCGGCTGCTCAATATCAATGCCTGACATCAGCCAGTCGAATTCCCTCCATGTGAGGTTCCGGACTTCTGATTTATTTCTTGGCCATCGGTAAGAACCCTGGGCTGTCAGTCTTTTGTAGATCATAACGATCCCGTCAGGTTCTTTTAAGATGGCTTTGATCCTGTCACATCTTCGGCCACAGAAAAGATAAAGTGCGTGGTCGATCTCCATGGAAAACTGATCCTGGATGATCGCACATAATCCATCAATAGATTTGCGCATATCTGTTCTGCCGCAGACGATATAAATGGCATCGACATTTGAGATATCCGCTAACATAATGGCTCCTTCAGCGCATCCATCAGGATCTTCAGAAGGGAAGGATGAACGGTATTGCTCATCCGGATCATCAGTCCTCTGGCTTCGATCTCGATCGTATGTGGATTATCAAGGTACATGGAACTGTTATCTTTATCTGAAACCAGTTCTGCCGGAGGAGTTTCCGGCTCTATAGCGATCTGGACCACATCCTGTTTATGGGATGTAAGATCAAGGGTACTGGCTTTGTTAGCCGATTCTGGGATCTGACAGGCCTTTTTACGCAGGCGTGTGACCGCATTGTAAAAACAGCTGGGAGAGATCCCGTGTTCATTACACCATGCGGCATCAGTAAGCCCGCTCTGTCTGCACTGGATCACCAGTTCCATCCATTCATCCAGAGAACGCCCTGGGGCACGTTTACTGCTCATAATGAAACCTCCAAGTATAGTAATTGACCACTTCCTATCTACGAAGTGGAGTAAAAAACTATTTACTATCAATCATTATGAACTACAAAACGGCAAATGTATAGTTACCCAAGAATTAAGCGCTTACGTTTAATCCTTCTATGATATTTGTCGTGTACATAATACGCCTGATATCATTAGAAAACTGGAAAAAGGAACTTACATCTTCCCAATTATTTTCCCAGTTACTGATCGCATACGGATATTTCTTCCCCCATTTTTCTTTCATGTTCTCCAACTCTGTTAAAGCGGCTGTTTCGTTCGGAGCATTGTACACTTCTTTGAAATCCGAGGAAAACTTTTTCAGATCATTATAATTTACATATTTGAAAGAATTGCGGAGCATATGGATCACACATCTCTGGATCTCTGCCTGCGGATAGACTGCCTGAATAGCTTCTTTAAAACCCGGAAGACCATCCACGCAGAAGAAAAGAACATCTTTTACTCCGCGGTTCTTAAGATCATTGAGCATTCCAAGCCAGAACTTGCTGGTTTCATTTGCACCTACTGTGATGCTGAGAATATCTTTGTATCCCTCCACTGTAACACCAAGCACTACATACGCAGCACGACTCAGGATCCTGCCATCCTCACGTACTTTATAATGAATACAGTCCATAAAGACAAACGGATAAACCGGGTTCAGAGGACGGGACTGCCATTCTTTAACCTGAGGAAGTATCTTGTCTGTGATCTTGCTGACCATTTCAGCTGACAGCTCAATCCCATAAAGATCCTGAAGCTGGTCGTGGATGTCACGTGTACTCATACCACGGGCATATAAAGATATCACTTTTTCCTCAATCCCGGAAATATCTCTCTGGTATTTAGGGATGAGTTTTGGTTCAAACTCACCGTTACGGTCTCTTGGTACGTCGATTTGAAATTCACCGTACTGACTCTTTAAGTTTTTTGTAGAATGACCATTTCTTTTATTGTCTGTCTGTAGATCTCCCTTATGGTTTTTCTCGTAGCCAAGAGTTGCATCCAGTTCTGCCTCCATCAGTTCCTGCAGGATATCCTTGAAACTGTCTTTCAGAAGTGTGTATATATCTGCAACGCTATTAATGTTGTTTTCTGAGATAATCTGTCGAATTTGTTCCTTTGCAACTGCCATAAAAAATACTCCTTTTCGATAAGAATTGTCATATCTGAATTCTTACCAAAAAGGAGTTATTTTTTACCAAAAACACAAACTATTTTACACTACCTATCCTTTTATCGTTCATAATGATAGAAAATAGTTTTTTACTCCATCTTGATGTTAAATATTCTGTTTAATAATCCGAGTGATAATTCCAACTGCAACATTCCGTTCTTCATCAATATGTGTCACAACAAAGGACACCTTATCTTTCTTTCCAACGGTGCGGCTGTCGTAGCAACTATGAGCAATGGCGTTGACGCCCAATTCTAACCGGACAAAAACAGTTCCTTTGTGGATGTCTTCCACCGTTCCGGCATATTTTCCCTGTACCCGACAATTTTTCAGATTTTCTTTGCTGGTGTTGCCTTCCACGCTTTTTACATCTGCATGGATGGAGAGCGTTTCAGGGGAATCTCCATCTACGTTCAGAATACGTACCAAAATGTGTTCCCCTACCTGGAATCGCTCCCTGGCATCACCCAGCCAGTCAAAAGACAGATCTCTTGCAAGGATGGAAGTTTCTACACCAAAGATTTCTGCCCGGACTACTTTTTCAGCAACGGCAATGACCCTGGCCTGTACAATACGGTCTTCATGGATTTTAGTCTGCCCGGAAGAGTCCTGATCAAAATAGAAAATCTGACGTTTTTTCAGCATAGCATCTTTCCGGCTGGCAACGATGCTTCTGGATTTGGTATCCAGACCTTTGATAATGAAATCAATTTCGCAGCCAAGCATATTATTCAGAACCTTATTCTGGCGGAGGGAAATGTCACCGTAGTCATGGGCTTCATCTTGGACCAGATTGATCATCATTTCCGAGATAGGGATGACAGCCCGGTAATCCTTATAGTAAATAATTGCTATTAAGCTGCCGGCTTCGGTCTTTTCAATACCGCCCAGAATGCCGGTGAGAATTTTCCGGGTACGATAGGCATTTTGGATGTCATGCCAGATTAAATCCGCTTTTGATTGAGCAGTTTCTAATACAGTATCGGAGTCAAGGGTTAAAATAGGGGTGTTCAGGTTCATTGTTTCGTTTGCCATAAATGTTATCTCCTTTCAAAATGTGTTATGACATGATGGAATCTTTATCTAAAGGAACCATGCCAGATTCGGGGGAATCTTCTATAAAATTTTCCTGAAGGAAATCCTCCATAAAATCATCGGGAGTAGGTTCCTGATAAACGGGTTCGGATGTAAAATGTGGTTTCTGTTTTGCTATTGACGCAGAAGATGAACGGCGTTTCCTTTTGGCAGATTCGAATGAGGGCTGTGGTCGATAATCTGTTTCTTCCGAGGACCCATTTTTGCGCCATTCAGGTATGTGTTCCGATGCTTTTCTTGGTGTCAGCTTTTTGGCATCTGGATGCAGGGTATAATCGTACTTTTCTACTTTTAGGACTTTTTGCCCACGTAGGATAACCAAAGCAGTATCAAGCGGGAGCCGCAAGATTTCATCTGGTGTTAAGAGTTTCCGTTTGCCGATAGATTTTGTCTGCCGGTATTCCGGTGTATAGTCGGATACCCGCCAGCTATTGAGCTGTTTGGCTTCGCTGCTAACCCCTACGGTTACATCGCCGCTGCGGTTGCTGATAAAGGTAGCAGTAACTTCATCTGTGCAGCCCAAAAAGAGCTGGGTGTCACAGTTGCCGATAATTTCCTGCCATTGGTTATAAGGATAGCGGTTCTGCATCTGGGGTAAATTCTGAAAGATGCAGGAAATGCTGAGATTCCGGCTTCGGATTACACTAATCTTCTTATTCAATTCCAGGATAGCTCCGGTGTTAGCAAGCTCATCAGCCAGTATATGTACAGCAACAGGAAGTTTTCCTTCTTCTCCATATTTATCTGCATAACGGACCAGTTTGATGAAGATGAAGGTCATAAACAGGGAAGATAAGAAATCGAAGGTGCTGTCCTGGTCTGAGGTAATGCAAAAGTAAGCACATTTCTGTTTCCCTGGAAGTGTCAGATCAATCTCATCATAAGAGGTAATCTGCCGAATGAGTTTATTCTGAAATACCTGAAGTCTGGCACCCAATCCGATAATAACTCCGCTTCGCACGGTATCACTGGCTTGTTTGTAGATGCAGTAAGGAACTTTTGCTGGATGGGACACTGGGAGCAGATCAAAAAGACTGTTCAGCTCCTTTTCGGAACTCATGGTCAGCAGCTTATAAACCTGTCCGATATTTCTGGCTTCTGGCGGAAATCCCTGATCCACATAGAGAACCAGGGCTTTTAGCAGGTTCATCTCCGCATTATCCCAGAAATGATCTCCTTTTCCGGAACCTGTATTCTGGATAATGACATCTGCAAATACCTGAGCCATCGTTTCCTGTCCATTGATTTCACCCAGACAATTCCAACTATCCGAGTTTTCCGGATTGACCAGATTAAATGCTTTTACTACATAGCCTTCGTTTTCCAAATAAGCAGACATGCTTTCATAGAGTTCGCTTTTGGGATCGGTAATGATTAAACTTTCCCCGGAATTGCCTTCCTGCCCTCTGGCGACACACTGGAAAATCATATTCCTGGCAAATGCCCTGGATTTCATGGAACCACTGGCACCATACACGGCGATATTTTTATTCATTCGTGTCTGATATGGAAGACATACGGCTTTGCCATTCAATTTGCCTAAAATGGTTCCTTTATTTTTCTTTACATCTCCGGTCAGTTCCAAAACTTTCATCATTTCATCTGGAGTCATAAATCCGGATGTACCGTAGGTTCCTTTTGTAGAGTAATTTAAGTTCCGGTCATGGTCACTAATCTCCCCGTTTCTGTCATATCCCATACGCATAAGTAAAAAAGTAAGAAGCCCAAAGAGAACCAGGCAAAGAAAAATCCCATACAAATTGTATGGGAAATCGGTAAGGGCAGTATGAAAGCAGACCAATGGGTGTAAAGAAGCTGCTTGCGGATAGGTTCCGTTGCCGGCAAAGTTTCCGGCAGAAGTCCATTCCTGATAGTTTTTAATAAATTGTGCTGCGTATCCTCCGGCATACAGAGTGCAGACGCTTATGGGAAGCAAAAACAGGAACTTCCACCATTTACGGTTCATTGAAAAACCTCCTTTTAAACTTTTGAAAATCAATGCTGGAGAAGTGTATATCTGCAGTTAGGTATTTTTTCAGGCAGGGAAGCTGAAAGTCAAAGCAAATCAGGTTCCCGGATAGCCCATATACATTTAATCCAGTATTGAAGCGGTTGATACGCTGCATGTCAAAATCATACGCAAGCAAAATAGGGTTTTCCTGGCTGTCTATTCCATCATGTTCAATTGGCAGATCCTCACGCTGGGGAAAACAGTCGGACAGTAGTAACTGATTAAGCTGCATCATACGCTGGGGTTGTACCAATAAACGGAGCAGGTATTCTCCGTAGCTGTTATTGGGCAGGAAATAGAAGTGTTCATACGCAGTATCCAGCATGAACAGTGTTTTTTTGTATCCCCCGGTACTGGTAAGGAGACGGAAAGCCATATCCATATCACTGCCGGTCATGATGGCATAAACGGTAGGCGGGCCATGGTAAGGAAGTCCTTGAAGATAGTGCTGCAAAAAAGCATTGAGTCGGACTTCCGTTTTGTATTCCCATTTTAGAAGTGTATTTCCGGTATTATAAACAGCATAGACACAGTGAGGAGCCATCAGGATTCCCATACTACGGGAATTTTTGATTTTAGTAGTGGATGCTCCAAGATTTTTTATTTCCCTAGAAGAGTAAAACAGAGGAAGGCTTCGCATAGGAAACGTAGCCGCTTCGCCGGATTCAGAAAAAAGCAGGGGCTTTTCATCTGGAAAGAATGGGATTCCAGCATGGGAAAGCGTCAAATAGGTTTCTGCTTTTTGATGAAGTCGCAGCCGTCTTGGTAATTCGCTACGTATGAGGTTGGTTTCTGCATTTCCGGTTAAATAGTTTTGAAAACGACAGGAATTTTGCGAAAGCAGCAGTTCTTTTGCCCGTTTGGTAAGGCGATAACCTCGTAGGCCATCTTTATAGTGTGTTCTTATAAGCTTACTCTGCTTTAAATCTGTAACCACCTTCTCTGCATAGGAATCACTCTCAATCAATCTGTTAAGCTGTCCGGAAGGGAATTCCCCACATAGTCCAACCATTTCCAAAAGCTGATATTTTATAGAATCGGTTTTTATCAAATAAGCATCACCTCAGTTCGATTTTTACCTATGACAGCCTATACTTGGGTAAAGTAAGGGCGGTATTAAGCATAAAAAATGCAAAGAATATGGCTTCTTTGCAGAAAAATTACCTATATCGGAAAAAGAAAGAAAAATATCAGGAAATTTCCGATATGGTTTTGATAGACGATTTTCTATTTTTCAGCCAGCCAGGAAAGATTTCCGGTTCCATTACAAAGATAACGGTGTGATCGTAATTACCCAGTTCCGTAGTGTGATAGGAGTCGCAAAAGAGTCCTGTATCATCAACCAGAACATAGGAAGCGATAGTATCTAAAATCTGTTTGAACTCCAAATTATCGTAATCACGTATTCGTTGTAAAGAAAGGCTCTGGTCATAAATTTGACTGAAACAGACCACACATCTTTTATATAACGGAATAGAATGTTCTGTCACATAAGTCTGCAAGGCAAGGTTTAATGGCTCATGTAGAAAAGCGGTGTTGGTTCGCAATTTACGTTTGGGCAGTAGCCCTGACATGGTAATGGAAAGAACACTATTTGAAAAAGAGATTTTGATTCCCTGCACAGCCGCAGCCTGTTTCAGATAGTCTTTCTTTCCAGTATCAGTTGTGGTATATACCAGATTTCTGAGCTGGCAGGCAATCCTTTCAGAACGTAGGGCAGCACTGATACTCAGCTCTTCGTATTTGTCGGCATACGCTTGAATATCTGTTGTTTTCAATGCAAAAATAGTGTTGTGAAGTTTTTGGACTTCATCATCAATGCTCTGTAAACGGTCAAAAACAGTTTTGGTGTTCATACATACCTCATTTCTTTGCATAATAGCTGACAGATCCGGTAGAGGAGTCTACAAGGCAAAAGGCAATCACACCTGTGATATGAATTTTTGCAGCCTGTTCTTCCGATTCTAATACAACCAGCCGTTTTGCATCGCTTTTTGTCTGGCTTTCCGTGACATGATTGATAAGATATTCCTGCTCCTGGGGGACATAGAGGACTTCATACCACTCATCTTTAGAGAAAAAGTTCAATTTCACAGGAAATTCACCGTCAGTATGGTACACAATGGCGTTTTTGAAGTCCAAAAGCACCCAAAAGGATGCAATCATGCCATAATCAGGATTGTTTGCAGATTCCTGGCTGTCGCAGAGAAGCCCGTTCTCCTTATCATAGATAATGCGTTTTTGTTTTACCAGACTTGTGATCAGAGATTTGATAGACTCTCTGTTTTTGGAAAAGAGCCGTAAGACCTGTTCATATTGCAGCGAATGGTAAGTTGTAATGAACCGGAGCAGTTGGGCACCTTCCCCTTGATAGATTTCATTTCTTGTTTTCATGGTAATCTCCCTTCATTATATAATAGGAAGTTTTACTTACACTGTACGCACAGAATACGTTTTATTTTAGGGGAAGTACGCTGTACGTACTGTGTAAGTATTGGCTACTGTCAGCGAAAGGTTTATAGGTACAAAAAAAGCACCGATTAGGGTGCTGCTAAAAATAGGAATACTATAAGCAATACTTATTGTAACATGGGTAAAATTACCCTTCAATCGCAGAAGTGTGCCAAGTTGTGGCATATTTAGGAAATGATAAAGACAGTTGAAAACCAATTAGGAAGAAAAAATGTCAATCTATACCAAAAATAAAGACGAAATTCGGAGATAGGATATAATAAAAATTAAGATACTTAGGTATCAAAAGGCCCTAGTTCTGAAGAAAGGAATGGTGGATATTATGAGAAAATTTGACAGAACAAATATGAAATATAACAACCCGGCTGGAGATCTTTTGACAGAATTAGAAGCAGCAGATTTGACAAGTAACAAAGTTGATAGTTTAGCTTCATCAGGTGTGGTTTGCACAATTTCTGTTGAATGCGGAAGTATTTTTACACTTGCTTGTTGCTAATTAACCAAAGATGATTTTAGAACTAGGGCCTGGATTAAGAGAAAGGGAGATAACATGAAAAAATCTAGTTATTTATCTGAAAGAGTGTATGATACTATTCCGTCTGAAATAAATATGGAGTCTTTAGAGTATTGGAAGAAAATACTGAAGGAGGAAGGATTACAATATGTAAAGAAAAACCACCTTGAGTATTTTTTTGGTTTTATAAATAATTGTGCTTTTAGCAGCCACGAGAAGATTCAACCACGAAATTTTGTGAAATTGTCTTTGAACAAAAAGGCGTTTAGGCATGAGTGTGAGAAAATGGTTTTCGGAGCATTTTATGATCCTTTTGTGCAAGAGGCAAGTAGACAGCTTAGAGAAATAGTTATACAAAAACGATATATCAATGAATCGATTCTATTTGATTTTCAGCAATTTTTGTTTAATTCGCTTAATAATCTTTGTATCCGGACTTTAATTTATGAAATGTATATATGTGGACAAGAAGGCGTGTTAAGGGGAAATGAATCTGAACAGTATCAATATTATATCGACCATTTTTTAAAAGATAAACAATATTTGAATGATTTATTTTCGCTTTATCCAGTGTTAGAAAGAAGGATAAATGAAATTATACAAAATGCGATAGATATTTACAAAGAAGTGATAGAACGCATCGAGAATGATGCAGATGTTTTAATGAAAAAATTTAATATCACTGAAAAAGGATTTGTTGTAAATCATCTTTCGACAGATTTTTCTGATTCACATAAAAAAGGGAGAAGAGTATTTTGTGTGGAATTTGTATCGGGAGATAAAATTTTATATAAACCACGAAGTTTGCAAAATGAGATTAAGCTACAAGAGATTACAAATTATTTCTATAGAATATGTAATTTGGGAAGTTATGAGTATTCTATACTTGATAAAGAAATGTATGGTTGGTGCGAAATTGTAATACAAAGAGATTGTAAGTCTATAGAAGAACTTTCAAGATATTATCAAAGAATAGGGATTATTTTGTTTATAAATTATCTTTTGGAAGGAGGAGATATTCATTTTGAAAATCTCATTGCATGCAATGAATATCCAGTTATTATTGATGCGGAAACATTTATAGGAAATATAGAAGAGAATAATGGGAAAAGTGCAGCGGAAAAAGTGGCTAGTCTTTTAAGAAAATCGGTGTTGTATTCAGGGATATTACCCTTTTATTCATGGAATAACGCAGGAGATACAGGAATCAATATGAGTGCCATTAGTGGAGAAGAAGGACAAAAATTTCCGATAAAAATCCCTTTTATTATCAATCCAAAGTCGGTTAACATGAGGGTTGTCTATGATTATCCAGTATCGAAAAGAAATCACAATTTGGCAATGCTAAAAGGAAGGTTTATTCAACCATCCGAATTTGCAGATAAAATTATCCAGGGATTTGAAAGTGCATACTTAGGTGCAATGGAAAATACAGAAACACTATTAAGAATCATACAACAATATGGTGAATTAGAGGTGAGATATCTGATTAGAAATACACAACAGTATGCAATTGTGTTGAGTAGTTCATATCATCCTGAATTATTAGTGGATGGAGGAGCACGAAATTTATTTTTTTATTCATTGGTAAATGGAAATCTTCAAAATCAAAGGAGTAGATCTCTTATTGAGTATGAAATTGAAGATTTATTAAGTGGTGATATACCGTATTTTTATTTTCTTGGAAGTAAAAAAAACATTTATACTTGGGATGGCAGAGAAGTAAAGGATTTCTTTAGTAAGCCAGCTTTGCAGCAAATTGAGGAAAATATACAGAATTTGTCCTATAAGAATTTAGAACAACAGACGCAATATATTAAAATTACTTTTAATATGGAGAATGCAGGAACAAGGAAAATAAAGAATAAAAGGTTAAAACTAGATCTTTATAGTAATATGTCCAAAACGGCAGAAGAATTGGCAAAAGAGCTGCTAGATAAAATAGGAACAAATGCGATTTATAGCGAAGATGGAGCAGACGTTAATTGGATTGGCGTAAAATTATTTGGTATAAAAGAAAATCAGTGGATGATCCAGGCATTACCGAATACATTATATGATGGTACGGTTGGGATTAATTTGGTATTCCATTTATATGAATGGATATACCATGACAGAAAATATCATAAGATTTGTGAGGTCTTAGATAATCGTTTGTTGAGGTATATTGATACTATAAGTGAAGGGGAACAGAATATCGAAGACTTTAATACAGGAGTCTTTAGCGGCGAAGGTTCGATTTTATATACGTTGGGTATTTTATATGAAATACATGATGATATCAAGTATAAGGAATATTTCGATAAGTGGCTAAATTGTATGGAAACACTTATCTTAGAAGATCGTTTGTTTGATATGATTTCGGGAAATTCGGGAATAGTTTTGGTTCTGATTAATATGTATAGAAAAACAAAAAAGCCTATTTATCTACAAAAAGCTATACAAATAGCAGAACAATTGATGGAGAATATGATTACTGAAAATGGAGAAGTTGGTTGGAAATCAGAGGTGGTTCCTGAAGTATTGGCGGGATTTGCACATGGAAACAGTGGTTTTATAGAACTATTTTCAAGATTATATGAGGTATATCCACAAACAAAATATTTAGATATCCTTTCGAGTTTAGTAGAATATGAAAATTCTTTATACTCAGAAAAGGATAATAATTGGATTGATTTAAGAAAGTTTTCAGAGGTTGATCAGCATAAGAGTCAACCAATAGCGTGGTGCCATGGAGCTGCGGGTATTCTGTTATCCAGATTAACCTTATATAATGCCATCAAGAATTTAGGAGAAACTGCATTGCTTCAGCAAGCTATTAAAGATATAAGCCTTGCTAAAAATAAATTAATTGAAGACGGTGTACATGCAGGTTTCTGCCTATGCCATGGAAACATGGGAAATTTGTTGATTTTAAAAAGATATGCAGAAATTTTTGATGATAAGCAGGTAAGAAGCATTTGTGATTCTCGATTTGAACAGATTTTGAAATTCCTTAATGAGGAAAATATATTACCCACAGAATTATACAATCCAGGTTTTATGACTGGTTTATCTGGAATTGCTTATGCTTTGTTAAAATATAAGATGCCCAAATTACCATTGCTTATAGGAGTTGAGGGAATATATGATAGAAATGAAGTTTAGTAAAAATGATGAAGAAGATGAGTTGTTCCGAATAAGTTCGAGAGACATAGTTGGATTTTATAATTGTAGTAGTAAACAAGAGCGTAAGATAACAGACATTATAAAATGTTATGGAACAACAAAAAGCATAAAAGAAATTGAACTGAAAAACGTGAACCCAGAGGATAATGTTACAGTATCTCGGTATATAGAGAGAAATGTAGGTTCAATTATAAACAAAGATTATGTGATTGAAGGCTTTCTGGGAATGGGGAAGTTGTCCGATTGTAAAGACGAAATGGTTAGCAGATTGGATATATCTAAGAGATACTGTTTAGAAATATTAGTGGCATTTCTTCAAGAAGCAGACATTATTATTTTGCATGAAATGTTTGAATATGTTTGGAATCATACTATAGAGGAAATTTTAGTTGAATTTTCACTAAGAGGAGCAGTGGTTGTGTTCTCAGAACATGGTGAAGAATCATTGATGAAATTACCAATGCACAGTTACGACCTAAGTGGCAGGTGTGTTGGATGGTAGAATAATTGGGGAATATGATTTTTCATATTCCTTGAGGTATATAGGGTAGAAAATATATGTAGATGTAATGTTTTGTCCCTCCATAGTTAACGAATCTATCTAAATAAGAAATAGGTTATATCAAACAGATTTTACAAAGGAGAAATACATGGAGAGAGTTTTAATAATATCTTATATTATCAGTATGATACTTATGGTAGGCTTTATTTATTGTGTTTATAGGGAGAAATATTGGGTTTTTGAATTTGTAAATAAAATCAAGAAGCCGATACAACAACTTGTTTATGTTTTGCTTATGCTCATATCATCGTATGCATATATTTGCTTTTCGTTACTCATAGAGGCTAACTTTAATGCTGTGATATGTGCAGTGCTATTACTTCTTTTGATTTGGGCTATGGACTATCTGTTTTCTTTATGTTTTAAAAAAAGTGATTTGGGGATAAGTGAAAAAAAACGCTATATTTTTATGGCGTATGTGGGTGCCTGCATATCGGGATTTATTATTGCAAGTCGTGATGCTTCGAAATTGGCTTTAGAAATTCCAAATATAACAATTAGCGTTTTGATCGGAGCTTATGTACCTTTTACATTATTATTAGAGGATGGGAAAAAAGGGAAAGTAGAATTGCAAAGTATGAAAGAAGAATGGGAGGAAAAGTATAAGAAGACATTTCGTGAACGTAAGGCCAAAGACATTCTTTCTGTTCTACTATTTGCGATGGTATATGGCGTTTTACTGGGAGTGGCGTTATCTCCTGCTCAAAATATCATCAATGATATTACTTCAGGGATAGGAATGGGGATGGCTACAGTGGTTGTTGCCTTTGTAGGTTTAGTTGAAGTGAAAAACAGGTTAACGAAAAGGAAGAATAAAAGAGAAGACGCAGATCAAGAGAAATCCGATACAGAGTAGACGGGGGCAAGACAGCAAGGAATATTTAGCTGGAATTATTTCAGATGTATCTCACAGAAAGGTGCCGACCGGTTTTGCGTCAGGCATCATGGTTTCATATTTGATTAAACTAATTATTCGAGAATGCTCCTAATACATAGGGAATTGGAAACGGTCTTCAAATATTACTTATCTTTGAAAAAGCATAAAAATCAGCAATACTTTATACATTAAGCATTGCTGATTTTTTTAGTGTATATATTGATTTTTCAACTAATTTATCTGCTACATACAAAATAATTTCTGAGATTTTGTACGATCAGACCAGATTGTATGAAATCATTTACCTCCGACTGGACAAATTCCTGTGTTAAATCAAGATGATATTGATGCAAGTCTTCTACTAATTCAGAAATAGTAAATTCATATTTTTCTTTTGAAAAAAGATGGTTATAAATAATAAATTCAACATTTTTATTAGCATCATTCACTACTACTTTGCACATACTCAATCCTCCATTTGCATAATTTGATTTTGCAAAATACTATTTATTTTGTTAACAATGTTACTACCAATTTTTTTACCGATGCTTTCAAGCAATAGTTCTCTTTTTTCTTTTATTATACTATCCCCATCTTTCATTAATATATAGATATAAAAAACAGGAAGATAATCTGAATCTAACCGTAAAATATCTGAAATGCCGCTAATATCATTTAATGTACATATGTTTTCGTGATAATCATAAAAATAAATTGGATCATTTAATCCTATAGAAATGTTTTTAAATACTGTTATTCTATCATAAACTTTGACATTTGTAAATATTTTCTCGGTTTCTTCTTCAACAATTTCTTTTATAAAGTTTTCAAAAGAGTCTAGTTGTATAGCTTTATAATGCTTTGAAATATACGCTAAAATAAAACCTTTCGGTATTCCAGGGGCATTTCCTAATATTTGTTCTATAAAATCTAATGTCGCTTTTATATCAAGTGTTGCACCTCCAGGAGGAGTTTCTTTTGGTTTTTTATTAGACATTTCATTGATTTTTGTAACTAATTGTTCAATAGTTTCTCGACTATCTGATAATGTTTTTTTGACTGAATCATCAATGATTTTAAAGTTTTCACTTCGCTTAATTAAGGAATAATAGCATTTTGTATTGCGTAATAATTCTGATAGCCTCTGTGATAATATATATTCGGAATCATTCGATTTTATTTTGGTATTGCGATAATAATCAGTATAGAAAATTTGTTTTAATATGGTCATTAACCAAGAATCGTTCCATTGTGATAACGCATTTGATTTTTCTGTACTTGTAGCTTCTCCTAGTGGAAACCATAATCCAGATATATCAAAAGGGATTACCATTTTGTTGCTGGTCGTTGTATCAGTGGGAATTCCTTTTAAATATTTTTTAACAAGATCCCTTACTGTATACTCTAAAAGATAATCAGTTTTGATTACTCGATGGTGGTAGATAATATCTTTGTAAATATTATATCTGCGTTTTATAAAATCTTCTATGGAATTTACCGCTTTTAGTGGAAAACAAAAATATATTTTACTTTCATCTATGATGATCTGCATATCATTAATAATTCTTTTATAATCAATGGTTCCAGAATTCATACCTGAATTAATAGAATCACGGGTTACATAATCTAACCGATCACCATCAAGGCTACTATCTATTATTCTATGAAGATATTTAAAATTACCACATTCTGAAAAGATTCTTTTTACGCCTTCTAAGATTAGTACCTCGAATAGATTTTCATTGTATCGTTCATCTTCATCTGAAATGGGACAAATAATACCTCTCAAGATGCTGTCACTTATCTCATCACCCATCTGTTCGTGTAATTTTTTGTTGTCTTCAAAATATTTTGACATTACTTTAGTAAACTCATTTAACGAATCGTTTTGGGATGGATTTTGATTTTTATTTTCTTCATATACTGCTTTTAGAGCAAACTCGACAATATGACTAAAAGGAGGGTGACCAATATCATGTAGAAGGGCTGCTGCTCTAATTGATTGAATCAGTATCAAATGGATAACTTGATAATTGGTAGGTACATTATTTGGTATTAGAGAATATCTAAATTTGTCAAGCTCAATTTGTGGAATATTAGATGGTGTCATTCCGCCTAACATTTGTTCACAGAACTGTGAGTTTTTTGCTATTTTGTTTATAATTGAAACCAGCTCTTGTTCAAAAATTTCATATAATGTGCTCAATGTAGTCTCAGAAGAATTCAAAACAGAATAAAAAAACATGTCTGAGCATAGTTTCATTGTGCCGATAGAATGTTCGAATCGTTTAGTCCTATTTGTTGGAAAAGTCAAATATACAGTAGAATTTTGGTAAACATCATGTAAACGGTTAAAACCAATGCTGGAAATGATTCTTTTTTCATATTCTGATAGTGGAATCAATCCATGAATTGTATCATTCAAATAAATCCCCTTTTTCAAGATAATCTCCTCCCTTTTGTGTTTGTAAAGTAATTATACGCCATTATTCTACAAAAGGCTACTATATTTTGGCAAATGATTTTGATTTTAATACTGCATGCAATTTAATACGTTAAGTTAATGGCAAAACGTATATATTTTATTGTGTGAATTAGTTTAATAAAGAGACTTTATCAACATAAAACCAGGCATAAAATAACTAAGGATACAAATGGTGCTAGCAAGGCTGTTAACCACCATTTGTATCCTTATGCTTTTCAGAAATAAAGTTTGATTATTCGAAAATGCAGATTTTATTTGGGGAAAAATTTATTCAAAGTTTCCAGTGTTCCCTTTGCAGAAAATCCCCATAGTATGCTGCTAAGAGCGTTAATAGCAGCCTGCCTCCTTCGGTAGTACGTCCGGTAGGAGATACTAGGAACGTGCTTTTCCAACTCTTCCAGGATTTCCTCTGTGTTTTTCAGTTCATGAGGAGACAGAAAGGCGTAATATAATATCCAGTAATATTCTTCCCCATGCTTATGATTTTTCCGGAGCAGATCCACAGAAGAGAGAAGCAGCTTTATCATTTTATTGCTGCGGGCAATGCTTTTTGCCCATTCTTCAATCTGGCTGTCTCCCAGATCTGCTCCTGCAGCATAGATGGAATCCAGAAATTCGTCTACACTGGTGTTGTATTCCAGTTGGAACTGAATTTCTACCTGCCGGACAGCAACCATCAGGCTATAAGTAGAATCCCGGTAACAACGGAGCAGCTTATAGGTATCATGGTACAACGGATTATTTTCTACTTCAGCAGAAACAGGGTGGTGATTTTTCTTTGCCATTATACAACCCCTCCTTTCAACAGAACTTCTGGGATTTCAGCGAAGGCAGGTAAGGTATGCGGCAGAGGCGGAGTATGCCCTGGGACGTTGGTGACGGCGGGATTTTCCGGTTTTAGTTTTAACTCAAACTGATAGGCGGCTTTCCCCCAGGGGCAGATAATACGTAGTGAATATAGATATATACTATCCTTGCAGGCTGATAAAGGAGATAATATATACTTTGTTTTGGGGCATCTACAACAAGAAATGCCTTGTATTTCCAGTATTTCAGCGACTTTGCGAACAATGGCTTTGATGTGTGATTCTGGAACGCAGGAGCCTTCCTGTGAAACGATGATTTGTTCGTCAGTAATAGATTCTGAAACGCATTCAGAATTGTTTTTGTCAGGCAAGGTATTTTCGGTTATATGTATTGGCAGTTGCATTTTCATGGCAATTTCCTCCTTATCAATCATGACATCACTGATATTAAACATAACGGACAGATAATTACGTAGATATACCATGCTGCCATGTTTCCCGGAATAGGAAATTAGTGTGATCATGTCGGTATCTTCAAGTTTTTTTAGCAGACGGGACACAGAAGATTTCGACTGTTTCCAACGTCTGGCAAGTTCCTGATAACTGAACAAGGGATTTCCAGTCTGATTGCGAAAATATACTACCGGACCGGCATCAGAGCCTTGCACAGATGGATCATTATAGACTGCATGAATCCAAAGATCCAAAAGAGCATCCATTTCCGAACATTTTCCTAGTCCGATTAGTTTATGAACATCTGCGATTGGAAAAAAGAAAAACCCGATGTCTTTTTTGCATGGGTAATTATAGGAAAGGGCAGTATTATCTTTTGGCCAGTCTTTGATCTTGTATTGGATAATCTTATTTTTTTCGTGTAGTGAGTAGGTTAGAAGGTTTTGCTCTACCAGGGTATCCAGTATGGATATGACCTGGTGCTGGAATTTTTGGCGGAAGTGAATCTGTAGTTCTTTAAGAGAACAGATCCATTCGCCAGGAACAACTTTGTAAGTAAGGTGTTCGATGTTCCGATAAGAGGAACTGTAATTTGCATAAGAACATAAAATGAGAAAATAAAAAAGACAGGAACCTCCGTTGGTACGGATGCTTCTGTCTTTCATAAGGGTTTGTATAAATTCCCGGTAAATCCGGCAGCGTGGAAAATCCACAATTTGTTTTAATTCTAATTGATAATTCACGATAAACCTCCATATAATATTGTAGTTGTAGTAAAATAATTGTAGACGAAAGATACTAAAATGTTTATAATATGCCCATAGGGGTGCTAAGTGGCATAGATTTGGCACAGTAAAATACCTGATATGGCATGAAAGCAACATGAAAATTAGGGTGGATATAGGGTGGACAGTTTGGAAAACCTTAGAGTTTTAGCGGGTTCCAAGGATTTTTTCCGGGGTCTGCAACACCTCTATCCCCGGTTCAAATCCGGGTGGCACCTCTACAAAATCCAGAATTCAGTATTCTGGATTTTTTTTGCATTAAGGAAATCCAAAGGGGATCAAGGACTGGGATGATTTGATCAAAGAAGATGTCGGAGTTATCACACCGAATCCGAAAACGTTCGGCGGAGCAAATTGTGACACCGAGTATCAGTATTCTGGCACAGCCATCCGTAGCAATTGTAGATTCTGTAGTAGATAAAAAGGGAACTCGAGAGACGGCAACAGAATATCTGAATTATCTTTATTCCAATGAAGCTCAGAGAATCGCAGGAGATAACTATTATCGTCCGTCTAATGAAGATATTTTGAAAGAGTATGCAGACACATTTGATCTGAATGTAAATCTTGTGACGATTGACGATTTTGGAGGATGGACAAAAGCGCAGGAAACACATTTTGCGGATGGTGGTGTGTTTGACCAGATTTATGAAGAATAAGAAATAAAAATAAGAGCCCTCCCCGGCAGGACTATAAGATTACTGCGCTGGAGAGGGCTCTTTGCATTGCATATCGAGGAGGCGCTGATTTGTAAAGTTATACACACACTTTATCCGCGATAAATAATTTTTCCACCACAGATCGTGTAGTGGATCTTTCCGTAAAGCTCAGATCCCTTAAACGGGCTGTTGGAAGCCTTGGAAGCAAAATCAGTGACAGTCCATTTTTCGTTTGGATCAAAGATTACAAAATCAGCCGGAGCATTTAACTGGATAATTCCGCCTGGCAGACGATAGAGCATTGCAGGATTACAGGTCATTTTTTCCAGAAGTTCCATCAGGGTTAGATGCCCTTCTTTTACAAGGGAAGTAATACCGAGGCCGAGGGAGGTTTCAAGTCCTGTGATACCGCTCGGAGCTTCTGTAAGCGGTTTTGCTTTTTCTTCCATACTGTGAGGAGCATGATCAGTAGCAATCAGGTCAATCGTGCCATCTTTCAGTCCTTCAATGATCGCCAGACGATCTTTTTCTGCACGAAGCGGTGGATTCATTTTTGCAAGGGTGCCATGTTTTAGAAGTGCCTCTTCTGTTAAAGTAAAATGATGAGGCGTTGCTTCTGCGTGGATGTCAGCACCGAGTTTTTTTGCTGTACGGACAAGTTCAACGGAGTTTGCGGAGCTGATATGTTGAATCACGACAGCAGCGCCGCTTCGAAGCGCAAGCATACAATCACGTGCTACCATAACTTCTTCAGCAATGGCAGGAGAACCGATGACATCAAGTTTTTCAGCGGTTTTTCCGGCATTGATGCCGTTATTGGTGATAAAGGCTTTGTCCTCTTCGTGAAGGCTGATTGGCATATGAAGTGCAGCAGCCTTTTGCATTGCCTGATAACAGAATACCGCGTCGAGAAGCGGAATACCATCATCGGTGAATCCACAGGCGCCTGCATTGGCAAGTGCATCGAAATCAGTCATTTTTTCACCATTCAGACTGTAGGAGACAGAAGCAGTCTGATAGATATGTATATCTTCTTTCTGTGCGCGCTCCAGAATATCTTTCAGAGTATCAACAGAGTCTACGGTAGGCTTTGTATTTGCCATACAGATGACAGAGGTAAATCCACCCTTTGCAGCTGCAAGCGACCCGGTATGGATATCTTCTTTGTAAGTGAGTCCCGGATCACGAAAATGCACATGTGTATCGACTAATCCCGGAGCTACAGTCAGTCCTGAAAGGTCAAGAATTTCTTCTTCATTCTGCGGAGCAAGGTCTGGGGCAAGTTCAGTGATAATACCGTTTGTAATACGGATGTCCAGAGGTGCGGCGGTTCGAGTAGCAGGATCAATAAGATGACCATTTTTAAGAAGCATAGTTTTCTCCCTTCTGACAGTGCAAGAGGATATTGCCAGTTCTTTTGCTTACTGTCACTAAATTAAATTCAGTATAGAAGAAACCGGAGAACTTTGTCAAGCTGACAAAATCCTCCGGTTGTATATTCGCAGTAAAATAAGTAGTTTAATAGACAGAATATGAATTTATAAATCTACGCTGATATTCTGTTCTTTAATATTGTGTCTCTTGGCGTATCCGGTGAGGATAAGGGTGAGAGCACCATCTCCGGTAACGTTACATGCTGTACCAAAGCTGTCCTGAAGGGCAAAGATCGTCAGCATAAGAGCAGTACCTGTTTCGTTGAAACCGAGAACACCGGTAATAAGTCCGAGGGATGCCATAACAGTTCCTCCCGGAACACCAGGTGCTCCGAGTGCGAAGATTCCGAGCAGCAGGCAGAAAAGAATCATGGTGCCAGGTGCCGGGATAGAGCCATACAGGATCTTTGAAATAGTCATAACAAAAAATACTTCAGTAAGAACAGATCCGCAGAGATGGATGTTGGCAAAAAGAGGAATACCAAACTGTACCATATCTTTACGAAGTGGTTTTGCTTTGCCTGCACACTGAAGAGCGACTGCAAGAGTAGCAGCAGAGGACATGGTTCCTACTGCAGTCAGATAAGCCGGTCCATAGTGGCGAACAACTTCCATCGGGTTTTCATGTGAATATACGCCAGCAAGGAAATAGAGCAGTGCCATCCAGATAAAGTGACCAATCAGTACGATTACGATAACCTGAAGGAATACAGGAAGCTGTTTGGTAATAGATCCTTCGTAAGCAAGTCCGCAGAAAGTAAGTGCGATAAAGAACGGAAGAATCGGAATAATGATCTTGGATACGATGGAAAGCACGATTTTCTGGAATTCATCCAGTACACCGGTGATCAGCTTTGTCTGATTCCATGTAGCAGCCAGACCTACCATGATAGAAAATACCAGAGCACTCATAACGGACATGATCTGTGGAATGGAAAGTTCGAATACGACTTCCGGAAGTGTCTTAAGCCCTTCTACATCAGTAACAATGGAGAGGTGTGGGATCAGTATATATCCTGCACCTGTGGAAAAAAGAGCTGCACCGATAGAAGATGCATAAGCGATCACAAGAGCAACACCCAGCATACGGGAGGCACTGTTGCCGAGCTTTGTGATAGATGGTGCGATAAAACCGATAATGATCAGTGGTACACAGAAGTTGATCAGCTGACCGAGAACATATTTCACTGTAACAACGATATTCAGAATCGCAACAGTCAGTGAAGCACCGTCCGTTTTGTTTAAAATGATACCTGTAATGATGCCGATGATAACACCGACCAACAGTTTGAAAGGCAGGCTTGTAAAGAAATTATTTTTTTTCATTTAAGTAGTCCCCCTGTAAAAAGATATAAATATAAGATCAACAGTCCTGATTGATATCAGCCTGGTCGATCATGACATTGAGAATTTCCGTATCGGTGAGGCGCATGCCGACGCGTCCGATATATCCCATACTTTTGATGGTTTCTTCGATATCGTCTTTGATGATCCCCTCGCCCGGAAGAAAACTCTTGTTCTGAATGCTGAGCTGGAAAGCCATCAGAGCGGCATCGACAGAAGAGGCGATTTTTGCAGCGCAGGATGGTTTGGCACCGTCACAGACGATTCCACCGACGTTTCCGAGGGTGTTGATGATCGTCAGGGATACCTGCTGGTAAGTACCGCCATACATGTAGGTGATTCCTGCACCGGCACCGCACGCTGCACTGACGGCGCCACAGTAAGCAGAAAGACTTCCTATATAATATTTCTGGTGGATGGCGATCAGATTGCTGACAACGAGAGAACGACAGAGTTTCTCATGAGAAACTTCCCATTCTTCAGCAAAAACAATAACAGGGAGAGATACGGTCATTCCCTGATTTCCACTTCCGGAGTTGATTACAACCGGCATGGAACAGCCGCCCATACGGGCATCACTTCCGGCAGCAGCCCTTGCACATGCTCTGGTCGTTACACTTTTGCCCCAGACATGCATGAGCGTTTTTCCGATCTGCGCGCCATAGTTATTGTCCAGTCCCTCCTGAGAGATGGCGGAGTTCAGTTTGATCTGACGATCCAGAATCGGCTGTACATCTTCTATTTTTACCTGATCGGCAAAATCAAGGATGTCTTTGACTGCCAGTTTGGATTTATCCACAGTAGTAATATTGTCAGATCTGTATGGATTATCCAGAATTACTTCACCGTTCTTTTCGATATGGGTGATGTTGGTGTGCTGATGCTCGATGGTGACAGAAGCGTAATGTCCGCCTTTGATCACTTTGGCTGTGATGTAGAGGTTGTCTACATTCTGAACCAGAGAGCAGGAACAGACGTTCTTTGCAATCAGTTCTTTCGTGAGGGCAATGTCTTTGGGAGTTACTTCACTGAGTACTTCCAGAGCTTTGTCAGCATTTCCACCGACGATGCCGAGAACAGCTGCAACGTCAATTCCTTTAAGTCCGCCAGAATTCGGAACAGTAACACCTTTAACATTCTTAATGATGTTTCCACTCAGAAGCATTTCTACCGTATCAGGAAATTCTCCGAGAATCTGGCGTGCTTTTGCCGCAGCATAAGCAATGGCAATCGGTTCTGTACATCCGAGTGCAGGTACCAGCTCCTGTTTCAGGATGTTCAGATAGTTTTCATATAATGCAGAGTCCATTAGTGGGTCTCCTTTCCCTTTAATACGCAATTAGCGTTTGTGCAATCAGTATATCCTGTTTTGAAAAATATTACAATGTATTATGCAAAATAACAAAAAATAAATATGATTTAACAAGTATGTATTCAGGAAAAAGGACTATTTTCATAAAAAGTGAAATGTTCGACAAAAAGCACTTTACATTTGCAAATTCATATGTTAGAATAACCAACTGTGTGATATATTTTCATATCCTTGCTCTCTGTACAGGCAGAGGGCCATAAAGACCACAAGGAGGTAAGAAAGCATGAACAAGTACGAATTAGCATTAGTTGTGAGCGCAAAAGTTGAAGACGAAGTTCGTGATGCAGTAGTAGAGAAAGCAAAAGGCTACATCGCTCGTTACAATGGAAACGTCACAGAAGTAGAAGAATGGGGTAAGAAGAAATTAGCTTACGAAATTCAGAAAATGCATGAAGGCTTCTACTATTTCATTCAGTTTGAAGCAGACGCACAGTGTCCGGCCGAAGTAGAAAGACATGTACGTATCATGGACAACGTATTAAGATACTTAGTCGTTCGTAAAGACGCATAATCTTTTTACAGATGGATTTTAGAAAGCACCATTAAGAAACCCGTTCACTCACTAAGAAGAAAGAGGTATAACAATGAACAAAGTAATTTTAATGGGACGCTTAACAAGAGATCCTGAGGTAAGATATTCCGCAGGAGAAAATGCACTGGCAATTGCAAGATACACATTGGCAGTCGACAGAAGATTTCGCCGTGACGGAGAAGCTACTGCTGATTTTATCAGTTGTGTTGTTTTCGGACGTGGCGCGGAATTTGCAGAGAAATATTTCCATCAAGGAATCCGTATTGTAGTCAGCGGTCGTATTCAGACAGGCAGCTACACAAACAGAGAAGGTCAGAAAGTCTATACGACAGAAGTTGTCGTTGAGGAACAGGAATTTGCAGAAAGCAAAGCATCCAGTGACAGCTATGCAGCATCACATCCTCAGCAGAGTGCAGCACCGGCTCCGTCAATGCCGAGCCCGGGAGCAGCAAGCGCAGATGGCTTTATGAACATTCCGGATGGAATCGACGAGGAGCTTCCATTTAACTAAGCTCTTAATTTAAACTGAAAGAAAATATGAACAGGAGGAAACCATCATGGCTTACAATAGAGGCGAAAGACCGGACTCTCCAATGAAGAGAAGAGGCGGACGCAGAAGAAAAAAAGTTTGTGTATTCTGCGGTAAAGAAAACAATGAAATCGATTACAAGGATGTAGCAAAACTCAGAAAATATGTTTCTGAAAGAGGTAAAATCCTTCCGAGAAGAATCACAGGAAACTGTGCAAAACATCAGAGAGCTCTGACTGTTGCTGTTAAGAGAGCACGTCATCTGTCCATGATGCCATACGTTCAGGACTAATCTGATCGATATAGCGTATATGAGTTGCTGTCGCCCAAAAGACGGAAATCTGTCTGGAGGGTGGCAGCGTTTTTTTTCTGAAAAAAGACACCGAAGCTGTTTTCTTTACAATTTTATGGTAAAGTCTCTGTGAATCTGCTATAATAGAAGGCAGCATCGTTGTAAAGAATAAGAAAAAGAATGGTAAAGAGTGTTATGAGTGGAAAATTAAAATTAAAAGGTCACCTGAAGCATTTAGCCCGCTGGCCATTGTATTTATCCGTTCTGCTGATTGCATTGAATATTCTGGTATACGTGATCAACATAAAAGCTGGTGTAGTTGTCACTATGGGCAATATCCTCTATCTTGTGGCAGCAGTTGCACTTTTGCTTTATCACAGACCACTGTTATTCAATGATCTGATTGCTTTTGCCAGCCAGTATGAGTTTCTTGAGAAACGTGTTCTTGAGGAACTGGCGCTTCCATATGCAGTGATGGATATACAGGGAAGGATGATCTGGTCTAACAGAATGTTTGCCCAGCTGACGGGGAAAGATTCCTTCTATCGTAAAAATGTCTGTACGATTTTTCCTGATATTACAGCAGACAAGCTTCCGGGAAAGGACGGTCAAGACATCACAGAGCTCAGTACACAGTTTGGAGACCGAATTTACCGGATCTCCATGCAGAAAGTGAAGCTCGGTGAATCCGTTGTTCCATCAAAACTTTTGATGGACATTCCGGATACAGCCAGTCTTATCGCGATGTATCTCTACGATGAGACAGAGCTGAAAGAGTATATTCAGGCAAATGAGGACAATAAGTTGGTAGTTGCGCTGGCTTACCTCGATAATTACGAAGAAGCACTGGAAAGTGTTGAAGATGTAAGGCGCTCTCTTTTGATCGCACTGATCGACCGTAAGATCACGAAATATTTTTCTAATTATGACGGACTTGTCCGCAAACTGGAAAAAGATAAATATTTCCTGATAATGAGACAGAGTTCGCTTGAAGCTCTGAAAGAACAGAAGTTCCATATCCTTGAAGAGGTAAAGACGGTGAATATCGGTAATGAAATGATGGTGACGTTAAGTATCGGTATCGGACTGAATGCCCCGACTTATCTTCAGGATTATGAGTATTCACGTATTGCGATCGAGATGGCACTTGGACGCGGTGGCGACCAGGTTGTTATCAAGAATGGTGAGAAGATTACTTATTACGGCGGTAAAGCACAGCAGATGGAAAAGACTACCAGAGTCAAAGCCAGAGTAAAGGCACAGGCACTCAAGGAATTTATGAGTACCAAAGAGCGTGTTGTGGTCATGGGACACAAGATTACGGATGTTGATGCGCTCGGAGCTGCTATTGGTATTTACCGTGCTGGAAAGACACTTGGTAAACCAGTACACATAGTTGTCAATGATCCGTCTACTTCGATTCGTCCGCTGATGGCAGGATATATGAACAATCCGGACTATGAACCGTCCATGTTTATTGATCGTAATCAGGCAATTGATCTGGTCGATGACAATACGGTTGTTGTCGTTGTTGATACGAACAAACCGAGTTATACAGAGTGTGAAGATTTACTGTATCTGACAAAGACAATCGTTGTGCTGGATCATCATCGCAGGGGAAATGAAGTCATTCAGAATGCCGTACTTTCCTATGTGGAGCCGTATGCATCTTCTACGTGTGAGATGGTTGCCGAGATTCTGCAGTATTTTTCAGATGATCTCCGCCTGAGAAATATTGAAGCAGACTGTCTGTATGCGGAAATTATGATTGACACAAATAACTTTATCACAAGAGCAGGTGTGCGGACTTTTGAGGCGGCTGCTTTCCTGAGACGCTCCGGTGCGGATATGACACGTGTCCGTAAAATGCTACGTGATAATATTGATTCCTATAAAGCAAGAGCGGAGGCAGTACGTACTGCAGAAATCTACCGTGGATGTTTTGCTATCGCACAGTGCCCGAGCAAAGGTCTGGAAAGTCCTACGGTTGTCGGTGCACAGGCTGCCAATGAACTGCTGAATATTGCAGGAGTGAAGGCATCTTTTGTTCTGACCCCTTATAACAAAGAAGTCTACGTCAGTGCCCGTGCGATTGATGAAGTCAATGTGCAGGTTATGATGGAAAAGCTTGGCGGCGGCGGACATATCAATATTGCCGGCGCGCAGGTCAGACGCCCGATGGATGAAGTCGAAGATATGATCAAAGAAATTATAGATGAGATGTATCAGGAGGAAGAAACAAAGAAATGAAAGTAATTTTATTAGAAGACGTAAAAGCCCTGGGAAAAAAAGGACAGATTGTGAATGTCAGTGACGGATATGCAAGAAACATGATCTTACCGAAAAAACTTGGTGTGGAGGCTACTCCGAAGAACCTCAACGATCTGAAACTTCAGAAAGCCAATGCAGAAAAAGTTGCACAGGAAAACCTCGAAGCAGCTCAGGCATTTGCAAAAGACCTCGAAACAAAAGAAATCATTCTGACACTGAAAGTAGGAGAAGGTGGAAGAACCTTTGGTTCTGTTTCCTCCAAAGAAATCTCCGAAGCAGCAAAAACACAGCTTGGTCTCGATATCGACAAGAAGAAGCTGCAGCTTCCGAATCCGATCAGAAATCTTGGTGTGACACAGGTTCCGGTAAAACTTCATCCTAAGGTAACCGGAAGCCTTAAAGTCTGGATCAAAGAAGCATAAGAAATAAGGAGTGGGCACGATGGAAGAAGCACTGATAAAAAGAATACCACCTCACAGTCTGGAGGCCGAACAATCAGTAATTGGTGCCATGCTTCTTGACAGGGATGCCATTCTGGTTGCATCCGAAATTCTGACAAGTGATGATTTTTATCAGAATCAGTACGGAATTATTTTTGACGCGATGGTGGAGCTCTGTAATGAGGGAAAGCCGGTCGATCTGGTTACCCTGCAGAACCGCCTGAAAGAAAAAGATCTGCCACCGGATATCAGCAGTATGGAATATGTCCGTGAGCTGATCGAGGCAGTTCCGACTTCGGCAAACGTAAAATACTATGCCAATATCGTCAGCGAAAAAGCGCTTCTCCGCCGCCTGATCCGGGCAACAGAGGATGTGGCAAATACCTGCTATCTTGAGAAAGAGAGCACAGAGATGATTCTTGAAGAATCTGAGAAAAAGCTTTTCAATATTCTTCAGAGAAGTATCGGCGGAGACTACGTGCCGATTCAGCAGGTCGTCCTGAATGCGATCAATAACATTGAAAAAGCATCAAAATTAAAAGGAAGTGTAACCGGTATTCCAACTGGATTTATTGATCTGGATTACAAGACATCGGGAATGCATCCGTCGGATCTGGTACTGATAGCAGCACGTCCCTCTATGGGAAAGACGGCATTTGTTTTGAATATTGCACAGTATATGGCATTTCGTAAGGATGTCACGGTAGCAATCTTCAGCCTGGAAATGTCAAAGGAACAGCTGGTGAATCGTCTTTTGGCGATGGAATCCCATGTAGACTCCCAGAATATGCGTACCGGTAATCTGAAAGATGAGGACTGGACAAAGCTTGTAGAGGGTGCGGATATCATCGGACGTTCCAATCTGATCATAGATGACACACCGGGAATCAGTATCGCAGAGATGCGTTCGAAGTGTCGAAAATACAAGTTGGAACACAATCTCGGAATTATCATGATCGACTACCTTCAGCTGATGAGCGGAAGCGGAAAGAGTGATTCCCGTCAGCAGGAAATTTCTGATATTTCCCGTTCGCTTAAGGCACTTGCGAGAGAACTGAGCGTGCCGGTCATTGCGCTTTCGCAGCTGAGCCGTGCTGTAGAGCAGAGACCAGATCACCGTCCAATGCTTTCGGATCTCCGTGAATCCGGAGCAATTGAGCAGGATGCCGACGTGGTAATGTTTCTGTATCGTGATGACTATTATCATAAAGATACCGAGAAGAAAGATATTGCGGAAGTGATTATCGCAAAGCAGAGAAATGGTCCGATTGGTACGATCGAACTGGTATGGCTGCCGCGGTATACGCAGTTTGTAAATATGAAAAAATAGATAGTATGTGTTGAATACAGCTATATACCGTGGAATTATACAGTTCCGATGGTGTATGGCTGTTTTTTTGTCGGACTGTTTTCATTGAATTTGAGAAAAATCCTGTCTATAATAAATTGTAGCGAATTTCATAAGGAGGTGTGAAATGGAGACACGTTATACAGTCAGACAGACAGTTGAGATGACTGGCGTTAAGTCCTATGTTCTGCGGTACTGGGAGGAAGAACTGGAGCTTCAGATCCATAGAAATGAACTGGGACACCGTTATTACACTGGATATGATATTCAGCTTTTCCTGAATATAAAAGAACTGAAGAGGCGGGGGCTGCAGCTTCGTGCAATCAAAAAACTGATTCCTCAGATCACGGCATCCATGAGCGGGTTCGCAGAAAGTGGGGCAGTGTTGCTGGAAGGTATTACAGAGGATATATCGGAAGAGGGACAGAGCAGTGCAAAGGAAGGTGCAGATACAAAACAGAGTACAGATACCGCCAAAGCGGAAATATGCAATAATGAAAAAATACTGGAATTTCAAACGATTCTTGAGCGGTTGATCGCACAGGAATTACGTTCTCAGAACGAGGATGAGGAGCGGTGCCGTTCACTTGATTTTGCGATACGGAGGCAGCAGATGGCAAGGCGTGAAGCAGCGGCTGCATCCGAAAAAAAAGGAAAAAGCAAACATTGGGATGGCGTGGGGAGAAAATAAAAATGAACAGAAAAAAGCTACGGCAGATGCCGCAGCTTTTTCGTTACCATGAATGAAATTATTCAGCTGGATGGATTGCTTCTGTTGGACAGGCGTCAGCACAAGTTCCACAGTCAAGGCATGCATCAGCATCGATTTCGAAATGCTCTGCACCTTCAGAGATAGCTTCAGCTGGACATTCAGCTGCACAAGTTCCACAGCTTACACATTCGTCAGAAATTACATATGCCATTATTAATATCCTCCTTTTTTCTCGTTAGTACCTTTACAGGTTCTATATCGTTATTCTAATATATATCTATCGGGATTACAAGTATAAATTTGTGAACAAAATTCGATATTTAAGGTTGATTCCTACTAACTTTTATATTATAATGAGAAATATCGGAAAATTTAAGAAATATTTTTTCCGTAAGAAAAGGAGGAAATTATAATGGCAAAAGTTACAAAAGATATGCTGATTGGCCAGTTGATTACTTTAGATCCAAATATCGCACCGATTCTTATGAGAGCAGGTATGCACTGTCTCGGATGTCCGTCTTCACAGATGGAATCACTGGAAGAAGCTGCTATGGTTCATGGAATGGACGCCGATGTACTGGTTCAGCAGATCAATGACTTTCTTGGAGAATAATATTCAACCGATTTTCTAAATGAAAAAAGACTGGCGATTGCCAGTCTTTTTGTTGCATTGCATATCGAGGAGGCGCCGGTGGCGCGTCCTCCGCTTTGTCTTGTCTTGGTATTGCATCAATCAGAGCTGTGTAAGCTGCTGTAATGCATTTTCAGAAATCAGTTCTCCGTGTTCTTTAAGATGCGCTTCACCGGCAATCGAAAATGGCCTGCTCTTACCGTACTCGGAAAGAATGTTGCAGACTTTGTTGAACTCCTCAGGGGAGTGATCAGACTGATGGATAACAAGCTGATAACGAGCTTCCCTGCCTTCTTTGTACAGTGTGTTGAGACCGGTAAAGAAATTGTTAAGGCCATGAGCAGCAGCAATGACATCATCAAGCTGGTTAAAGCAGAAAAGACGTGTCAGATTGACATCCGGAGTATCAGAAGAAGCATCCGGAGATTCCTGGCTGTCTTTCTGTGTAGTGGGCTGCTTACGGGAAGAGCCGCCTTTCATTTTTGCTTCGCATATTTTCTGGAAAATATCGATGATGTTATCAGCACCGTCAAGCTGAAGCGGTTCAGCCGGTGAATTTTCTTTATATGGTGAAAACTTGGAAAAACGTGTATCCAGTTCATCAGGATCTTCGACTTTGGTTATGATGAGGATGATGCTGTCAAGATTGACCGGGATCGCCTCGATCATCAGCGGAATATTGTCAGCTTCAAAGCCAAACTGCATCTGTGCCTGCTGCATCATATCACGGAAAAGCTTCTTGGCCTTCTCGGAGCCGTAGGCAAGTTCTTTGAGATTGACCTGATGTGTTTCCAGATCCTCACGGGTTAAAGTACAACGGATTTGGTTTTCATTGATTTTTTCTATTTTCATTTTATCACATCCTATTCTTGTTCCCCTGTCTCTGCAATATTATATACCACAACCCTACAGAATGTAAAGAAATACAATTTGCCTGTTTATAAAATATTTAGAAAAAAAGTGGGAATTTTTTGATAAAATGACAAAAATGCTTGCATATATCAAAAATACAGGTATAATAAGCCGTAAGAAAAAATATTTGTGTAGAGGATAGTTGAAAAACATTTTTACAGCAAACCAACACTTACACAATAACACAATTCTTTTTTTACATAAAGTCATTGCCAGATACATGTCCTGCAGCATTCACGCTGTGGCAGCAAGCAATTTCCCTAAGATTAAGTTCAATTATCGTTCCGGTATTTTTTCTTAAACCTATCAGGTGTTTTCTAAAATCAAAATCACAAGGAAAGGAGGAAAGGACTAAGAAAATATGTCACATGACAAGAAACACAATGATCCCGTAAAGCCTCTGAAGTCAGAGCTGAAGCTTTACCGCAGACAAGGTGTGGAACTTTACCTGGACGGCAGTCCAAGTAAGCCGAAGACGATAGCGAGAGCCTGTATGATCGCAGAAGACGGATGTTATATGCGGGATTATACAGAAGATGAGAACGGACGGATCGCAAGAGTAGATTTTGACCGGATAAAAAACACCTAGGGCATATAGGAAGAGGGGATTTTCTGATTTGCCTGTAAGCAGCTTTCCCTACAATACTTAACCATACATCAGAAAATCCCTTCCTGAAATAGATTTACAGTTTTGCAGAAGTGTGAAATTTTAAATAAACGACACAAGCCATAAAAAACATGATATAATAAAAAAGTATATGTCAATTTTCAGAAGAAACTGTAGAAAACTCAGAGATTTTCTGAGTCAAAAGGGAGAAACAGATGAAACATGAGACAGAGAAACAAATGAAGAAACAGCAGAAGCCGATAGTGATTGTGTGTATATTGATTTTAGTACTGGCAGCTGTTGGGGTGGGAATGCACTTTATCAAAAAGTATATTCCTACGAAAGAACGAATGGACCTGACGGAATATTATGGACAGACGGGCGAGGATGAAATGACCGTTATTCTTGGTACAGATATTATGGAGACTAAGGCGGTAAAATCCGGAGACAGAGTTTATCTCCCTCTGGATATGGTAAATACATATCTGAATCAGAGATATTACTGGGATAGTGCGAATCAGCAGATTCTTTATGCTACACCTTCAGAACTTCAGTATTATCCGGCTTCAGAGAGTGGAGACAGTGAGGTCTGGTTAAAGGCCGGCTCTGTTTATTTGAATCTTGATTTTGTAAAGAAATTTACGGATCTGGATGCATATGTGTATGACAATCCTTCAAGAATTGCGATCCAGCATCAGTTTACATCAGTAAATACTGCAACAGTAAAGAAAGATACCAGTATTCGCTACCGTGGAGGAATCAAATCACCGATTCTGACAGACGTCAGTGAAGGTACGACGCTGATCTATATGGAAGCGTTGGAAGACTGGGTACAGGTAGCGACAACGGATGGTTATATCGGGTATATTCAGAAGGATAAGCTCTCCGATATGGAAAAAAAAGATTTTGAACGTGATTTCCAGAAAGAAGAATACACTTACCTTACTATGGAGGATAAAGTGAATTTAAGCTGGCACCAGGTGACGACACAGGAGGCAAATGCTTATCTTGCTGACAGTATTGCAAATATCAGTGGAGTCAATGTGATCTCTCCTACCTGGTTCTATATTCAGGACACAGCGGGAAATATCGGAAATATCGCGTCAGCGGATTATGTGTCACTGGCACATGAGAAAGGTCTGAAAGTCTGGGGACTGATTGACAACTTTACTGCAGATGTGAGCACGACAGACACACTTTCACAGCTGGCATCCAGACAGAATATCATTCAGCAGCTTGTACAGACAGCTTTATCGGTAGGTCTTGATGGAATTAATGTCGATTTTGAGTCGCTCAGTGAGGATGCAGGACCGCATTTCCTTGAATTTTTGAGAGAACTTTCTATTGAATGTCACAAAAATAATCTGGTGGTTTCCGTGGATAACCCGGTTCCGGAGGATTTTACCAGTCATTATGACAGAAAAGAACAGGGACTTGTAGTGGATTATGTCATCATTATGGGCTATGATGAGCATTATGTTGGCTCTGATGCGGGCTCCGTTGCATCTCTTCCGTGGGTTGAACAGGGTGTACAGGATACAATCGCTGAGGTTACACCGGAGAGAACTATCCTTGCTATTCCGTTTTATACGAGACTCTGGAAAACTACCGGAGGAGCTGTGACCAGTGAAGCAATCGGAATGGATGAGGCGCAGAATGTACTCAGTACAAATGGAGTAGAGGCTGTCTGGGATGGAAGTGTCGGACAGAATTATGCGACTTTCGAGCAGGATAATTCAACGTATCAAATCTGGCTGGAAGATGCACAGTCAATTGCCGAGAAGGTAAAACTGATCCAGAAATATAACCTGGCAGGTGTGGCACAGTGGAAACTCGGATTTGAGAACAGCAGTATCTGGCAGACGATCAGCGACAATCTTCAGGCAGCATCCTGAGAACATCCTGACAGATAAGCAATTTTACAGAAGATAACATACAGAAAAGCACTTTACTTAAAGAAAAAATCCTCAGCATAGATGGCTGGGAAATACTTGAGTAAAGTGCTTTTTGTTTTATAAAAAAATATTCATAAAATCTTTTCTTGCACAGGACTGATAAAAAAGTCCCATAAATGGAAGGAGGCCGGTACTTTCGTACCGGCGCGTATGAAAAAGAAAAATATTTTATAGAAAGCTTTCGCTCTCTACAGTGACTACTATACTAGATAAGTGTGAAAAAAATGTGATGCGATTTTGAATAAATTGTGAAGAAATCAATTTTTTACATCAGAATTTTTTCCAGGTCCCCTTAAAGAAGAGAAGCAACAGTGGGAAAATCTCCAGTCGTCCGGCAAGCATGTCGAAAATCAGAACACATTTGGAGAAATAAGAGAAAGAACTGAAATTTCCCATAGGTCCGACAATCTCAAGTCCGGGACCGATGTTGTTAAGTGTTGCGGTGACTGCGGTAAAGTTGGTAGTCATATCAAAGTTATCCAGTGATATAAGCAGCACGGAAACTGCAAAGATCAGAAGATACAGGGTCAGATAGATATTTGTGGATCTCAAAATATCATGAGTGATCGTTTTCTGATCCATTTTAATCTTTTTGACAGCATTTGGATGCAGATATAACTGGAACTCTTTTCTTGCAGCTTTACAGAGAATCAGAATACGTGAAACCTTGATTCCACCGCCGGTACTGCCGGCACATGCACCAACAAACATCAGTAGCACAAGAATTGTTTTTGACAGGGCGGGCCATTGATTAAAGTCAGCACTGGAAAAACCGGTTGTGGTGATAATGGATCCGACCTGAAATGCTGCCTGCTGTATGGAAACACCAAGATTCTGGAACAGGTGCATAGTATTAAGTCCGATCACAAGAATTGCAACAGCAATGATTCCGAAGTAGTAACGGACTTCTTCAAATTTAAGTGCCTGTCGGATCTTTTTTGTAAGGATCAGATAATATGCGGAAAAGTTTACGCCGAATAAAATCATAAATATTGTTGTGACAATCTGACAATAGGTGCTGTAACTTCCCATACTGTCATTTTTGATACCAAATCCACCGGTACCTGCAGTGCCGAATGCAATACACAATGTATCGAATAAAGGAATATTTCCAATCAGAAGCAGAACAATCTGAAGGAGCGTCATTCCGATATAGATAGAATACAGAATTTTGGCTGTCTGCTGTACTTTGGGTACCAGTTTACTTACAGAAGGTCCTGGGCTCTCTGCCTTCATCAGATTCATATGATAACCACCTGCAAGTGGCAGCAGGGAGAGCAGAAATACCAGAACGCCCATACCACCGATCCAGTGTGTGAAACTACGCCACATAAGAATACAGTGAGGAAGAACTTCTACATCCGTGAGGATACTGGAACCGGTCGTAGTAAAACCGGAAACAGTTTCAAAAAAAGCATCGATCGGATGCGGAATGGAGTCACTCAGTACAAATGGAACGGATCCAAAGATGCAGAGTGCCAGCCAGCTTAATGCAACTGCAACGCATCCGTCTTTTGTGTAAAATACTTTGTTTTTTGGTTTACGGGCTGTCAGAGGAATACCGACAATGAGGCAGAGTATCATGGAAATCAGGAAAGCAAAGAATTCATGTTCTTGATAAACAAGAGCTGTGATACAGGGAAGTACCATGAAGATTGCCTGAAAGTTACACACCCATCCTACAATATATGCAATTATACGAAAATTCATCGATACACCTCATTTTACGCAAGGATATCGCGAATATCGCGAAGTCCCTTGTGTGTAGTTACAATAATGACATTATCACCAATCTGGATAGAGTCCTGACCTCGTGGAATCCGGACAGTTCCTTCACGGGTAAGGCAACATACGAGGAGATTTGGCTTGAGATTTAAGTCTGCAAGCGGTATGCCTACTACAGGGGATTCGTCCCGGATGATAAACTCTAATGCCTCTGCCTGATTATCAAGGACATGATAGAGTGTTTCTACATTACTGCCGATTGTATTCTGCATGGCACGTACATAACGAAGAATAGAATCAGAGGTGATGTATTTAGGATAAATAACACTTCCGATATCAAGATCATCAATGACGTCTTTATATGGAAGACGGTTGACTTTTGCAATCAGCTTTGCCTGTGTCAGGTTCTTGGCCGACAGGGAAAGGAAGATATTTTCTTCATCCATATTAGTAAGTGTGACGAAAGATTCTACAGTGGAGAGCCCCTCTTCAAGAAGCAGGGAACGGTCAGTTCCATCTCCGCAGATGATAGTTGCATCCGGAAGCATTTCACTGAGTTCTTCACAGCGTTCTTTATTTTTGTCGATAATTTTGACGCTGATCTTCAGGTCGGACAAGGTCTTTGCAAGATAGTAGGAAATTGTACCGCCACCAATGATCAGAGTATTTTTGACCTGATGCGTCTTCAGGCCGATTTTTTTGAAAAAATGGGCAGTGTTTTTCGGAGTTGCGATGATAGAAACAAAATCACCATTATGAACCAGATGATCACCACCTGGAATACTTAAGGTCGTTTTGCTTTCGATTGCACAAAAAAGAACATCGCAGCGATACTTGTCTGTAATCTGAGAGATGGACATTCCATCCAGATCAAATTCCGGAAGAACCTTAAACTTCAGAAGCTCTACACGGCCTCTGGAAAATGGATCGATTTTGATTGCGGCCGGGAAACGGAGCAATCGTGAAATTTCTCTGGCAGTTGCCAGTTCAGGATTGATGATCATGGACAGTCCGAGACGCTCTTTGATGAAACTGATCTCTTTGCTGTAGATCGGATTACGTACACGGGCGATGGTCTGACAGTGACCGGTCTTCTGTGCAATAAGGCAGCAGAGCAGGTTCAGCTCATCAGAAGCAGTTACTGCAATCATGATATCGGCGGTCTTTACACCAGCCTCCATCAGTGTATTGATACTGGCACCGTTGCCGACGATTCCCATTGCATCGATATCCTCAGTAAGATCATTGATAACATCAGGATCAGTGTCGATCAGCGTCAGATCTGTATCTTCTTCCTGCAATTGATCCGCAAGGGTGCGTCCAACTTTTCCACACCCAACAATTATAATATGCATGGTTTCCTCCATAAAATAAAGTATATATCTATTATAAGCGTTTTCATTATATCACTCTATATGAGGATTTTAAACATATAAAATAGTTTTTGTGTAAAATTTGTGTTATATTAAAACTACAGTTTTGCAAACAAAAAGAGTATGCTGGTTGTATGCAAAAATAACGAAGGGAGCTTTTTATGAGCACAGTTGATGAAACAGTCAGTAAAGTTGATCAGGGACTGCAGGAAATGGGAATTGGCAGTGTAAAAGAAAGCATTAAAGATATTCTGGATTTTAAACAGTATCTGCAGGATCAGATTCCGGCGTTGACCGGATTTTGCATAAAAGTTGTATTATCGATCATTGTATTTTTTGTAGGAAGAAAAATTATCCACTGGCTTCTGAAAATCATGCGGCGTTCGCTGGAACGGGCAAATGTGGATGCAGGTGTTGTGCAGTTTGCATCTTCTGCGGGCAAAGCGATTCTGTATATCCTTCTAATCATCAACATTGCAGTGAGCCTTGGGGTAAAAGAGTCATCAGTAGCGGCTTTACTGGGAACTGCCGGTGTAACAGTTGGTCTGGCACTGCAGGGAGGGCTTGCAAACCTGGCAGGCGGTGTTCTCCTGCTTTTGTTTAAGCCGTTTGTAGTGGGAGATTATATTATTCAGGATCAGTCGAATGGCTGTGAAGGTACGGTTGCAAAGATTGAGATCTGTTATACGACACTTCTCAGTATTGATAACAAGAAAGTTGTAGTTCCGAACGGTACATTGTCCAATAGTACGATCATTAATGTGACGGCGAAAGAGAATCGTAAACTTGAGATCAAAGTAGGAATTTCTTATGAGGCAGATATTCAGAAGGCTAAGACCATTCTGGAAAAAATACTGAAAGACGATCCGGATACAAAGAGTGACAGCCGGGAGATGGTTGTCTTCGTAGATGAACTGGCGGAAAGTGCCGTGATTATGGGGTTGAGAGTGTGGGTTGCCACTGAATCTTACTGGGCAGTAAAATGGCGTCTGAACCAGAAAATAAAAGAAGAATTCGATGCAAATGGAATCGTGATTCCATATAATCAGATGGAAGTCTATGTACATCAGAAATAGAATGTAAACTATGATACGAGAAAATGTAAACCTTTTTGCGATGATAGGTTGACAATGTGGGCATGCTGTGTTAAATTGTTAAAATCAAAACAAAGATCAGATGACAGAAGTCTGTTATCGCGAGGAGGACAAAATGAGTACAGTAGCAGTAACCAGAAGTAAAACTTATGACATTGTATACATTGCCGTTTTTGCAGTGATTATGGCAATCTGTTCCTGGATTTCCATTCCGGCAGCAGTTCCGTTTACATTGCAGACATTTGGTGTTTTTATTGCCGTAGGGATTCTCGGAGGAAAAAGAGGAACACTTTCTGTTCTTGTATTTATCCTTCTCGGAGCCATCGGTGTGCCGGTATTTGCAGGATTTTCCGGTGGAATCGGTGTTCTTGCAGGAACGACCGGTGGGTATATCATCGGATTTCTTTTCTCTGCACTTGTAATGTGGGCAATGGAAAAACTTCCTGGCAAAAAAGCAGTGATGCAGATTGTTTCTATGATCGTAGGATTGATTGTCTGCTATGCATTTGGTACTGCATGGTTTATGATCGTTTACAGCAGAGCAAACGGAGCTGTTGGTCTGGCAACCGTTCTTGGATGGTGCGTGATTCCGTTCATCATTCCGGATATTATCAAAATCGTACTTGCTTATGGACTTTCCAGAAAGCTTCGTAAATTTGTAGCATGATCAGGCTGAGACCTCACCATGGGATGTGTCTGGCGTATTTCGAGGGAAAAGGATACAGTGATGGTTTTACCGAAAATATGCAGCATATGCTGGAACTTCTGGAGAAAGGCGCAGATGTGGAAATGACCGTTTCCGGTGATGAAATCTGCAAAGCCTGTCCAAATCTTAAACATGGTGTATGCTTAAGTGCAGATCTCGTAGAACATTACGATCGGAAAGTGCTGGAGTATTGTGGATTAAAAGAAAGAGAAAATCTGAGTTTCCGGGATTTTGTGGATAACGTTCAGAAGAACATTATCGAGACCGGGAAACGTGTGGAAATCTGTGGCGGCTGTCAGTGGAATGAGATATGCAGCCGGAAAGAAAGCAGATGGAAATAAGTATGAAATTAGAAACGTGCCATACAGTCATAGTACTGTGTGGCACGTTTTTGGTTCGGCTTTAGCCTGTTCAAAATGTCTACGCAGCGTGTAGGCATGCCCTTTTAAGGGCGGCGACGAGTCAAGCGCAATGTGGCTGGAGCAAAGCGAAAGCCAGAGCTTTGAGACGCTGGCCTAGCATTAAAGGCTTATAGCCGTCCTACGAGCCACCCGTTTCACGGGTGGGGGCGACTGTTGCAGCATATTATCAGGATAACACACATGACAAGGATTGTGAAACCCAGACTTTTTATTCAGAAAATAAATGCGAGAAATGCACAATCAATATGCTTAGACTGCGCTTGTGTTAGGACAAGTCACCTTCAAAAGCCAATTAGAATGACCAACATGAAAGAAATCCTCGTTCAAGTCCACAAAAACACCAGTCTCTGATGACCTAACCAGTGGAAGCTGAGATTCTGGTCCATCAAATTTTGGAATTCAGATGACTTATATACATGTTACGAAAATCATAGGTAACTAAATTTTGAAATTCAGATGACTCTGACAGAATCTACTAATATTCAAGTCAACTTAATTAACAATTTAGGATGCCTCAGACGAGAGTTAGTGAAATCAAAGGTAACCAACTCCCTTTATTCACGCTGACAACTGATGGAGCACTGGATGACCAGGTAACTTTACGCGAAGTACCTTTGAGTTTCAGTTGCCTTGATGTCTTAGTATAAACTGATAATTTGATATTACTCAGTTTAGGCTTTTCTACTTTGATTTTGTAAGTCCATGTTACATCTGAGGTTTTTGCTGTAATAGTGGCATTTCCCTTTGCTTTTGCAGTAACTTTTCCAGTGGAGTTTACGGCAGCTACTTTGGGATTACTGCTTTTGAAGGTCATTTTTACAGGTGTTTTAATGGTTGTCTTTTGTCCGACTACCATCAAGAAGCAGGGAAAGTATCTTTGATTTCTTTTTCATAAAACATTCCTCCTTAGTGTATTTTCTTAATTATACTACGGATTCTCACTTATGCACACCGGCCCTTTTTATTTCATAAAATATAAGGAAACAACTTTTTCACCAGAAAGGATTGTTCATGGAAAATTATCAGATGCGCCGTGGCTGCGGTCGACCATATAATACAACCTGCGGCATGGGAAATCAAAGAGAAATGTCCTGTACCCGCCGGACCATGACTGAGAAACCGGCAATTTCCGGAAAGGAAATGTATACACACGTTGATCATATGGAACCTGCAATGGCATATGTTCCTTATCAGGATTTTACGACGACATATGATCTGGGCTATGCCCTGAAAGTGGGAACCGTTTTCCCACAGCTGTGTAAACCGTTTTGTGGAAAGAGAGGTAAGCAGAAATGATGTATCGAAATCAGTGCACACCTCGCGAAAATCTGTTGAACCGGATTAATGAAGTCAGCTTTGCAGTCAACGACATTCTTCTGTATCTTGATACCCATCCGAAGTGCAAAGAAGGGCTTGCTTTTTATCAGGAATGTGATAAAGAACGACAGCAACTTATGAAAGAATATGCACAGTGTTATGGGCCTTTGACTGTAGATGACGCGTTGGAGTCCGGCGGTGATATCTGGAAATGGGCAGAACAGCCGTTTCCATGGGAAGTGGAAGGAGGTTGCAGATAGTTTATGTGGAATTATGAAAAAAGGCTCCAATACCCAGTCAATATAAAGACACCGAATGCAAAAATTGCGCAGTTTATCATGAGTCAGTATGGTGGCCCGGACGGTGAGATCGGTGCGTCCATGCGTTACCTCTCCCAGCGTTTTACGATGCCTAACCGAACAGCCGTTGCTGTCCTGAATGATGTCGGTACGGAAGAACTGGCGCATCTGGAAATGGTTTCCACGATCGTTCATCAGCTTACCCGAGGATTGTCCATGGAGGAAATCGAAAAGAGTGGTTTCGGACCGTACTATATTGATCATACGGTTGGTGTGTGGCCGCAGGCTGCCGGAGGAGTTCCATTCAATGCCTGTGAATTCCAGAGCAAAGGAGATCCTGTCACGGATTTGTTTGAAGATCTTGCCGCAGAACAAAAAGCACGTGCAACTTATGACAACATCCTTCGTGTAGTACGTGACATTCCGGAAGTTGCAGATCCTATCCGATTCCTGAGAGCTCGTGAAATCGTGCATTTCCAGCGGTTCGGTGAAGCACTCCGTTCTGTACAGGAACAGCTTGATGAAAAGAATTTCTATGCTTTCAATCCGAGCTTTGACTGCCCGTGCGAAGCATCCTGTAAAAATTCCTGAATCAGAGAATATGCTCATGGCACTGCTTCAATACACACGCAAAAAATTCAGCTCCCCAATGGCGGGGAGCTGTTTTCACGCTTATACAGATAATTTACTCAATTACATAAGCATTTACGATTTCACCATAATATGCCACATGTGTATCTTTGTTTGAACCGGTAAACAAACTGTCTACATCCTGCGGATAAAATTTTGCTTTGTTTTCTTCGGTCATTGCATTCATATCCTGTGCCTGTTTGTAGACAACTTTACATTCAAGTGTCAATGGAAGTTCTTTTACTCCCGGAACAGAAGTCATTTCCGGCTCTTCATAAGTCAGACCAATTTCTTTTGCTTTATCAATGTCTCTCCCTGATTTGGAACCGCAGAAGCCGAGGATTTTTTTCGCACTGTCATCAATAGGAATGCTGACTGTAAATTCGCCAGTCTTTTCAATGAGACTTCTTGTGAAACGGTTTTCTCTGATAAAGGTAACAAAAATCGGTTTTCCCCATTCGATTCCAATCATTCCCCATGAGATAGTCATGGAATTTACTTTATCATCAGCTTTACCAGTAATGAGTACTCCTGATTTTACCCCTTTCAGAATTTCTCCCATATGTTCATAAACATCTATTGTTTTCTTCATTTTGGATTTCCTCCTGTTTCATATCAATATTCTTCATCTTAAAATAAAAAAATGAAATTCGCAAGTATTTTATGCTTTATCCATTTCACAATCCAATGTATAATAGAAACAATACATATCAAAGGAGTCTTCATTATGTCTTCAGTAAAAACCAAAAATCTGACACCGCTTTATGCATTTATCCAGGGACTGTACTGGATGAATTTTGCGGCGATCATGGGATATTCCGGATTTTATCTTCTCGGAAGCGGATTTTCCAATACAGAGATCGGCATCATCATTGCGATTGCAGGTATCCTGTCAGCAGTTCTTCAGCCGGTGCTGGCCAGTTATGCAGACCGTCCGGAAAGCCCTTCCCTGAAAAAATTCCTGCAGTTACTGCTGGTGCTGCAGCTGATTCTCGGAATTTCCCTTCTTTTCTGCAAATCAATATTGCTAACCGGAGTTGTCTATGGTTGCGGTGTGACCCTGCTTCAGCTTCTGACCCCGTTTATCAATTCTCTTGGAATGGAAAGTATCAATCAGGGACATAATCTTAATTTTGGTATTGCCCGCGGGATGGGTTCGGTAGCTTATGCAGCACTTTCCTATGTCCTTGGAATTATTACATCACGCACCGGAATTACAGCAGTACCGGTATGCATCATGATTGTTACACTTGTACTAATGGGCTGTCTGGCACTGTTTCCATTTACAAAAAGCAGCTCAGTGCCGACAGGGGACAACAGTAAAAAACAAACATCAAATCCGTTACAGTTTTTACGTAAATACAAACGCTTCACAATAGTACTTGTCGGATGTATCCTGATTTATCTCGGACATGTTCTTCTGAACAGTTTTACTTTCCAGATTGTTCAGAGTAAAGGCGGCGGCAGTTCAGAAATGGGAACCGCAACTGCAATTGCAGCAATGTCCGAACTTCCGACCTTATTTCTGTTTGGTTATATGCTGAAAAAAGCACGTTGTGATATCTGGTTCCGTCTGACAGGTATTTTCTTCACACTGAAATCACTTGGTTCACTGCTTGCACCAAATATGACAGTATTTTACGGTATCCAAATTTTCCAGATGCTGGGATGGGGGCTGATGGCAGCGGCATCGGTCTACTATGTAAATTCCATTATGGATGCAGAAGATGCAATCAAAGGACAGGCATATATCACGATGACTTACACACTTGGCAGTGTAATCGGTGCTTTCCTCGGCGGTGCGCTGATCGATTTCTCCGGTGTCAATACTATGCTCCTGTTTGCAACGATTTCTGCAGCAGTTGGAGCAGTGATTATTTTCTTTAGCGCAGAGAAGACAGCATAGGAAAGGACACCTCACATGGCAACTCTGACCCTAACTATATTCTGTATTTTGCTTATTATATGTATCGCAACCAATCATTTTATTTTATATGCGCTCTTTGCGGGGCTGGTTTTGTTTAGCTTCTACAGCCGAAAACAGGGCTATACATGGAAATCTATAGGGAAGATGATATTGCAGGGAATCAAAAAAGTCAGAAACATCCTGTTTACATTTATTCTGATCGGGATGCTGACGGCGCTCTGGCGTCAGGCAGGGACGATTCCTGCAATCATCTGTTATACGATTCATCTGATAAAACCATCTACTTTTCTTCTTATGACGTTTCTTTTGAATTGCCTTGTTTCTGTGCTGACGGGGACTTCTTTCGGAACCGCGGCAACGATGGGCGTTGTCTGTGCGACAATCGCGTCAACACTTGGTATCCGTCCGTGGATGGCAGGCGGGGCAATCTTGTCCGGCATTTATTTTGGAGACCGCTGTTCACCGGTATCAACGAGCGCACTTCTTGTCTCTGAACTGACGGGAACCAGTGTTTACCGAAATATCAGAAATATGATACGAAGTGGAGCGGTACCGTTTATCGTGACAGCGCTTATTTATTTCTGTGTCAGCAGGAACCTTCATGGCACAGCAGAAGTGCCGGATCTTGTAAAAATTTTTGGAAACGAATTTCAGATTGGCTGGATCACATTGCTTCCGGCAGTTGTGATTCTGGTATTGTCGGTAATGCAGGCCGGAGTAAAAATTTCGATGATCGCGAGTATTCTTACAGCGATACCGATCTGCATCTGGTTTCAGGGAATTCCGGTAAAAAATCTTTCGATGCTGATTTTGACCGGCTTTCATTCCGCAGATTCTGCGGTGACATCTATGCTGGATGGTGGAGGAATTTCTTCTATGGTAAAGGTAGGCGCGATAGTCTGCATTTCATCATCCTATTCCGGTATCTTTCAGGAAACCGGTATTCTGGATGGCATTCAAAAAATGGTCATCGCACTTGCAGACAAGACGAAACCATATCTGGCAGTATTTGTGACGGCAGTTCTGACCGGCGTTGTGGCATGTAACCAGACATTGTCGATTATTTTGACGGATCAGTTGTGCAGCAGAACCGAAGCAGATAAAGAAAAATTCGCCAACTATCTGGAGGACAGCGCAGTGGTCATAGCACCGCTTATACCATGGTCAATTGCAGGCGCTGTGCCACTGGCAGCAGTAGGCGCACCGGAGAGCAGCGTATTGTTTGCATTGTTTTTGTACCTGCTGCCTCTGTGGGACTTATTGATAAAAAAATAACCGGACCTATTGTAAAGTTGAAAAAATAGTGGTATTCTGTAAGAAATTGAATAATAAAACAACAGGTGCAGATGATTTTTATAAGAAATCACAAGTTAAAAGGGAAACAGGTGTAAGTCCTGTACGATCTCGTCACTGTAAACAGGGAATGTAAAGTCATGCGTGGATGCGCAGCCACTGGAGAACCGGGAAGGCGACTTTTTATGTGTTGATCTGTAAGTCAGGAAACCTGCCTGCTGTTGGTACGGGGATTTTTTAATTCCGGATCACGAGTAATTGGTTGTACCATAATCCAGAAACTCTTAGCCCGGTGCAGGAGTTTTTTTGTGTAAAAAATACATAAAACTATCCACCGGACTATCAGCCGTACTTTGTTATTCATTTTAATTTTCATGAAAACCACAAGTACAGGAGGAAACAAACATGAAAAACAAAACTGTAAAAGCACTGGCACTGGCTATGGCTGTAGCAACAGTCACAATGATGGGATCTGCAAGCATTTATGCTTCTGATGACACTGCAGAGGCAGCAACAGAGGAAACAGCAGATACAGAAGAAGACGCAGATGCTGCAGATACAGAAGAAGACGCAGATGCTGCAGATACAGAAGAAGCATCCGATGATGACCAGAAAGCAGCGGATGAAGTTGCAGCACTGATCGACAAGATCTACGTTCAGGAAAGAAACGATACAACTGACGAAGACTGCAAAGCTGCAAAAGAAGCATGGGACAAACTGACAGATGCTCAGAAAGAACTGGTTGAAGGCGAAGAAGCAAGCCCGGAATATTTCGGTGCAGATACAGGTGATGCATCCAAGGATGATCCACGTAATCAGGATGAAATCGGTGAGAATGAGCTTCTCGTTGTAAGTTTTGGTACTTCTTTCAATGACAGCCGTGCACAGGATATCAAAGGAATCGAAGACAAACTTCAGGAAGCATATCCGGACTGGTCTGTAAGACGTGCATTTACAGCACAGATTATCATCAACCATGTAGAAGCAAGAGACGATGAAGTAATCGACAATATGGATCAGGCTCTTGACCGTGCAGTTGCAAACGGTGTTAAGAATCTTGTTGTTCAGCCTACACATCTGATGCATGGTGCTGAGTACGATGAGATGGTAGAAGCAATCGACAGCTACAAAGACAAATTCGAATCTGTGGCAATCGCAGAGCCAATGCTTGGTGAAGTAGGCGATGACGCTACTGTAATCAACGATGACAAGAAAGCAGTTGCACAGGCTATCACAGATGAAGCTTGCAAGATCGCAGGATATGACAGCATGGAAGCTGCTGCAGAAGACGGAACAGCATTTGTATTCATGGGACATGGTACTTCCCATACAGCAAACGTAACATACGATCAGATGCAGACACAGATGGATGACCTTGGATTCACAAACGCTTTCATCGGTACTGTAGAAGGTGAGCCGGAAGATACAGAATGCCAGGCTGTTATTGCAAAAGTTAAAGACGCAGGATTCAAGAAAGTTGTTCTTCGTCCGCTGATGGTTGTTGCTGGTGACCATGCAAACAACGATATGGCCGGTGATGATGAAGATTCCTGGAAATCCCAGTTCGAAGCATCCGGTGCTTTTGACAGCATTGACTGCCAGATCGAAGGACTTGGAAGAATCGAAGCAGTAGAAGATCTGTATGTAGAGCACACAAAAGCTGCAATTGATTCCCTTGGAACAGATGCAGAAGCAACAACAGATGATGCTGACGCAGAAGCAACAGACGATACAGCAGCAGATGACACAGCAGAGACAACAGAAGAAGCTGCAGAATAATAAAACAGTACATAATTTTTATGTAAGATAACGGGGGCTGCCCGGGAGGATTCAGGTCCTTCCGGGCATTTCCTGTAAAACAGGAGGATTTTATATTATGAAACGTTCAGTGGCAATGATGGCATGTGTATTAAGTGGAGCACTTATGATCGGCAGTTACAGCCCGGTTTTGGCAGAAGGAGCGAAGGCAGTTTCTGCAAAATCTGCAGAGCAGGAAACTACAGAAGAGACAAAAACAGACGAATCATCAGAAGGTGCTAAAGCAGACGATACTGCAAAAGGTGATGTCCTGGAAGATGGTGTCTACACAGCAGAGTTTGATACCGACAGCTCCATGTTCCATGTAAATGAAGCAAACGACGGAAAAGGTGAACTGACTGTCAAAGATGGCAAAATGACCATTCATGTAAGTCTGAATTCCAAAAAAATCGTAAATCTCTTTGTTGGAACGGCAGAAGATGCTCAGAAAGACGGTGCAGAGATTCTTGAGCCAACGACAGATACGGTTACCTACAGTGACGGAATGACAGATGAAGTTTACGGATTTGACATTCCGGTACCTGCGATTGATGAAGAATTTGACGTTGCCCTGATCGGAACAAAAGATAAATGGTATGACCATAAAGTAAAAGTTACAAATCCGGAAAAAAAATCAGATGCTTCAGTTGAAACAACAGAGGATACAAAAAAAGTAACTGCTGAGGATCTGAAGCTGAAAGATGGCGACTATACCGCAGAAGTAAAGATGGAAGGTGGCTCAGGCAAAGCATCTGTAACATCACCGGCGAAATTTACTGTCAAAGATGGTGAGGTAACTGCATCTGTAGAGTGGAGCAGTCCGTACTACGATTATATGCTGATCGGTGATGAAAAATATGAGCCGGTTAATGAGGATGGCAATTCTGTATTTGAAATTCCGGTAGACGGATTTGACTATCCAATGGAAGTAGTTGCAGATACGGTTGCTATGAGCACTCCTCATGAAATCGAATATACGTTACAGTTTGACTCCGCAAGTATTAAAGAGGCAGATAAATAAAAATGAAAAATAAGTTACGTATGTTTTTATGCGCGGTTTTAAGCACTTCGCTTCTGTTGTCTGCACCTGTTCTGATACAGGCAGCAGATGCGCAGGAAACAACAGAAGATACAGAAACAAAACAGGATCTTGCAGGGCTGAAATATGACCACAGTCTGGAACTTCAGTATGCAGATCAGTTTTCAGTAGATTATTATGAAGACGGTTATGCGTTGATCACGATTGAAGGTGACGGGCAGTTTCTCCTCGTACCGGATGGGAAGGAAGCACCGGATGGGCTGGACAGTGACATTGCTGTGATCAGACAGCCTCTTCAGAATATTTATCTGGTGGCAACGTCAGCAATGGACCTTTTCTGTGCGCTGGACGGACTTGACAGCATCAGTCTTTCCGGAACAAATGCAGATGGCTGGTATATTGACGAGGCAAAAAAGGCTCTGGAAGATGGCAGTATTTCTTTTGCAGGAAAATACAGTGCACCGGATTATGAACTGATTTTATCAAAAGGCTGTGATCTTGCAATTGAGTCCACAATGATCTATCACAAACCGGAGGTAAAAGAAAAACTGGAGCAGTTTGGAATTCCTGTTCTGGTAGAGCATTCCAGTTATGAAAGTCACCCACTCGGACGTACAGAATGGCTGAAACTATATGGTGTCCTTTTGGGAAAAGAAGATCTGGCGGATAAGCTTTTTCAGGAACAGGTAGATAAGCTGAAAGCAATCGAAGACAGTGAATCTACCGGAAAAACAGTGGCTTTCTTCTATATTAATTCTGTTGGTGCTGCCAATGTTCGTAAATCCGGCGATTATGTATCAAAAATGATCGAGCTTGCCGGTGGAAAATATATTTTTAATGATCTGGGGGCGGAGGAAGACAATTCCCTGTCCACGATGAACATGCAGATGGAAGAGTTTTATGCCGGTGCCAAAGATGCCGATTATATTATCTACAACAGTACCATTGACGGTGAACTGACAGACATCAGTCAGCTCCTCGAAAAAAGTTCCCTGCTGGCAGATTTTAAAGCTGTCAAAGACGGGAATGTCTGGTGTACCAATCAGAATCTGTTTCAGGAGACGATGGAACTCGGTACTATGATCGAGGATATTCATACGATGCTGACATCAGATGATCCGGATCTGGATACACTGACGTATATGCACAAGCTTAAATAAAGAGAGGAACGTAACATGCGGAAGAAATTACATTTCAGATACTGGCTGTCTTTTACAGTCCTGATCATTCTTTTGCTGGTCCTGGTATTCTGGAATATCAATTCGGGAAGCATTCCGATATCGTTAAAAGATGTTTTTCGGATTTTATTCCAAAAAGAAGGAAATCAGACCGCCTATAATATTGTATGGGAAATCCGGCTTCCGAGAATACTGGCAGCAGTCATACTTGGAGGTGCACTTTCTGTATCCGGTTTTCTTCTGCAGACCTTTTTTGGAAACCCGATTGCGGGACCTTTTGTACTTGGTATTTCTTCCGGGGCAAAACTGGTTGTTGCACTTACTATGATCTATCTTCTGGGAAAATCTATGGTTGCCACATCCGGAGTCATGATCATTGCGGCATTTATCGGTTCTTTGATTTCTATGGGATTTGTTCTTCTGATCTCAAGGAAAGTAAAGCAGATGTCCATGTTGGTAGTAAGTGGCATTATGATTGGATATATCTGTTCAGCTGTGACAGATTTTGCAGTCACTTTTGCAGACGATTCCAACATTGTAAATCTTCATAACTGGTCACTTGGAAGCTTTTCCGGTACAAGCTGGGATAATGTTTCTGTGATGGCAGTTGTGGTGTTTGTTGCATTGTTTATCACATTTCTGATGTCAAAACCAATCAGTGCATATCAGTTGGGAGAAGGCTACGCACAGAATATGGGTGTCAATATCAAGGCCTTTCGCGTTGCACTGATTTTGTTATCCAGTGTTCTGTCAGCCTGTGTGACGGCTTTTGCAGGTCCGATTTCTTTTGTGGGTATTGCCGTACCGCATCTTGTAAAGAGTCTGATGAAAACATCAAGACCATTGTTGATCATACCGGGATGTTTCCTTGGCGGTGCTGTATTCTGTCTGTTCTGTGATCTGATCGCAAGGACAGCGTTTGCACCGACAGAACTCAGCATCAGTTCTGTGACCGCAGTGTTTGGTGCTCCGGTAGTCATTTATATTATGATACGAAGAAAGAGGATGGCCTGATGGGAGAATATTTTGTTCATTCTGAGCAGATGACAGTGGGATATGATGGAAAACCACTGATCAAAGATATAGAGATCCGGTTAAATCGTGGTGAGATCCTGACTCTGATCGGACCGAACGGTGCCGGAAAGTCTACGATTCTAAAGAGTCTGACGAGACAGTTAAAGCTGATCAGCGGAACGGTTTATCTTGATCAGGAGCTGATGAGCCATATGTCGGGAAAAGAAGTTGCACGTAAGCTTGCGGTTGTGACGACAGAGCGTATCCGGCCGGAGCTGATGACCTGTGAGGATATCGTGGCAACAGGGCGGTACCCATATACCGGAACACTTGGAATCCTTTCGAAAGAAGACTGGGAAAAAGTACATAACGCAATGGAAATGGTGCATGCGCTTGAATTTAAAGACCGTGATTTCACTGCAATCAGCGACGGGCAGAGGCAGCGAATCCTGCTTGCGAGAGCAATCTGCCAGGAACCGGAGATCATCGTTCTGGATGAGCCGACATCTTTTTTGGATATCCGTCATAAGCTGGAACTTCTTTCTATATTAAAGAAGATGGTTCTGGAGAATCATACAGCGGTACTGATGTCACTTCATGAACTGGATCTTGCACAGAAGATTTCAGATTATGTGATCTGTGTGCATGGAGACCAGATTGAAAAATACGGAACACCGGAGGAGATTTTTACTTCAGAATATATCCATCATCTCTACGGAATTACGACAGGCAGTTATAATGCTTCGTTCGGATGTCTGGAAATGGGCGCACCGGAGGGGAAACCGCAGGTATTTGTAATCGGTGGAAATGGTATGGGAATACCGACATACCGCAGACTGCAGCGTGCAGGAATACCGTTTGCGGCGGGTATCATTCATAAAAATGATGTGGATTATGAAGTCGCGAAAGCGCTGGCGGCAGAAGTGATCTGTGAAGAACCTTTTGAAATGATTACAGGAGAAAATCTGGTGAAAGCGCAGAAGCTCATGGATCGTTGTGGAGAAGTCATCTGCTGTGTGGATAAATTCGGTCCGATGAATGAAGGAAACCGAAAACTTGTGGAAAAAGCGCGGCAGGACGGAAAATTAAAGTCCCTTTGATTCAAAACTTGTCAGGATCGCATCAATCGTCCGGTGCAGATAAGGACGATATTCGGTAAGTGAAACCGGCTGCTGATAAAGAATACAGCTGTAGCAGGTGGAGCTTGCAAGCTCAATAACAGAGAAAAGCATCAGATCAGGATGGTCGTAAGTACGGCCATCTTTTTTTATTAATTCAAGATACTGCTGATAAAACTGCTGATCACTGTCCGGCATTTTATCATCGAGAGCTGCCTGGAAAACGCCCCATGAAAGATTCTTGGAAATAAAAACAAGAAGGGAGTAGTCCTGCTCGAGACTGTCCAGAATAAAATCAACCATAAAATGAAGCTGGTTGTCAAATCCTGAAATCTCATGTTCAAGGACAGACTGATAGGCCCGGTAAAAAAGTTCTTTTGTTTTATAGGAAACTAATTTATTCCTGATATCATATTTATCTTTAAAATACAGATAGAAGGTTCCTTTGGCGACACCGGCTTTATCTGCGATATCTGAGATCGTAGTTTTGTTTGTGCCCTTTGTAGTAAAAAGCTCAAATGCAGTGTTAAACAGAGCATCTTTTTTCTGTTTCTTATTTGACTCTACTTTTCCCATCAGAAAACCTCCCTCTAAATTACGAAAAACAACTTCGTTATTTATTATAATCAAAACTGACCAAAAGTCAATATTACAAAAAATACAAAAGATTTTTTGGACACATTGGTCAAAACGTATATTGACTAATGGTCAGTTTTGGTATATAACTCTGTATGAATAAAAAGTGACTAATAGTCATAAATGAGAAAGATAGTCAATAAGGAGGACATGATGATTAAGGTTGGAAAATGGATTGCGAAGCATAAAGTCCTGATCGTAATAATCAGTATGCTTCTGCTGATACCATCATTCCTGGGAATGGCAGCAACGAGAGTCAACTACGATATTTTAAGTTATCTGCCGGATTCTCTGGAGACAGTAGAAGGTCAGGACATCATGGTGGATGAATTTGGAATGGGTGCATTCTCTATGGTAGTCGTAGAAAATATGGACCTGAAAGACGTAGCCGCATTAAAAGAAAAATTTCAGGATGTGGATCACGTAAAAGATGTGCTTTGGTATGACAGTGTTGCAGATTTGAGCATTCCGATAAGTATGATCCCGGACAAATTCAAAGATGCATTCTTCACTGGAGATGCAACGATGATGATCGCACTGTTTGATAATACGACATCTTCTGATGCTGCGATGGAAGCAGTTACAGATATGCGTAAGATTGCAAATGAGCAGTGCTACATCAGTGGTATGTCAGGTGTCGTAACCGACATCAAGAACATTGCCCTGGAAGAGATGCCGATCTACGTTGTGATTGCTGCGTGTCTTTCACTTCTGGTTCTGCTTCTTGCGATGGATTCACTGGTAATTCCGGTATTGTTCCTGATCAGCGTAGGCCTTGCGGTTGTATATAACCTCGGAAGCAATATTTTCTTCGGTCAGGTATGCTACATTACAAAATCACTGACAGCAGTGCTTCAGCTCGGTGTAACAATGGACTATTCCATTTTCCTTCTGAACTCCTTTGAAGCTTATAAGAAGAAATACGATGAAAAAGAACGTGCGATGGCACATGCGATCGGAGATACATTCAAATCTGTAGCAGGAAGTTCTGTTACAACAATTGCCGGTTTCCTTGCACTCTGTGTTATGACATTTGCACTCGGACGTGACATGGGTATCGTTATGGCAAAAGGTGTTGTCATCGGTGTTATCTGCTGTGTTACTGTTCTCCCGGCAATGATCCTTGTATTTGACGGAGCAATCGAGAAGACAAAACACAAAGCACTGATCCCGAGTCTTGATAAAGCTTCCGGATTTATTACAAAACATTACAAAGTATGGCTGATTATTTTCCTTGTACTTCTGTATCCTGCAATTTACGGAAACAACCATACACAGATTTATTACAACATCGACAAATCTCTTCCTTCCACACTGGCAAGTAATGTTGCCAATGATAAACTGAAAGAAGACTTCGATATGAGTACCGTACATATGGTGCTTCTGAAAAACGGACTGGACAGCAAACAGAAGACACAGATGCTTGACAAAATTGATAAAGTTGACGGAGTGAAATGGTCACTGGGTATGAATTCCCTGATCGGACCGACTTTCCCGGAATCCATGATTCCGTCAAATATTAAGGAAATGCTTGAATCCGATAATTATGAAGTGCAGTTTGTATGCTCTGAATACTCATCAGCAACAGATGAATGTAACGCACAGCTTGACAAGATTCAGGAGATCGTCAAATCCTACAGTCCGGAATCTATGGTCATCGGTGAAGCACCATTGATGAAAGACCTTCAGGATACGACAGACGTAGACCTTCAGAGAGTAAATATCCTCTCCATGGCAGCAATCTTTGTGATCATCCTGTTTGTATTCAAATCAATCTCACTGCCTTTCATCCTTCTGGCAGTTATTGAGTTTGCGATTTTTGTAAACATGGCAATTCCTTATTATCAGGGAGTTACACTGCCATTCGTGGCAAGTATCGTTATCGGTGCGATCCAGCTTGGAGCAACCGTTGATTATGCGATTCTGATGACAAGTAATTACCAGAAACAGAGGCACCTCGGGAAGACAAAGAAAGAATCGATTTCCATTGCACATAAATTCTCTATGAAGTCAATTATTGTCAGTGGATGCAGTTTCTTTGCCGCAACATTCGGTGTTGCCCTTTATTCACAGGTTGATATGATCGGTTCCATCTGTACCCTTCTTGCAAGAGGTGCGGTGATCAGTACGATCGTAGTATTGCTGATTCTGCCGGCAATGTTTATGGTATTTGACCCGATCATTGTTCATACATCCAAAGGATTTTTACCGGATAAGAAATAACAAAACACGTACATGATGATTGAAACATATAAATGAAGCCAATGGCTGGAAAAGGAGTCGTAGAACATGAACAGAAACAGAAAAAAAGTAGTGGCAGCTTCTGTGGCAGTAGGAATGACAATGGTAATGGGTGTGAGCCCGGTACTTGCGGCAGATACAGATATTTCAAAAGAAGAGACCGTATATGTAAATGCGGCAGCAGACGGAACACCGGAAGATATTACAGTATCCGACTGGCTGAAAAATTCTGCATCAGCAGGAGATTTAAGTGATGAATCTGATCTGAAAGATATCAAGAATGTCAAAGGTGATGAGACTTTTGAACAGGATGGTTCCAATCTGACATGGAATACAGAGGACAAAGACATTTATTATCAGGGAACTACGAATAAAGATCTTCCTGTATCTATGGAAATCAAATATTATCTGGACGGTGTACAGGTAAGTCCAAGTGATCTCGGCGGTAAAAGTGGTCATTTAAAGATCGAAGTAAACTATACAAATAACGTTAAGAACAAAACAAAAGTAGGAAAGAAAACAACAGATGTATATGCGCCGTTCGTTATGGCAACAGCCATGATTCTTCCTACCGATAACTTCACAAATGTTACGATCGACAATGGTAAAGTCCTCTCCGATGGACAGAGAAATATCGCAATCGGTGTCGGAATGCCGGGACTGGCAGACAGCCTTGATCTCAAGAGCATTGACGAAGATATTGATCTGGATATTCCGGAAGGTTTTACAATGGAAGCAGATGTTACTGATTTCAGCATGAGTTCTACCTTTACATTTGCTCTGACAGATCTTCTTAATTCTCTCGATCTGGATGATGTAGACGGACTGGATGACCTGAAAGATTCCATGGATGACCTGACGGATGCAGCAACAAAGCTGGTTGACGGAAGCAAAGAACTTTCCGACGGTGCATCTACTCTCGATGAGAAATATCAGGAATTTGATTCCGGTATCGGAACACTGTCAAGTGGTGTCAGCACACTGTCAAGTGGTGCGTCAACACTCAGCAGCGGTGTATCTTCTTATACATCAGGAGCAGATACATTGACAAGCGGCTTAAGTCAGTATGTGGCAGGAGCAGATACATTGACAAGTGGTGTAAGTCAGTATGTAGCAGGAAGCAATACCCTGACTTCTGGTGTAAAAACTTATGTAGATGGAACTGCTACTCTTCAGAAAGGAATTCAGACATTAAAGAATGGTCTTGCCAAAGAGTTCACGCCGGGAATTAATGATCTGGTAGAAGGCACGGATGAATTAAATACAAAGGTTTCCGGACTGGTCGAAAAATTGGCTGGAAGTTTAGAGACTTTACCGCAGGATTTAAGTGATATCATTACATTTGCACAGAGTACACAGAGCTTTGCAAAAAGTACAGGCGATTTGGCAAATGGACTACTTAATTCTTATATGCCGGGAGTAAAAAGTGCGAAAGACAATATAGATGCCCTGAAAAAGCAGGTTGACAGTATGGTTCCAGGTGGCAGCAGTTCTCCGGCAGCAGGTACACAGCAGATTGAAGATGGTCTTGCAACTGCACAGGCAGCAGCAAACTCTGTATCAGCTGTAGCAGGAACTTCTGCAGCAGATCAGTTAAACGCAGCAGCAAGTGCAGTCAGTGCGGCAGCAGGAACAGGAGATGCTCTTCAGGGAGATGCAGGTACGATCTCAGCAGGTCTGGACAGTGCAAGCTCCGCAATTGATATCTTAAGCAGTATTGATACTTCTTCCATGGATGAAGCAACAGCAGCTGCTGTAAACAGTGCAGTACAGAGTGCAATCGGTGCAATTTCCGGTGGTGTGGCTACCGCACAGGGCGGTGTGGCAAGTCTGGAAGCACATGCCGGTCAGGTTTCCGGACTGAATGAGCAGGCAGCAGCCGTACAGGAGGCAGCAGGAGCAGTCAGCTCACAGAGTGAACAGGCTGCTGCAGTTGGTGATGCCGCAGCACAGCTTCAGAGCGGTTTGTCTCAGATTGAAAGCGGTCTTGCAACACTGAATGCGGATGATACACAGAAACAGAATGATGAACAGACAGCAGCAAATCTGGCGACAATCAAGGCGAAACTAGATAAAATTGATGCAGGTCTTACCACGTTAGTTGAAGGTGAAGATGCGCAGAAACTGGCGAAAGGAGCACAGACACTGCAGGCGATGGGAACAGTCGGAAGTAAGGAACAGCCATCTCTGGAGGCTGCGGCCGGTGCAGTAGCGACGAAGGTTGGAGCACTTGCAAAAGAGCTTCCGGACATTCTGGGAGAAAACAATAAGAATGTTACAGATCTCCAGACAGGTGTAAAAAAACTGGCAGACGGAGCAAAAGCTTTACAGACTGGTTATAAATCCACTCTCCTGAAAGGTATCGACCAGCTTCTTTCCGGTGCAAAACAGCTTACAAGGAACAACAGGACGATCAAGAGAGGTGCAACACAGCTTGAGACAAGTGGCAAGACACTGACAGGCGGAGCATCTCAGCTTTCAGCAAACAGCGGTACGCTGACAAGCGGAGCATCCCAGCTTTCAGCAAACAGCGGTACACTGACAAGTGGTGCGGCACAGCTTGCATCCGGTGCACAGCAGCTTGTAAGCGGAACTGCTACACTAAGCAGCGGAAGCACACAGGTTAAGGATGGTATCAAGAGTCTTTCTGATGGAGCAAAAGAGCTGGCAGACGGAACCAAGAAATTTGACGACGAAGGTATTAAGAAACTGTCTGATCTTGTAGAAGATGATCTTCAGGATCTTATGGACCGCTTCGATGCGATCCGTTCCGATGACAATGCTTACACTTCCTTCAGTGGAAAATCCACCGGCATGGATGGAAATGTCAAGTTTGTGATCGAGACAGCAGCCATCGATAACGACAGCGACAAATAATCAAAAATGATGTGACAGACAGGGAAACGGATTGTGTGCCGTTTCCCTGTTTTTTCTTGCGGTTAGAAAAGGAGTCTGCTATACTGTACATTATGAGCAGAGAAAAAAAAGCAGTTAAAAAACCAAAAACAAAAAAGAAAACAGATTACTATGATTACAGTCTTCTCGCTGTTATCATTCTTTTGACATGTTTTGGTCTGGTCATGCTTTACAGTACCAGTTCCTACATGGCAGAGCTGAATTACGGTGATGACATGTATTACTTCAAAAAACAGGCGGCAATCAGTTTTGGATGTATTATCATAGCACTTGGAATTTCGCAGATCGACTATCATATTCTGACAAAATTTACCGGGGTGCTGTACGGAATGGCAGCTATTTTGATGATGCTGGTTAAGACACCTCTCGGAAGAACGGCGAATGGTGCAAGGCGCTGGCTGAATCTCGGCCCTCTGTCCTTTCAGCCATCCGAGGTTGCAAAGATTGCAGTTATTGTGTGCCTGTCCTATATGATCGTCAATATGGGCAGGAATATTAAAACACTCAAGGCATTTATGATCCTCGCAGGAAGCGGAAGTGCACTTGCATTTCTGGCATATGCATGTACCGATAACTTAAGTACCGCGATCATCATTTTCTGCATCACGATGGGACTGATCTTCATTGCGCATCCAAAGGTGAAACCTTTTCTGATCGCGGCAGGAGTAGGTATTGTGCTGATTATTATTTTTGTTATGATCTTAAGCTCTTCTCTCGAGACGAGTTCCAGTTTCCGTCTGCGCCGTATTCTGGTATGGTTACATCCGGAGGATTTTGCATCGGGTGATGGTTATCAGACGATTCAGGCACTGTATGCGATCGGTTCCGGCGGATTTCTCGGTCGTGGTCTCGGAAACAGTATCCAGAAGCTCGGAAGCGTACCGGAAGCACAGAATGATATGATCTTTTCAATCGTATGTGAGGAACTTGGCATCCTTGGTGGAATTATTCTTTTACTGTTGTTTGCATACCTTCTGTATCGATTGTTTTTTATCGCACAGAATGCACCGGATCTGTTTGGATCGCTGATGGTCAGCGGTATTTTTATACATATTGCACTGCAGGTTATTTTTAACATTGCGGTTGTATTGAATCTGATGCCGAATACCGGTGTTACACTGCCGTTCGTCAGTTACGGAGGTACTTCCATCGTGTTCCTGATGTCGGAGATGGGACTTGCCTTAAGCGTGGCAAGACAGATTAAGTTTAAAGAGCCTGAAAGGCTTCTCTAAAATCTGGAAAATCTATTGACAAATACTTTTCCAGAATATATACTTTGCACATCAAAGCAGAGATAAGTTACTTGATAAAGGAGAAAAGCAATGTTAGAAGAAATGAGAAAAATGATTGCGCAGCAGTTAAACTGCGAAGAAAGTGAGATTACCGCAGACACTTCTTTTAAAGATGATCTTGGAGCAGATTCTCTCGACCTTTTTGAACTGGTAATGGCTCTTGAGGATGAGTACAATATAGAGATACCTGCCGAAGAACTTACAGAGCTGGCAACTGTGGGAGATGTGATCGAATATCTCAGAGGCAGAGGTATTGAAGCATAAGTTTTAAAGTATTCCCTGAGGCAGCAGTGTCTCAGGGGTTTTACATTTTGAAAGGAAGGAAAGAACGATGACAAAAATCAGAACCAGATTTGCACCGAGCCCGACAGGAAGAATGCACGTCGGCAATCTTCGTACAGCACTCTATGCATATCTTATTGCAAAACACGAGGACGGAGATTTTATCCTCCGTATTGAGGATACCGACCAGGAGCGTTATATGGAAGGTGCAGTCGATATCATCTACCGTACCATGAAAAACACCGGACTTATTCATGATGAAGGACCGGACAAGGACGGTGGTGTCGGACCATATGTACAGAGTGAGAGACAGGCATCCGGCCTTTATCTGAAATATGCAAAACAGCTTATCGAGCAGGGGGATGCTTATTATTGCTTCTGCGGACCGGAAGAACTGGAATCCATGAAACGTGTTGTTGCAGGTAAGGAAATTTCCATCTATGACAAGAGATGTCTGCACCTGTCCAAAGAAGAAGTGCAGAAGCGTCTTGATGCAGGCGAACCGCATGTTATCCGTTTCAACATGCCGACAGAAGGAACCACCACTTTCCATGATGTTATCTATGGTGATATCACTGTAAATAACGAGGAGATGGAGGATCTGATCCTGATCAAATCCGACGGATACCCGACTTACAATTTTGCAAACGTTGTAGACGACCACCTTATGGGAATCACACATGTAGTCAGAGGAAATGAGTATCTTTCTTCCGCACCGAAATACAACCGTATTTACGAAGCATTCGGATGGGATATTCCGGTCTATGTACACTGTCCGCTGATCACAAACGAAGAGCATCAGAAGCTGTCCAAACGTTCCGGACATTCTTCCTATGAGGATCTTCTGGAGCAGGGATTTGTGACAGAAGCAATCGTAAACTTTGTTGCACTTCTCGGATGGAGCCCGCAGGACAACTGTGAGATCTTCTCCCTCCCGGAACTGGTCAAAGCTTTTGATTATCATCACATCAGCAAATCACCGGCTGTATTTGATATCACCAAGCTTCGCTGGATGAATGGCGAATACATCAAGAAAATGGATCCGGAAGAATTCTATGAGAGAGCACTTCCATACATGAAAGAAGTCCTCAAGAAAGATTACAACTTCCGCAAGATCGCAGGTATGGTTCAGACAAGAATCGAGACATTCCCGGATATCCCGGCGCTGATTGATTTCTTTGAAGAAGTACCGGAATACGATTCCGCAATGTACTGTCACAAGAAAATGAAAACAAACGAAGAAACGTCTCTTGCTGTCCTGAAAGAAGTACTTCCGGTTCTGGAAGCACAGGAAGATTATACCAATGATCCACTGTTTGCATCTTTAAGTGCATTTGTAAAAGAAAAAGGCTACAAGAACGGCTATGTAATGTGGCCTCTGCGTACAGCAGTATCCGGCAAACAGATGACACCGGCAGGAGCTACAGAGATCATGGAAATCATCGGCAAAGAAGAAACACTGAAACGTGTAAAGGCAGCTATCGAAAAGCTCAGCTGATAAATATGAAACGAAATCCATCTCAATCAAGGGCAATCGCCCACCTGTCAGGACCGATGATGGTTCTGGCAGGCCCCGGTTCGGGGAAAACTTCCGTAATCGTAGAGCGAACTGCATATATGACAGGTGAGGGTCAGATTCCGCCGGAAAACATTCTGGTAGTGACTTTTTCCAGAGCCGCAGCGAAGGAAATGAAAGAGCGCTTTCTGAAATTTACCGGACAATCTGCTACAAGGGTGACGTTTGGTACGTTCCATGGAGTGTTTTATGGAATCCTGAAACAGGCATATGGATTTACTGCAGCCAATATTTTGTCCGAAGAAGAAAAGTCCGGAATTTTAAAAGAGCTGATTCTGAATTATGGTGGAGATCTGGCAGAAGAAGGTGACTTTCCGGAAGAAATTGCAAAAGAGATCAGCGTGGTCAAAGGAAATCGGATTTCTCTGGAACACTATTATTCTTCCTGTTGTCCGGATGAAGTATTCCGGCAGATCTACAGCGGTTATTGTCAGACATGTCAGGCACGACGCAAGCTGGACTTTGATGATATGCTTCTCTACTGCTATGAGCTTTTTGTTCAGAGGAAGGACATTCTGGCGGCATGGCAGAAAAAATTTCAGTATATTCTGGTCGATGAGTTCCAGGATATCAATCAGCTTCAGTATGACATTATGCGGATGCTGGCGAAACCGCAGGACAATCTTTTTATTGTCGGGGACGATGATCAGTCCATCTATCATTTCCGTGGGGCAAGACCGGAGATCATGCTTAATTTTACGAAAGATTACCCGGAGGCTGAGACAGTTACGCTCGATGTAAATTACCGCTGCAGCGGCAGAATCCTTGCTTCGGCACTTCTGTTGATCGGATCAAATAAAAAGAGATTTCAGAAGAATCTTTCGACACCGAATCAGGAAGGAAATGAAGTGACCATAAGTGAATACCAGAATCCGCGAGAAGAATATCTGTCTGTGGTCGCGCGCCTTCGTGAGAGGATGGAACAGGGAGATGATCTGAAAGATACGGCACTTCTTCTCCGGACCAATCAGGAGGCGGAAGGGCTGGTCGGAGCGCTGATGGAACGGCAGGTGCCATTCTATATGAAAGAAAAACTGCCGAATCTTTTTCATCACTGGATCTGTCGGAATCTGCTTGCTTATATGCGTTTTGCAAACGGGGACAGAAGCAGGAAAAATTTTCTGGAATTTATGAACCGTCCGAACCGGTATATAGCGAGAGATGCCCTGTCACTTTCACCGGAAATATCTTTTGATCAGCTAAAAGAATATTACAAGGATAAAGACTGGATGTGCGACCGTCTTACTACACTGGAGACGCACCTGCGGATTCTGAAAGGACTGGCACCATATGCGGCGATAAATTTTATCAGAAAAGGTATGGGATATGAAGAATACTTGCGTGAATATGCAGAGTATCGTAAAATAAAGCCAGAAGAGTTGAGTGAAATTCTGGATCGGCTGACCGAGAGTACGAAGGGCATGGACAGCCTGAAAGAATGGGAAGATTACATAGAGGATTATACACAGAAGCTGGAAGAACAGGCGCGCAAACAGGAAAAAGAACGGGAGGGCGTTCTGATTTCCACTCTTCACGGAGTCAAGGGACTGGAATACGACAGGGTATACATTCTCAATGTAAATGAAGGAAGCATGCCATACAAAAAAGCTGTTCTGGAAGCGGCAATCGAGGAAGAACGGAGACTTTTTTATGTTGGCATGACACGCGCCAGAAAAGAGCTGACTCTGTGTTACGTAAGACAGCAGTATGAGAAGAAACGGGAACCGTCCCGGTTCCTAAAGGAGGCTGGAGTATGAAGGCGGTTATTTATTTTACAGAGGTTGCACAGCAGTACGAACACAAAAACATGGAGCATATGATCGGAGAAAAGCTTCTTGAGACAGGGCTTTTGCAGGAATACGGATTGAAACTTTCGAGAGAGCCAAGGGCGACGGGAGAGCACGGAAAACCATTTTTAAGCCTGCAGCCGAAGATTCATTATAACATTACCCATTCCGGTAAGTACGTAATGTGCATCCTTGCCGGTCAGGAAGTGGGAATTGATGTGCAGCAGCACCGTAAGGCAAATTATGAGCGGATGCTGGAACGGATGGTTCCACAGGATATGATCCGGGAGATCCTGGATGCAGATGAGCCGGAAAAAGCCTTTTTTACCCAGTGGGTACTTCGGGAGGCCTACATCAAATGGACAGGAGAGGGGCTTTCGAGAGATCTGCGGACGATTTCACTGGATGAAGGTTCCTACATACTTTTAGATCTTGGGGAAGATTACAGTGGCGCCATATGGTCGCAGGATCCTCTTGATTTACGGTGGGAACATGTCGATGTACAGCTTCCGTAAATGAAACGCCTCGCAGCGAAAACTGCGGGGCATTTTTATGCCAAAGTATGCAAGAGAAGCTGCCAGTGGCAGGTTCTCTGTATGGTGAAATTTATGTTGTGATGGACACAGATTATAAGAAATTGTATAATAGAATTGATTTTTTATAACTCAAAGGGAGGTATGGGCGTATGAAGAGAAAACGTCTGGCATTTTTGCTGGCGATGGCGATGACTGTCACAAGTCTGGACAGCAGCGCGATCATTGCCAGCGGTGCAGATTTTTCCTCAGAACCAGTGGTGTATGAGGAAAACCAGGAACAGGCTGAAGAAGATATTCAGCAGGCAGCCGAGGAGGATGAGGCTGTAGAAATATCTGATGCTGATGTGACCGAAGATACTTTTGATACCGAAGACACATCAGAGGAAGTTGAAGTACAGGAAACACCGAATGAGATGGAAGTACAGGCCGCTGAGGCTTCGGAAGAAGATGTCTTTGATGTCGGAGAGGAAAATGCGGATATTTCAGTACAGGAAAGAAATGAGGAAGAGGCAACAGTACTTGAACTTGGAAAAAGTTATTCGGTAAATTTTAAAAGTGAGAGCTGGAATGAGGAAGAATGGTTCTCATATGTACCGGAAGAAACAGGATATTATTTGATGCAGGCTACTACAGAGAATAATGATCTCAGTGTACGGCCGATGATGGATCTGTATGAATGCAAAAACGGTGAAGCACTGGATTATTCTAAGGACAGGATAAAGACTGGCACTAGTTATGGCAGCTTACAAATTCTGTGGAAATTAAAAAAGGGTTATACGTATTATTATATGGCACGGAACTGGCAGCCAGAGCTGGGCGAATATTCCTACCAGGTAACGCTTCAGAAGGCACCTTCAGTAGAATCCATTGCATTAACGTCAGATAAGACACAAGTTATTGCCGGTTTTGATGATGCTACGAATGTAGTTTATAACTCACAGATTGAAATGTCTTATGCAGACGGAAATAAAGAAACACTGAGCAAGCTGTGGTATGGGAAAACCAGTGACAGCTATAGCTATATATTTCGTCCGATATTGGAAAAAGATGGTGCAGAGCAGGATTTTGGATACGGAAACCGGTACTTTGACGAAGGAACATACACACTGAGATATGTACTGGATACTTCGGAATATGGCGGCGATGAGACAGAGCCTGAAATATCAAGTGAACCGATAACAATTGAAAGTGTTTCTGTAATAGAAACGGATAATTTTGACGGATTTCTGACTCCTGAAAATTGCAGTTCAAAATATTTGCAATTTGCGAAAATATACGGATTTGTTCCGCCAGAGAGCGGCAGATGGAGATTTTTGTTTACTGAAAATCCGATTAAGACTCCTGAAGTAAAAAAACGTAATGATGATGGAAGCTATAGTATTGTACAGCAGACGAAAGCAGGAACGAATACTTTTGAGCTTGAAGCAGGTGCAACGTATTATTGTGATTTGGGAAGCAGTGGAAAGACTCTTAAAAACATTGTACGGGTAGTGGACGTAGACTCTGTAACAGTAGATATGTCAAATGCCAGAACAAATTTCTATGCAAATATGGATTATATTATGGCGGAAGGCTGTCAGCTTACCGTCAAATACGAAGATGATACAATACAAACCCTGACATTTGCATATAGTGGAAGTGTGTACGATACTTATGGAAATGAATTTTCTTATAAAATAGATTATGGCGACGATCCGGATAATGCCGGATCCAGAAGATATGATGTGGGCGAGTACAAGCTTCTCTTTTATCTGAATGGTGAGGAAATTGTCAGTGATAAAGAATATAAAGTTACAGTAAGCAAGCCGGATCCATCTGCTTTGCAGGAGCTGAAAATCGGTAAAAATGAAAACATTTCCAGTCCGGAAGATGTATTTGCGTGGTACAAATTTATACCGAAGGAAGACGGTATATATAGTTTCATTCCTAGTAATGTGTTAAATATATTCTATGAGAACGGAGATATGATGAGCCGGGCTGAGGGGAATAGTATTGATGGATTTTCGCTTTCAGCGGACACTACGTATTATGTCGGTTTCAGTGGAACTCTTTATGACGCATACTTATGGGCATATACAAATATCTTTACTTTGTCTGTCAAAAATACCTGTAACTGGGAGATTGTTGAAAATACAAAGCCGACTTGTACCACAGATGGAAAAATAGTAAAAAAATGCACAGAACATGAAGATACTGTAGAAACTGTTATTCCGGCAACGGGTCATGAAATAACCGGTGAATGGACAGTAACAAAAAAGGCGACCTGTACAGAAGACGGAGAAAAAACAGCAGTTTGCAGTAAGTGCGGAAATAATGTTAAAGAAAAAATTCCGGCGACTAATATACATGACTATAAATGGGTAACAGATAAAGAAGCGACGTGTGTAGAAGCAGGACGCAGGCATCAGGAATGTAAAGTCTGCAAAGCAGTAGGAAAGAAAGAAGTCATTCAGGCACTTGATCATGCATGGGGCGAGTGGACAACAACAAAACAGGCAACATGTACAGAGAATGGCGAGCAGATACGTAAGTGTGCCCGTGACGGCTGCAATGCAGAAGATACTGGTATTATTAAGACACCAGGTCATAGCTGGGGAACTCAGCAGACGGTAGAATCTACAAATGAGACGAATGGTAAGATATATCAGATCTGTGAAGTGTGCGGAGAAGAAAACATTATCAAGATTCTGCCACTGACAGCAACTGCGGATGTAGTCGAAAAAGCGCAGGAAATTCTTTCCGAAATTGAAAATACGGAGAACGAGGCTGAAAAGGCAGAAAAAATCAACAATGCAGTGAATGAGATTACCAAAGCTGATAACAAAAATCTTGCAAAAGATGCTTCCGCAATGGATGCAATCAATCAGCTTGAAGAAAAAGTAATTGCCAATACTTCAGTTGCAGCTACCGTAGTAGAGAATGACAATACAGCGGGCATTACTGTTGACCAGAATGTCAAAGGTGCAGCTCTCACAGCAGCAGTAAACAAAGATAAAGCTGATGAAGAAGTAAAAGAAATTGCAGCAAAAATTTCTGTCAATGATGTAAGTGCAGCAAATCAGAGCAGTTATAAAGAAAAATATGGCAACAATATGCTGGCAGTAGACATTACCATGTCAGTGGTAGATGCGGCAAATACAGACAATGCAATATCAAAGGAAACTGAAGATGTACAGCCGGCAGTTCCGGTTCAGATGAAGATTACCCTTCCGGAACAATATGCAGATCAGGAAATAGAACTTTTGCATAATCATAACGGTGAGATTGAAACATTGGCATTTACCAGAGAAGGCGCAGTTCTGACATTTACGATTACTTCTTTAAGTGATGTGATCGTGCATGCGATATGCAAAAAACACCAGTTTGGGGAATGGATGATTTCAAAAACTCCAACATGCACGAAAGAAGGAGAAAAAACAAAAATCTGTGAAGCGTGCAGAGAAATCATTACAGAGAAAATCAGAGCAACCGGCAAGCATAGCATGGGTGCATGGAAAGTTACCAAAGCTGCAACAGCAGTTGCGACAGGCGTGAAAGAACGCACCTGTAAAGTATGTGGCGGTGCAAAAGAAAGGGCATCCATTGCAAAACTGAAAGCTACGCTCACTTTAAATGTTCCGATAAACAGAACACTTCCGATGAAGATGAGACAGACTTTCCAGGCGAAAGCTTCAGGTCTTGCAAAAGGCGATAAGGTAGTGTCCTGGACAAGCAGCAACAGAAGAGTTGCCACAGTATCCAGAAATGGCAGGATCGCAGCACAGAGAATAGCTGGAAATGCAGTAATCACAGTAAAACTTGCAAGTGGAAAAACTGCGAAGTTTACGGTAAAAGTGCAGAGAACAGATGTTGCAACAACAGCAATCACTGTGACAAATAAGGCAACCAGAAGAAGATTAACGGGTACAGTCAATCTGAAATTACGGAAGAACCTTGCACTGGGTGTAGGTTTAACTCCGCTTACGAGTACACAGAGAGTAACGTATTCTACTTCGAACAGCAGAATAGCGACTGTTAATTCGAGGGGTGTTGTTACAGCCAGAAGAGTCGGTGCAGTAACTATTACCGTGAAATCAGGCAGAAAAATTGCAAGAATCAGAGTAAAAGTAACAAAATAATGAAGAAAAAAACAAAAAAGATCCCATGGGATCTCTTACCACTGATCATGGCACTGGCGGTTCTGCCGCTGGTTGCCATGGGCAGGAAGGTGTCCGTTACACTGGGAAAATATTCCTGGTTTGCAGATGGAAACTTCCAGTATGATTTTTTTATGTATGCAAAAAGCATCGTATTTCTGGTGCTTGTGGTCTGGATGCTGGTCGTACTTTTGGACAGAGTACTGATCCGGGGAATCAGGCTGAAACACTGGAAACTGTTTATACCGCTTTATATATACGGACTTCTGACAATTCTGTCTACCGTATTTTCGGCTGACAGAGATCTTTCTCTGAAAGGTATGTGGCAGCAGTATGAGTCAGTCTGGGTGCTTCTGGGGTATCTGGTGACAGTGTTTTACTGTGTACAGGTCGTGCAGTCTGTTAAAGATATTCGTATCCTCTGTGTTGCTATGGCTGTCGGAGCGGCAGTACAGGGGCTTATTGGACTCACGCAGTTTGTCGGAAAAGATTTCTTTTCTTCGGGAATAGGAAAGACATTTCTGACTCTTGGTATGGATTCTTCGGTACAGGGTACATTACGGTTTACATATGAAGAAAACAGCCGGTCTTCTGTATATATGGCATCCTATACGCCAAACTATGCAGGAATGTATCTGGTACTGATCCTTCCGTTACTTTGTGCAATAACATTGCGTGCAAAAAAAATGGTCAGCAGAATCGGTGGTATAATACTGATCGCAGTAATGCTGGTATGTCTGTATGGAAGCGGATCAAGAGCTGGATTTCTTGTATGCGGATTTCTTGCCCTGCTGGCGGCCGTATTTATGACGCAGAAAGATAATGCGAAAAAAAGATGGATATCTGTCGGGATATGCTTTCTGGCAGTGACTGGTATTTTAATTGGTTATGATCAGCTCAGCAATCATGCGCTTTCGAATGCACTGATTAAAACAGGACAGAAGCAGAGTTGCGAACTTGAAGAAATTAATATGGAAGCAGACGGAGTGAGCCTGAAATATAAAGGAAACTCCCTGAAACTGATTCCGGAAAAGACAGAGATGGGTCAGACTCTGAAGGCGCAGGTCAATGAAGGAAAAATGCAGGATGCATTCTGGAACGGCGAGAACCAGTGCTTCATATTTAAAGATGAAAGATTTGGTGATTTGACGTTTGATGCCTACAGATACAACAATGCACAGTATCTGGCAATATATGACGGTGAAATGACCTGGGATTTCTATAAGGAAGATTCCGCAGACGGATACGTCTTTATGAATCAATATGGAAAAATTGATGAGATCAAAAATGCACCGGCAGTTCTCAAAGGATATGAACGTATTTTGTCAGGCAGAGGATATATATGGAGCAGAACGATTCCCTTATTATCAGGAACTGTTTTGTGGGGCAGCGGGCCGGACACATTTATCATGAAGTTTCCGCAGACGGATTATGTGATGAAAGCCAATACTGCACTGAGCATGTATCAGCAGCTTCCGACAAAAGCACACAGTATGTATCTGCAAAGTGCTTTGCAGACAGGAGTTTTTTCGGTGATCTGTCTGCTGATCTTTTTCCTGCATTATATGATAACGGCATTACGAAACAGAAAAACAGAAACAAATAAAGAAAAATCAATATTCCGGACAGGAATCTTTCTGAGTGTGATGGGATTCCTGATCATGGGGCTTACAAATGATTCCAACCTGGCAGTATCACCGATGTTCTGGTGCATACTGGGAATGGGAATCGCGATGGAAAAAGAAACCTTCCACAGTTGATGTGGGAGGTTTTTCTTTTTGGGTAAAAGTTGACAGGAAAGAGATGCTTGTACAAATTCTACAAAAGAAGTGTGTAAAGATTGTGAAATATGACATGATGGACACAAATAATAACAAATTGTATAATAAAATTGGAGTTTTTCTAACAAAAAGGAGGTACAAGTGTATGAAGAGAAAACGCCTTGCGTTGCTGCTGGCGATCGCGATGACTGTTACGAGTCTGGACAGCACTGCGATGGTTGCCAGTGGCGCAGATTTTTCCTCGGAACCGATAGTGGAAGAGGAAGTCAGTACACAGGCAGAAGAAGAGTCTCAGCCTGTTGCTGAGGAAGAAGAGAATATAGAATTCTCAGACAGTGATGAAGCAGAAATAGATTTTTCTGCGGATGAAGCGACAGATGAGAGCGCTGTACAGGAGACACCGGATGAGGTGGAAGTACAGGAAGAAGAGAACTCGAACGAGGAAGCTTTTGGTGACAGTAACGAAGTTTCAGTGGAAACCACAGATGAAGCGGCACTGTTTTCAGAAGAAAGTTCGTTAGTTCCGGCAGATGAGGATATTTTACATCTTCAGGTGGGGGAAACCTCTACCGTAGAGGTGACAGAAGCGGTTAAAGAGTTCTGGTATGATTATACACCGGAAGAAACAGGCACTTATATGATTTCCTCGATAAGCGAAGGTTTGGATCCGAAAGTGTTTCTGTTTGATAAACGGGATGTAACGGATATTGATACAGAGAGAATAGATTGGAATGATGATGCCAATGATGAGGCTGATGGAAACAACAGCTTGGATTTTCGCCTGGCACATACCCTGCAGGCAGGAACTACATATTACTTCTGCATAAGAAATATAAATGATCAATTGGGAAGTCTGCAGATTAATTTCAAAAAGCAGCCGGTTATAGAGAATATTTCTGTATCTCTTTCACAGGATAGTCCTGTTGCAGGTTTCGACAATTTTGCATCTGTATTAAGAAATTGTGAAATGACAGTAACTTATACAGATGGTACGGAAAAGCTTTATAATGCCAATAACTGGGCGGGATATACAACAATTGATTCATATGGAAATTCAATTTCTCCTGTCTGGAAAAGAAATGGAGAAATAATAGATATTGATGAGCCTAATGCAGATGAGGAGTATTTCGCAGAAAGTGTGTATACACTTCAGTATGTAACAGGAAGCGAAGAGGATAATACCCTGTTTTACAGTAATGAAGTAACGATAAATCCTGTATCACCCGAAACGATGGATCGATACATGGGCGAACTCAGTGAAGGTGAGAACACAGAGCTGAATCATTATGAGTCGGAAGATGTTTTCAAATTTGTTCCGACAAGCTCCGGAACATGGTCATTTATCTATGACGATTATGATTCCAGAGGAATGACTGTCAAAAAGAAAAATGAAGATGGAAGCTATACAACGATGGAGCAAAGCAGTCCTGTTTGTGAACTTGAAGAAGATGTGACATATTACTTTGTGTTCTATGTGTGGGATGAGTCCATAAAGGTTACAAAACTGGATGGTAGTACTTCTGTCTCGGCCAATATGGATAATGTAAAAAAAGATTTTATTTACAGGTTAGACGATGTGTTTTTATCAGGAGCAGAACTGACGATCCAATATAACGATGGAGAATCCGAAACAGTTACATTCGGAAATAATATGAAATTGTATGATTCCAGAGGGAATCTGTACAGTTATCGCTTTTATAACGCAGATGTCTCAGATGAATCTCAACGGAAGGAATATGACCCCGGTTCAGTGCCGTGGGAAACAGGTACCTTTAAACTGTATTTTACACAGAATGGTCAGAAACTTGACGGAGAATATGAAATTACCATATCTAAGCCGGAACTATCCAGTTTCCCTGAATTAGCAGAAGGGCTGAATGAAAACATCAGCAGTCCCAAGAAGGAATATGCGTGGTACACATTTACGCCGGCGAAAACAACAAAGTATCGTTTCTGGCCGGTTAATTCCGTGCGTGTATATGAAGTAAATGGAGATAGTATAAATCAGATATATTCAGAAGAGAGCAACTGGAGAGATGGAGATTATGTTGTTTTTAGTCTTAAAGCAGAGTGTACATATTATGTAGGTTTCAGTGGAAATGTGTATATTAAAGATCAGGACGGATACGAAAACACCATGGATCTTCAAATCAGTGATGTTTCTCTTACAGGGATTTCTTTTACCAGTGATGAAATTACCGGACGTATTGGTGTGGATGATCTCAGCGTACATGGCAGAGTACCTGAGGGTGAACTCAAAATGACATTTGCGGACGGCAGTGAGTCAAGTATAAAACCTGTTTTGGGAGAGCGTACCAGTGTTGATTACGGTTATGAGATCGAGACACAGATTCGGGATGCCGAGGGCAAGCTATTTACATTTACAGACGAAAATGAAAATGAGATTTCGATTCCGGAGGGAACATATACACTTAAATTTGTAGCGAAAGATCAGAATTCAGATAAAGCTAGTGAAAGTAATGAAGTGACATTTTTTGTTAAAAGTGTAACAGCAGAGGATTTCCCGCAATTAACTCTTGGCAGAAATGAAAATATTCAGATTGGCTCATATGATTATAGTACAAGTGCCGGTGCAGACAATATGGTCTGGTATGCGCTGCAGGTTGAAAAAGCAGGTGTTTACCAGATGAAATTCCTGCGGAAAAATAACACACTTTTTGATGAAACGGTAGTAGCTAACTGGAAAAAACTTGAGGATGGAAAACTGCAGGATGTTGAAATAAAAAAAGCATCTTCATACAGCTATTATCTGAATGAGGGAACTTATCTGGTGCGCTGGTATGCGAAATGGGTGGATGATCCTTCAATAATCAATGTTGATATTTCCAAAATCTCAACAGTAGAAAAAGTAGAACTTCAGTCATGGGCGCCGGAAAAACCTGAGTTTATAGCAGGTATTGAATCACCGGATCTTGATGGACTTAAAGTCAGGGTTACTTATGATAATGGTGATACACGCGAATTTGATCTGAAAGATAATATGGATGATAATGACCGATGTCTGAATTATGACATTTACAGACGGGGTGAGGACGGAGAGTACCAGGAAGTAGCACAGGATGAAATGACGGAAGGCACTTATTATTTCCGGGTATCTTTTGGTGGTAAATTTGCTGATGAGGTAATTCCGCTGACTCTGAAATCTATGGAGAGCAGCAAGGACGCACACCTTGATCGTGAAGTATTTATGACATGGGTTAAAAATAAGGGCAAATTTTTATTAAAATACAGTGCAAACGAAAACGGACGCTATGAATTCCGGTTCAATATTCCGTTGTCAGATGCAGAGCTTTATATGGCAAATGGTGACATAGTGCGCGATACTTCTATAGACAAGTACAGTTGCTATGCAAATCTGCAGGAAAGAACGGCTTATTATCTGTATGTTCATACAGATAAATATTGTAAAGAAATGCAAGTTTCTGTATCTAGGCTGACAAGACCGACAAGTCTTAAGGCAAATGCACGTAAAACCAATTACATTGCAGGTATCGATCCGTTTAACGTAAGAGATATGGAAACAGAAATCACATACAGTGATGAGACGTCCCGAACTGCCAGAGGATGTGATTCTGTAAATGGTTATAATATTAACTACAAGGTTGAAAAAGGCGATGACAGTGTTGCAGAGGGTAATACATTGTTTGCGGGTACCTGGACAGTAACACCGTATCTCAGTGTCAGCGTGGGATCAGGAAGCGCAATTGCGAAGGACATGGAAGATATTCCTGTGGAATCTACAGAGATTACGGCAGATTTCCTTGGTCAGGATAAACTTACTACATTAAAAGAAGATGAATGGATTCCTTTACAGAATACGGCAGGAAACAGGAAGTTTTATTTATTTACCCCGAATGAGAGTGGAATGTATGTATGCGATCGACAGGACAAATACGTCAATGCATCCATCGGATTCTACAATAGAGGTGAAAAACAATATGAACTTCTTGGCTGGGATGAGGTAAACCTGGAAAAAGGAAAAACATATCTGGCATGTGTTGTGACCAGAGATGAAGTGCAGATGATGATCAGTCACAGCACATCGACGACGGATCCTGATGAATCACAGAAAGCAGAGGTAACCAATAATATAGAGCTTTCTGATGGGATGAAAAAACTTGTTTCTATTGGTACAGAAGCATTCAGGCATGATGTTGAGACAAGACATTGTATAAAAGCTACTTTTACTCCGGAGAGTACTGGATGTTATCAGATAAAAACATCAAAGTGGATGGATTATGTAGACACGTGTGTGACATTATATGACAGTGAATATGAAGAAGTAGCGGTGAATGATGATGGCAGCGAAGATAATCACTGTTTACTGACAGTACAGCTTGAAGCAGGAAAAACATATACATATGAAATATATAATTTTAATGATGAGGAGACAATACCATTTTTCCTGCATTTCAATAAGACAGAGATGTATTCAGTCAGTGATATGAAGCTGGTTCCGAAGGAAGGTGTAAATACAGAAGAAGCTTCTGTGGTTGATCCACTGGCGAAATATTATCAGTTACAGGTGACTTATAAGAAGAAATCTGGGGATAATGAAACTGCCAATGATACTGATACCAAAACAGAAGTATATGAGCTCCCAGACAATGGAGAGTTATTCACAGATAAGTATGGTAATCATTTTAAATCCCGCTATACAGAGGAAACGAAATTAGAGGAAGATTTTGAATACAGTCTGAATGTTATGGCGTACGATGCCACGGAAGATGTGTATGACGGTGATGCCGGGAATCCGTATGTTTTGACGGCAGCGGTAAAAGGTCTGAATACTTTGACAGAATTGGAGACTGGAAAGCCTTATCCAGTTCCGGTGAAGGCAAGTCAGTGGTATCGCTTCACTCCTTCTGAAGACGGAGAGTATATCTGCAGATATAAGGAAACAAATCCGCAGACAGTAGGCATTCTGGTAGCTGAGCCGAAAACTTATAATGGAAATCTGTATACAGAGGATTGCCATGAAAATGCGGAAGGCAGCAACACGTTTTCTGTACAACTGAAAAAAGGTAAGACATATGTAATTGCTGCGAATGGATGGTATAATGACGAAAACGATGGTTTCGCCATCGTAAAGGCAGAAAAGGAAGTGAATGGTCTGGAAGTTGTATCGGGACCTGACAATTATACCATCATGCCATTTGAAACTGATTTTGTTCCTATGAAAGGCCTGAAGGTAAGAGCACATTATACGGATGGTACAACAGAAGAGATTATTTATGGAAGTACAGATTATTGGGGCAGATCTATCCAGCTTGAAAGCATAAAATGGATGAACGGTAGAACATGCTGTGTTTATGTAACACTTGGAAAATATCGCACCAGTTTTGAGCTGGAAGTCGGTACCTGGGATGATCTGGAGAGCATCAAAACTTCTGAGAAAAAGACGTGGACAGATGCCGTCATAGGAGATGTCCTGACTTTGAAATATACTCCGGAGGCGACCGGTCTTTATAAGATTAGTGTAGACGGTGGTTTTGTTGTATATGAAATTCTGACAGAAGATACAGAAAATGTACAGTGCTCGACAGGCAGCTGCTATCTTGAAAAGGACAGAAACTACTATATCCGAATCAAGACAGAAGCAAGGAATGGTCAGGTGTCTATAAATGCCGGAGGCTGCGTATGGGAAACTGTTAAGCAGACAGACCCAACCTGTACCGACGATGGACAACTGGTAGAAAAATGTAAGACACATCAGGATGAAGCAGAAAAAGTGACAGTTCTTCCGGCGCTTGGCCATGACTGGAGCGACTGGGAAGAAACCCCGGCAACCTGTACGGAGGATGGAAAGAAAGAACGCCATTGTAAACGAAAAGGCTGCGAAGGAAAAGAAACAGAAGTTATTAAAGCAACCGGTCACAAATGGAGTGAGTGGAAAGAAACCCCGGCGACCTGTACAGAAGCAGGAAGTAAGGAAAGAAGCTGCAGCAATTGTGGCGAAAAAGAAACAAACGTCATTGAAGCACTTGGTCATGATATGACAGACTGGGCAATTACAACTCCGGCGACCTGCACCAAAGATGGAGAACAGGAACAGCATTGTACAAGAACTGGCTGTGAAGAGAAAAAGACACAAGTTATTACAGCAACCGGTCACAAATGGAGTGAGTGGACAGAAACCCCGGCAACCTGTACAGAAGCAGGAAGCAAGGAAAGAAGCTGCGGCAATTGTGGCGAAAAAGAAACAAAAGTTATTGAAGCACTTGGTCATGATATGACAGACTGGGCAATTACAACTCCGGCGACCTGCACCAAAGATGGAGAAAAGGAACAGCATTGTACAAGAACTGGCTGTGAAGAGAAAAAGACACAAGTTATTAAAGCAACCGGTCACAACTGGAGTGAGTGGACAGAAACCCCGGCAACCTGTACAGAAGCAGGAAGCAAGGAAAGAAACTGCAGCAATTGTGGCGAAAAAGAAACAAAAGTTATTGAAGCACTTGGTCATGATATGACAGACTGGGCAATTACAACTCCGGCGACCTGCACCAAAGATGGAGAAAAGGAACAGCATTGTACAAGAACTGGCTGTGAAGAGAAAAAGACACAAGTTATTAAAGCAACCGGTCACAACTGGAGTGAGTGGACAGAAACCCCGGCAACCTGTACAGAAGCAGGAAGCAAGGAAAGAAACTGCAGCAATTGTGGCGAAAAAGAAACAAAAGTTATTGAAGCACTTGGTCATGATATGACAGACTGGGCAATTACAACTCCGGCGACCTGCACCAAAGATGGAGAAAAGGAACAGCATTGTACAAGAACTGGCTGTGAAGAGAAAAAGACACAAGTTATTAAAGCAACCGGTCACAACTGGAGTGAGTGGACAGAAACCCCGGTAACCTGCACCGAGGATGGAAAGAAAGAACGCCATTGTCAACGGGATGGTTGTAAAGAAAGAGAAACAGAAGTTACGAAAGCCCTTGGTCATATCTGGAGCGAGTGGAAAGAAACCCCGGCGACCTGTGAGACGGATGGTTTCCGGACACGACTTTGCGTACGGTGCAATCAGCAGGACAGAGAGATTTTACCTGCAACCGGACATGCGTGGGGAGAAACTCAGACAATCGAATCTACAGATACTGAAAATGGAAAGGAATATCAGATCTGTGAGACTTGTAAGGCTGAGAATGTTACAAAAGTTCTTCCTAAAAAGGCAACTGCGCAGACAATTGAACAAACACAGAAAACCCTGACAGAAATTGAAAACAGCCAGGATGAGACAGAAAAAGCAGAAAAAATCACCAGTGTAGTAGAAAATCTTACAAATGTAGAAAACAAAGAGCTGGCAAAAGATGAGTCTGCAATGGATACCATCAGTCAGGTAGAAGAAAAGGTAATTGAAAACACTTCAGTGGCAGCTACTGTAGTAGAGAATGAGAATACAGCAGGCGTTAAAGTTGACCAAAATGTCAAAGGTGCCGCTCTGACTGCTGCAGTAAATAAAGATAAAGCTAATGAAGAAGTAAAAGAAATTGCAGCAAAAATTTCCGTCAATGATGTAAGTACAGAAAATCAGAACAGCTATAAAGAAAAGTATGGTGAGAATGCAATCGCGGTTGATATCACAATGTCTGTTGTAGATAAGCAAACAGATACTGCAATTTCTGAGGATACGACAGATATTCAGCCGGCAGCACCAATCCAGATGAAGATGACTCTTCCGGAACAGTATGAAGACCAGAAAGTAGAGCTTCTGCATAATCATGAGGGCGAAATTGAGAGTCTTCCGTTTACCAGAGAGGGTCTGACACTTACCTTTACGATGACTGCTTTGAGTGATGTCATTGTTCAGCCGGTATGCGAAAATCATAAGTTTGATGAGGGAAAAGTTACTACAGAAGCAACATGTACAAGCCTTGGTGTTTTGACAAAGACCTGTACAATATGCAAAAAGATAGAAACAGAATCCATTCAGACAACGGAGCATAACTATCAGAAAGATGAAGCAGCTTCAAAAGAAGCAACCTGTACGGAGGATGGTCTTGTTGTCAATACATGTAGTATTTGTCACGAGACAAACAACACGGTAATCCCAGCACTTCAGCACAACTGGAGTGAATGGACAGTAGAAAAAGCAGCAACCTGCACCGAGGATGGAAGTAAAGTAAGAAGCTGTAGCCGGTGCGATTATAAAGAAACAAATGCTATTCCGGCAACCGATCATAACTGGAGTGAGTGGAAAGAAACCCCGGCAACCTGTACAGAAGAAGGACGCAAGGAAAGAAGCTGCAGCACGTGTAATGAAAAAGACGAGCAGATTCTTCCAGTGCTCGGTCATGATCTGACAGAATGGAAAGTTACCAAAGCAGCAACCTGTGCAAAGAACGGAGAAAAAGAACGTCATTGTACAAGAACTGGCTGCGAAGAGAAACAGACACAAGTGATTAAAGCAACCGGTAAACACAGCATGGGTGCATGGAAAGTTACCAAAGCTGCCACTGCAGTTGCAGCAGGTGTGAAAGAACGCACCTGTAAAGTATGCGGCGGTGCAAAAGAAAGGGCATCCATTGCAAAACTTAAAGCAACTCTGACTTTAAATGTTCCGGTAAACAGAACACTTCCGATGAAGATGAGACAGACTTTCCAGGCGAAAGTTTCAGGTCTTGCAAAAGGCGATAAGGTAGTGTCCTGGAGAAGCAGCAACAGAAGAGTTGCCGCAGTATCCGGAAATGGCAGGATTGTAGCACAGAGAATAGCTGGAAATGCAGTGATCACAGTAAAACTTGCAAGCGGAAAAACTGCGAAGTTTACGGTAAGAGTGCAGAGAACAGATGTTGCAACAACAGCAATCACTGTGACAAATAAGGCAACCAGAAGAAGATTAACGGGTACAGTCAATCTGAAATTACGGAAGAACCTTGCACTGGGTGTAGGTTTAACTCCGCTTACGAGTACACAGAGAGTAACGTATTCTACTTCGAACAGCAGAATTGCAAGTGTTAATTCGAGAGGCGTTGTTACAGCAAGAAGAACCGGTACAGTGACTATTACCGTGAGATCAGGCAGAAAGATTGCAAGAATCAGAGTAAGAGTTACAAGATAATAAGCAATAACACGAAGAAACCTTCCACGGTTAATGTGGGAGGTTTTTTCGTTGAAAGGAAAATTCCGGCAGAAGCTTTTGGTTGCCGTACTAAATTCGGATCCTTCACATATATTATGTGTAAGAGAGGTGAGGACAATCAGGGCGGAACAGGTACAGAATCTTTTTGCAGGGAATATCAGGAAGCTTCTTTTGGAAGCAGCGCAGAATTATGAGCGGATCTATGAAATCCGCCTTAGGGTGGGACGACCGGTATTTCTCTGTTATGATGGCGGCGAAAAATTTCTCCGTACAAAAGATGCTCCCTATCTGGTGACCAGACAGGATCTTAAAGAAACACTGGAGTACATCAGTGGATATTCCCTGTATGCGTGTGAAGATGAACTGCGGCAGGGTTATATCAGTGTACAGGGCGGACACCGTGTAGGCGTGACCGGCAAGGTCATTCTCGATCAGGGAAACATCCGCAGCATCAAATATATTTCCTGTGTCAATGTCCGGCTTGCACACCAGATACTCGGGTGTGCGGATGCGGTGATGCCTTTTATCCGAAATAAAGAAAACATCTGTCATACACTTCTGATCTCACCGCCGGGCTGCGGCAAGACAACGCTTCTTCGGGATATGGTGCGCCAGATCAGCAACGGGAATGAGAAACTTCCGGGAATGACGGTCGGACTGGTTGATGAGAGGGGTGAACTGGCAGGATGTTATCAGGGAGTTCCGCAGAACGATGTGGGCATGCGCACCGATGTGCTGGACGGCTGTCCGAAAGCAGAGGGAATGCAGCTTCTGATCCGTTCAATGTCACCGACAGTCGTAGCGGTGGACGAGCTTGGTAAAGAGGAGGATTTCCGGGCAGTGGAGTCGGTGATTCACTGTGGCTGCACACTTCTTGCAACAGCACATGGAAATTCACTCGAAGACATCATGGAGCAGCCTTTTTTTCAGAAACTGAAAAGTATGCAGGTTTTTGAACGCTACATCATACTTGGCAGACAGAAACGAAACGGAAGGATCGTACAGATTCTGGACGGGAAGGGGAAACCATGCTGAGGGCTGTCGGGGCATTCCTGGTATTTCTTGCATCTGCCGGAATGGGCTGTCAGGAGAGTCGGAAACTGTCCGAACATATACAGGCATTGGAGGATTATTTACAAGTGATCATCTGTCTGAAAGGTGAGATTCGCTATGGAGGAAGTTCCCTTCCGGATGCGTTTTGCGAAGCTGCGATGCATTGTTCGGAGAGATATGCTGTTTTTCTTAAAACAGTATCTGAAAAAATGGAAAACCGACAGGAAGAAGATCCGGGAAGGATTGTACGCCAATGTGCAATGGAATATCTCAGAGAAAATGCGTTGTCAGCAGAAGAAAAGGAACGGATAGCTCAGCTTGGAGAACGGCTTGGGTATCTTGACCGGGAGATGCAGCTTCGGCAGCTTTCACTTTATGAAAGTGAATTTGAACGGATGATACAGAATGCGAAGGAGACTGCTCCGGCAAAGAAAAAAATGTATCACAGTCTGGGCATTTTCGGCGGTGCAATGATTGCGATTCTGTTTTGGTAGGAGGAAATCCGGGGAAAGGGGGCGTGGAATGGAAGTCACGATAATATTCAAAATAGCGGCGGTCGGAATCCTGGTTTCCATTCTGTCACAGGTGCTGAAACACAGCGGAAGGGACGAGCAGGCATTTATGGTCAGTCTTGCCGGGCTTCTTATCGCTCTTTTCTGGATAGTCCCCTATATTTATGAACTGTTTCAGAGTATTCAGAAGCTGTTTGTGATCTGAGAAGGGAGGCAGTATGGATATCATCCGGGTTTCGATGCTTGGTATGTGCGGTGTGATTATGGGATTTTTCCTGAAAGGAACGCGTGCGGAGTATACAGCATTTATCACGATGGGAATCGGAATTATGATTCTCGGACTTGCCGTGGGAAAACTGGAATACCTTTTTCAGACACTGGGAAATCTGCAAAAAAGTATTTCTGTCAATCAGGAGTATTTTTACACGCTGATCAAAATGGTGGGGATTACTTATATCGGACAGTTTTCAGCCGGAATCTGCAAAGATGCCGGACATCAGGCAACTGCGGCGCAGATCGAGCTTTTTTGTAAATTATCGGTCATGGTCCTGAGCATTCCGATTCTTCTGGCACTGCTTGAGACAATTCAGGAGTTTCTGGCATGAAAGTTATCTGGCTGCTTTTATTGCTGACTTTTACATGGACATTACCATCGGCTTGTGTACGTGCAGAGACAGGGCAGATTATTGCAAAAACAGAAACAAATCCGCAATCCGACAATATGGAAACAGACCTGCAATCGGAAATGGCTCAGACCGATACCATGCAACATCTCCTCGATGATCTGGAACTTACGCAGGTGCAAAAGATGCTGGATGACATGCTCGGAGAAAACAGTTTTTCACTTACGGATACGCTGGTCAGTCTGACAAGAGGCGAGAAGATTTTTTCCGGCAAAGATCTGCAGGGGATTTTTTACCGCATCTTTTTTGGACAGCTTGAAAAACAAAAAGGACTTTATATCAGGATACTGCTGCTGATTTTACTCGCGGCAGTTTTTTCGAATTTTGCAGCAGTTTTTGATAACGGACAGATCGGAGACACTTGTTTTTATGTGGTGTATTTATTGCTTTTTATGGTCTGTATGGATTCTTTTTCCGGCATGAGCCGGGCACTTCAAAATGTCCTTTCCTGGATGGCGGAATTTATGCGGGTGCTGGCTCCTGCCTATTTTCTGACAGTTTCTGTCTCAGCGGGGACGACCAGTGCGGCAGTTTTTTATGAAGGAGTGCTTTTGCTTGTCTGGCTGGTGCAGAGCCTTCTTCTTGGCATATTGCTTCCGGGAGTCGGAATGTATGTTTTGTTATCGCTTATTAACCATCTGTCAAAAGAAGAAATGCTGGATCGGATGGCAGAACTTTTAAAAACTGTCGTGAACTGGGGACTTAAGACTATGCTCGGGGCAGTTGTAGGACTTCAGGTGGTGCGTAATCTCGTGGCACCTGTTATCGACACTCTGAAACGAAGTATGGTCGGAAAGGCAGCCGGTGCGCTTCCGGGAATCGGGAACGCAGTCAATATGGTGACGGAACTTGTGCTGACAAGTGCGGTGCTGGTGCGCAACTGTCTGGGCGTTGTGATCCTTCTGGCATTTGTGGCGGTAGGTGTCGGACCGGTGATCCATTACGGACTGCAGTCACTTGTGTATCGCTTTCTTGCGGCAGTGGCGCAGCCTGTTTCAGATAAAAGAATCGTCGAGTCACTGGCAACCATGGGGGAAGGATGTGCGATGCTTCTGAAAGTGCTTTTTACTGCGGAGGTGCTTTGCATGCTGGATTTTGTGATTCTGATGACCAGTGTGGGAGGAGGCGCATAAGATATGAAAGAATCTTTTTATCAGTGGGTAAAAACGCTGGCAGTTTTTTATATTCTTTTTTCTGCCGTTCTGCATCTGATCCCGGACTCAAAATATGAGCGTTACATCCGTTCGTTTATGGGGCTGCTTCTGATTTATATTCTGTGTACACCTGTTTTTGCCGTTTTCGGGCGGGGGAGCGAACTGGCTGAAATTTTTTCCGACAGATATACACAGGAGATGCAGACGCTCGAAACGGAAGAAACAGAGAATCTTCAGGACTTTTATCTGCGTGAAGGTTATTGCCGGGAAATCGAAACAGAAATCGCGGCACTTTGCAAAAAAAGCGGAATAAAACTGACTGATACAGTCGTACATATAGAAGGAGAGACGGTATCGGCAGTGCTTTATATAGAAGAAAAAATGACGGTGGAGCAGGAAAGGGGGCTGAAGGATGCGCTCGGCAGGAACTTCGGAATCGAAGAAAAAAACTGTCAGATCATGGATTCAGGGAATGAACAGGCAGAGATGGGCAGTCGTATTGCTGGCGGGACTTCTTCTGATGGTGATCTCACTTCCGGTATCAAAGGCAAACAGTGACACAGCAGGCGAAAAGCATCTTACGGCTTCGCAGACAACACAGGAGCAGAAGTCAGAGCTTGAAGAAAAACTGGAGAATCTTCTTGAAAATGCAGAAGGAGTCGGTAAGGTAAAAGTGATGCTTATGGAGGAAGGCGGACAGGGCGTTTATAGTGCCGGAGAAACCGAAGTTACGGGAGTCCTGATCGTGGCGGAAGGGGCAGACAACGCAGTAACTGTCCAGAAGATTCAGCAGGCAGTGATGGCATTATTTCAGATAGATGCGCATAAAATTAGAATAATAAAAATGAAATGAGGAGTAAAAATTGAAAAAAGTGATAAGAAAAAATCAGGTCATTATCACCTCACTGGCGATATTGATCGCGATAGCCGGTTATCTGAACTTTGCAGATGTGGATCTGGGATTTGGTGAAAAAGAAGCAAGTACGGAGAGCAGCAGTATTCTTGATCAGGTGGATTATGATCTGAGCGATGAGTCGGCAGCAGCAGATGAAAACAGTGTCACAGAAACTGCGGAGGGGCCGGAAGACGGCAGTACACCGGGAGAAGCCGTACTGACGGGTGCATCGGATTTTGCGGCGCAGGCGAAGCTTTCGAGGGAACAGGTGCGTTCACAGAGCAAAGCAGATCTGCAGGCAATTCTGAACAACACAGAAGTAGGGGATGACCAGAAGCAGGAAGCGGTCAATACCATGGTGCAGATGACCGAGATCGCAGAAAAAGAGGCGGCAGCAGAAATGCTTCTTGAAGCAAAAGGGTTCGAAAATGCAGTTGTCAATCTGACCGGTGAGACCGCGGATGTGGTAGTACCGGAAGCAGATCTGGAAGATTCCAGACGTGCACAGATCGAGGATATCGTAAAACGTAAGACCGGCATCGCACCGGAGAATATAGTGATCACACCATTAAATGAAAGCGAAGACACCACTGTTTCGGAAGATACATCTGTTGCGGAAGATACGGCGGATGACGGAACGGCAGCAGAGGATCAGGCGGAAGAAACTGCTACATACGATGATCAGGAGACTTCAGGAGAGGAAATCGTGACAGAAGGGATCTACGATTAAATACAGGGAATTTTCTTGACATCAGGGTATTCTATATACTAGAATAAAAAGTTGTATAGAAATTGGAAAATGGATAATAGACAGGAGGCAAAACGTGTCTAAGTATGCGAAAGAAATAGAAAAAAGAAGAACCTTTGCCATTATCTCCCACCCGGATGCAGGTAAGACGACTCTGACAGAGAAGTTCCTGCTGTATGGAGGTGCCATTAATCTGGCAGGCAGCGTTAAGGGTAAAGCCACAGCCCGCCATGCAGTATCTGACTGGATGGAAATAGAGAAAGAGAGAGGTATTTCCGTAACCTCTTCCGTATTACAGTTTCATTATGACGGGTATTGCATCAACATTCTGGATACACCGGGACATCAGGATTTCTCCGAGGATACCTATCGTACACTGATGGCTGCCGATTCTGCAGTCATGGTTATCGACGGAAGCAAAGGTGTGGAGGCACAGACAAGAAAATTATTCAAAGTCTGCGTTATGCGCCACATTCCTATTTTTACATTTATCAATAAAATGGATCGTGATGCAAATGATACGTTCGACCTTCTTGATGAAATAGAAAAAGAACTCGGAATTGCGACATGTCCAATCAACTGGCCGATCGGTTCCGGTAAGAAATTCCGCGGAGTTTATGACAGAAACACACACAAAGTCCTGACTTTCTCTGATACACAGAAGGGAACAAAGGAAGGTGTCATTGAGGAAATCGATATCGACGATGCACGTCTTGATGACATTGTAGATCCGGATCAGAGAGAACAGCTTATGGAAGAGATTGAGCTTCTGGATGGTGCAAGCGTTGATTTTGATCAGGAACAGGTAAGTAAAGGAAACATGACACCGGTATTTTTTGGTTCTGCTCTGACAAACTTTGGTGTTGAGACATTTCTGGAGCACTTCCTCAAAATGACGACTTCTCCGCTTCCGAGAATGTCGGATGAGGGCGAGATCGATCCGATGTCTGATGATTTTTCAGCGTTTGTATTTAAGATCCAGGCAAACATGAACAAAGCACACAGAGACAGAATCGCATTTATGCGTATCTGTTCAGGAAAATTTGATGCATCTCAGGAAGTTTACCATGTACAGGGCGAAAAGAAGATGAGACTTCTTCAGCCGCAGCAGATGATGGCAGAGTCCCGTCACGTAGTAGACGAGGCATATGCCGGTGACATTATTGGTGTATTCGATCCGGGTATCTTTTCCATCGGTGATACGATCTGTGCACCGGGTAAGAAATTTGCTTTTGAAGGAATACCGACTTTCGCACCGGAGCATTTCGCACGTGTACGCCAGATCGATACTATGAAACGTAAACAGTTCGTCAAAGGTATCAACCAGATTGCACAGGAAGGTGCCATTCAGATTTTCCAGGAGTTTAATACCGGTATGGAAGAGATCATCGTCGGTGTTGTCGGCGTACTTCAGTTTGATGTCCTGAAATATCGTCTGGAAAATGAATACAATGTAGAAATCCGTCTGGAGAATCTTCCATACGAACACATCCGCTGGATCGCAAACAAAGAGCAGGTTGACGTGGCGAAGATTTCCGGAACTTCAGATATGAAGAAGGTCACGGATCTGAAAGGCAATCCGCTGCTTCTGTTTGTCAATGCATGGAGTGTGGGTATGGTTGAAGACAGAAATCCGGATCTGGTGCTTACAGAATTCAGTAAATAAACCTTTTAATTTGCAGCCAGATTTGATATACTAAAACCATAAATTATTCGATTCGAAATCCGCAGGAGGAATTGAAATGGCAGAAAAAAGAACAACTTATAAATTACAGGACGTGGGAGGAATCGGCGAAGTAAAGATCGCTGATGAAGTAGTTACCGTGATCGCCGGACTTGCAGCGACAGACGTAGACGGTGTTGCTTCCATGGAAGGCAATATCACAAACGAACTGGTAAGCAAACTTGGTGTCAAGAATCTTTCAAAAGGTGTTAAGGTAACCGTCCTTGAAGGTGTTGTTACCGTAGACCTGACACTGAACATCGAGTTTGGCAAGAATATCCTTGAAGTTAGCAAGAAAGTTCAGGATAAAGTAAAATCATCCATTGAAAATATGACAGGCCTTGAAGTTGCAGATGTAAACATCCGCATCGCAGGCGTTGATATGGAGAACGAAAAAGGAAAGTAAACCTTTCCTTTTTTCTTTACTGTGAGAGTACTGCACAGTTATGTTTTGATAATGAATGTCTGCGTGGGCAGACATTTCCCAGGAGGAAATATGCGAAGAAGCGAGCAGAGAGAACATATCTTTAAACTGTTGTTTATGACACAGTTCAATACAGAAAACGAGATGCCGGAACAGCTTTCCATCTATTTCGAAGGACTAGGTGAAGTCAGCGAGAAAGATCAGGAAGCTATCCAGCAGAAATACGACCACATTCTGGAACATCTGGAAGAAATCGACGGAATCCTGAATGATTACAGCCGTGGATGGAAGACTACACGTATGAACCGTGTGGATCTGACCGCTCTGCGTCTGGCAGTTTACGAAATGAAAATGGACGCGGACGTTCCGGTCGGAGTAGCAATCAACGAAGCCGTTGAGCTTGCCAAACTTTTTGGCGGTGAAGACTCAGGCTCGTTTGTAAACGGTGTCCTTGGCAAGATCGCCAGCGGCAGGAAAGATTCCGGTGAAGAACCGAAACATCCGCGTCGTCAGACACATTCTGCAAAGATCATTATCCGGTCTTCAAAGAAAGACCATAAGAAAGCGCCGGAAGAAAGCGCAGAATAAAATGAAAAATATTTTTTCAGTCGGACAGATCAACCGATACGTTAAAAATATGTTTACGCAGGACTTTATCCTGCAGAAGATCTATGTCAAGGGAGAAGTCTCCAACTGCAAATATCACACCAGCGGCCACATCTATTTTTCGCTGAAGGATGAGACTGGTGTGCTTTCCTGCGTCATGTTTGCAGGACACAGGAGGGGACTTGCGTTCCGTATGAAAGACGGCGACCGTGTCGTTGTCGGCGGAGCGGTGGATGTTTACGAAAGAGACGGCAGATATCAGCTTTATGCAAAAGAGATCACACTCGAAGGTGCAGGCGCACTTTACGAGCGTTTTCTTGCATTAAAGGCAGAACTCGAAGAAATGGGGATGTTTGCCGAAGAATATAAGCAGCCCATTCCGCACTATATTCACAGACTTGGTGTGGTTACGGCACCTACCGGTGCTGCTGTTCAGGATATCCGCAACATTTCATTGCGCAGGAATCCGTATCTTCAGATTATTCTGTATCCGGCACTGGTTCAGGGCGAGGGTGCGGCAGACAGTATCGTGCACGGAATCCATATGCTGGATCAGGCAGGCGTGGATACGATTATCGTAGGACGTGGCGGTGGCTCAATCGAGGATCTGTGGGCTTTTAACGAAGAGAAGGTTGCCCGTGCAATCTTTGAATGCAGGACACCGATCATCTCCGCGGTGGGACATGAGACAGATTTTACGATCGCTGATTTTGTATCTGATCTGCGTGCACCGACACCATCGGCAGCAGCAGAACTGGCCGTTGATGATTTCAGGCAGATCATGCAGGAAATCCGAAACGGGCGTGAACGCCTTGAGCGTGGAATGAATGGAAAGTTTGAACTGTACCGCATGAAACTTGCAAAATATCAGATGCGGATGCAGTATTTAAACCCGGAAGGTAAGTTACGTGACAGCCGGCAGCGTCTTATTGATAACGAAAACAGGATACGTAAGGCAATGCAGGATAAGGTACTCGGATATCGACATCAGCTTGGTATCTATCTGGAACGCTACAGGGGACTGTCTCCTCTGGAAAAGCTGAATCAGGGATATGCGTTTGTAGCTGATGAGCAGGGACGAGGAATTTATTCTGTAGAGCAGGTACAGCCGGGAGATATCGTAAAAGTAAATGTGACAGACGGTGTACTCGAAGCAGAGATACGGCATATCAGAAGGGAAGACTGGGAAAATGGCACAGCAGACAACAGATAACGAAAAAAATATCGAAGACGTCTTTCAGGAGCTTGACGTCATTGCAGAAAAACTGGAAAGCAGTGACACTTCACTGGAAGACTCTTTTCGTTTATACAAAAAAGGAATGGAGCTTCTGAAATACTGCAGCGGCAAACTCGACACAGTAGAAAAAAAGATGCTCCAGATGGATGAGGATGGAACATTACGTGAATTTTAAAGAAGAATTACAGCAGAGAACCGCTTATGCGGAAGAAGTGATACGTAAATGGCTGCCGGAGGAAGAAGGGTTTGCCCTGACGATGGCGCAGGCAATGAATTACAGTATGTGTGCAGGCGGAAAGAGACTTCGTCCGATTCTTCTTCTGGAAACATTCCGTCTGTTCGGAGGAGAGGGAGAAGTTGTGGAGCCTTTTATGGCAGGTATCGAGATGATCCACACGCATTCGCTGATCCATGATGACCTTCCGGCAATCGACAATGACGATTACCGCAGAGGCCGCCTTACCACACATAAGGTTTACGGAGAAGCTATGGGCGTTTTGAGTGGAGTGAGCCTTTTAAACTATGCCTATGAGACGATGCTGCGTGCTTTTTCTATGACGGAGGACAGTGCACATGTGATCCGTGCTCTTCGGATCATGGCAGACAGGACTGGCATTCACGGTATGCTTGGCGGTCAGAGCGTCGACGTGGAAAATGACGGCAAACCGATCGATAAGGCAACGCTTGATTATATCTATGAACACAAGACTTCTGCGCTTCTTGAAGCATCCATGATGACCGGTGCCGTACTTGCAGGTGCCGATGAAGAACAGACGAAACTGATCGGTGAGGCTGCGTCTGCGATCGGTCTTGCCTTTCAGATTCAGGATGATATTCTGGATGTGACCTGTACCAGCGAAGAACTTGGCAAACCGGCACACAGTGATGAAAAAAACAACAAAGTTACGTATGTGACCTTATTTGGAATCGAAGAAGCGTCTGCGCAGGTTAAGAAACTTTCTGAAAAAGCAGTCGAGATTCTGGACAGACTGAATAATGAAAACGAATTTCTGAAGGCTCTGGTCAGAGAGATGGCAGAGCGCAGGAAATGAAAGAGGGATACGAAGGATGCTGGAAAAGATCAATAAGCCAAATGATATACACAAAATTGCGCTGGCGGATTTTCCACAGCTTGCAGAGGAGATCCGACAGTTTCTGATAGAATCCGTAAGTCACACAGGAGGCCACCTGGCATCCAATCTTGGCGTTGTGGAACTGACGATGGCACTTCACAATGTTCTGGAATTTCCAGAAGATAAGATCGTATGGGATGTAGGACATCAGGCATATACACACAAGATTCTGACCGGAAGAAAAGAAGGGTTCAAAAATCTGCGAAAAGAAGGCGGCATGAGCGGCTTTCCGAAGCGTTGTGAGAGCGACTGTGACGCATTTGATGCAGGACACAGTTCCAATTCTATTTCGGCAGGTCTGGGCTATGTGCGCGCCAGAGATCTGCAGGGACAGAAATACCGTGTGGTATCTGTGATCGGAGACGGCGCACTTACCGGAGGAATGGCATATGAGGCATTAAACAATGCAGCGGAACTCAAGACAAATTTTATAATTGTCCTGAATGACAACAACATGTCCATTTCAAAAAATGTCGGTGGCATTTCGTCTTATCTGAGCGCGCTTCGTACAGCAGAAGTCTACACCGGCATGAAGATCAATGTGACGAAAACACTTAAGAAGATCCCGAAGGTGGGAACGGCTGTCGTAGATACGATGCGCCGCACAAAGAGCAGTATCAAGCAGCTCATCATACCGGGCATGCTTTTTGAAAATATGGGACTGACCTATCTGGGACCGGTTGACGGTCATGATATGCGTCAGATGATGAAACTTTTTAACGAGGCAAAGCGAGTAGAAGGCCCGGTTATCGTTCACGTTCTGACACAGAAGGGACGCGGCTACGAACCGGCAAGTCTGCATCCGGATCAGTTTCATGGCACAGGACCGTTTGATATCCGCACCGGCAGACAGCTTGCTGCAAAAAAAGGACCTTCATGGACGGATGTTTTTTCAGATGTAATGGTGCGTCTGGGAAAAGACAATCCGAAGCTTGTGGGTATTACTGCGGCTATGAAAGCAGGCACCGGCCTTGTGGCTTTTGAGAAAGCATTTCCGGAGCGTCTTTTTGATGTGGGAATTGCAGAGGAACACGCAGTCAGCTTTGCAGCAGGACTTGCGCTGGGCGGAATGATTCCAGTCGTTGCAATTTACTCGTCATTTCTTCAGAGAGCAGTGGATCAGATGCTTCATGATGTCTGTATGCAGAATCTGCATGTTATTTTTGCAATCGACCGGGCAGGACTGGTTGGTGCAGACGGTGAGACGCATCAGGGTTGTTTTGACCTGTCATATCTGACTATGATGCCGAACATGACGGTCATGGCACCGAAGAATAGCAGAGAACTCGAAAAAATGATGGAATTTGCCGTACACGCGGCAGGTCCGTGTGCAATCCGTTATCCGAGAGGAACGGCGTATCAGGGACTGGAAGAATTCGAAAGCCCGGTTCGTTACGGCAAGAGTGAGATCCTTTACAGGGGCAAAGATACCGCAATTCTTTCTGTGGGAAGTATGACGGAAGTATGCGAACAGGTTTATAAAGAGATGAAAAACAGAGGGGAAGAACCGACATTTGTCAATGCGAGATTTGTGAAACCTCTGGACACGGAACTTCTTGATGAACTTGCAAAGGATCACAAACTCTTTGTGACAGTAGAAGAAAATGTAAAAAACGGCGGATTTGGAGAACATGTGGCAGCTTATATGGAAGCCTGTCATCCGGAGGTACGTGTGCTTCCGCTGGCAATCTGGAACCGCTTTGTACAGCATGGAGAAATCGCCAGTCTGCGGGCCAAGATCGGCCTGTCAGCACCGGAGATTCTGAATGCAATAGAGGAATATGAGGAGCAGGCATGAAGAAAAGACTGGATCTTTTGATGATGGAGCGTGCGCTGGCACCTTCCAGAGAAAAAGCAAAAGCATATATTATGGCAGGAAATGTTTATGTGGATGGCCAGAAAGAAGACAAAGCAGGAACCATGTTTCAGGAAACTGTAAAGATCGAAGTGCGCGGAAATACACTTCCGTATGTAAGCCGCGGCGGTCTGAAACTGGAAAAGGCGATGAATCATTTCGGTGTGGAACTGGATGGCAGAGTCTGCATGGACGTAGGGGCATCTACCGGTGGATTTACAGACTGTATGCTTCAAAACGGAGCAGTAAAAGTATATTCTATCGATGTCGGATATGGACAGCTTGACTGGAAACTCCGTAATGACCCGCGTGTGGTCTGCATGGAAAAAACAAATATCCGCTATGTCCTTCCGGAAGATATTCAGGAACCGGCACAGTTTTCATCAATTGATGTTTCCTTCATTTCACTGACAAAAGTACTTCTTCCGGTAAGAAATCTTCTGACGGAAGACGGAGAGATCGTCTGTCTGATCAAACCGCAGTTTGAGGCCGGACGTGAAAAAGTCGGCAAAAAAGGTGTGGTAAGAGATCCGGCAGTACATCTTGAGGTCATCGAAAAAGTAATTGCCTATGCGTCCTCGATCGCGCTGGAACCGAGACATCTTTCTTTCTCACCGATCAAGGGACCGGAGGGAAATATTGAGTATCTGTTACATCTTAAGAAAAGACCGGAAGGAGAAGTGATCGAATCTTCTCTTGAAGCAGAACCGGAGCAGGTAGTGCGGGAGGCACATGATCAGCTCGATTAAGGAAGGCAGAAGAGATGGACAAGTTTTATATCATAACCAATCGTGACAAAGATCAGAATCTGAGATTTACGGAGGAGATCGTACAGTATCTGAAAGAACACGGAAAAAAATGTCAGGTGCAGCAGGCGGAGCGCAGAGTGGAGGGGGAATACCATTACACAGATCCGGCTCTGATACCGGAGGATACACAGTGTATTCTGGTGCTCGGAGGAGACGGAACGCTTCTTCAGGCAGCCCGTGATGTGGTTCACAGAGAAATCCCGATGCTGGGAATCAATCTCGGTACACTTGGTTTTCTTGCGGAGATCGATAAAACGTCGATTTATACAGCACTGGACAAACTTTTTGCGGATGACTACGAAATAGAAGAGAGAATGATGCTTACCGGAACGGTATGGCGTGGTGATAAAATCACAGGACAGGATGTGGCACTGAATGATATCGTGATCAGCAGAGTGGGACCGCCTCTTCGTGTAATTGGATTTAACAATTATGTAAACGACGGTTATCTGAATTCCTACAATGCGGACGGAATCATCATTGCGACACCTACCGGTTCCACCGGATACAGTCTGTCATGCGGCGGACCGATCATATCGCCGAATGCGGCAATGACGGTGATGACACCGATCGCACCGCATACGCTGAATACCAGAAGTATTATTTTTCCGGAAGATGATGTGATCACGGTTGAGCTTGGCGAAGGAAGACGACAGATTCAGGAAAACGGTCTTGCGTCGTTTGACGGAGATGTCGAAGTGCCGATGTCGACAGGAGACAGGATCGTAATAAAAAAAGCTTCAGTCAGCGTCAAAATACTGAAACTGAACCATCTGAGTTTTGTCGAGGTGCTGAGACAGAAAATGAGCAACAATTAGTGTGATGGAGGGAATGTCGTGAAAAGTGCAAGACACGAAAAAATTATAGAGCTGATCCAGCAGCATGACATTGATACACAGGAAGAGCTTGCTGCGAGACTGAACAGTGCCGGATTTAAGGTGACACAGGCAACGGTGTCCAGAGATATCCGTGCACTGAAACTGACAAAGGTTGCCGGCAAAGACGGAAAATCCCGTTATGCAGTACTTTCCGGTGCAGCTGTGGAGCTTGGAGACAAGTATACACGCGTACTTCATGATGCGCTTACATCTATTGATGTTGGACAGAATATGATCGTGATCCGGACAGTACCGGGCATGGCTATGGGGGTTGCGGCAGCACTGGATGCACTGAACTGGAAAGAAATCCTCGGAAGCATTGCCGGGGACGATACCGTTATGTGTGTGGCACGGGACAACGAACAGGCACAGAACGTAGCTGAGCGTTTGAAAGGAATTTTGAAATTATGTTAGTTCATCTTCATGTGAGAAATCTTGCACTGATCGAAGATATTGAAGTGGAGTTTGGTCCCGGTCTTAATATCCTGACAGGTGAGACCGGAGCCGGTAAATCCATTCTCTTAGGCTCCATGCAGTTGATCCTTGGCGGCAGAAGTGCGAAAGATATGATTCGTACCGGTGCGTCAAGTGCGCTGGTGGAGCTGCTTTTTCAGGTGGAAAATCCGCGTGCGGAGGCATCTCTCCGGGAGCTTGGAGTCGAGACATCGGAAGGCCAGGTGCTTTTGACACGTAAGCTTATGGATGGCAGAAGCATCAACAAAATCAATGGTGAGACCTGTACTGTGGCACAGATGAAAGCGGCGGCATCCTGTCTTCTGGATATTCATGGACAGCATGAGCACCAGTCACTTCTGTATCAGGATAAGCAGCTTGAAATTCTTGATATTTATGGAAAAGAAGAAATTTTTCCTGCAAAAGATCAAGTACAGAAGTCATATAAAGAGTACCGTGACTGTAAGAGACAGTTGGATGAACTTGACATTGATGAAGAACAGCGCAACAGAGAACGTGCGTTTCTTGAGTTTGAGATCAATGAGATCGAGAGCGCACAGCTTGTATCAGGTGAAGATGAGGAGCTGGAGAAGCGCTACCGTAAGCTGAACAATGGCAGGAAGATCCTTGAGACACTACAGGGTGTACGTGATCTGACAGGATATGAATCCGGGCAGGGAGCTGGTGAGTCGGTCGGAAATGCTGTACGTGAGATCAGCCGTGTGACAGAATATGATACACAGCTTGATTCCATGGCATCCGCACTTCAGGAGATTGACGGCCTTCTGAATGATTTTAACCGTGAGCTGGCTTCGTACGTTGATGATCTGAATTTTGATGATGAAGCTTTTTATGAGACCGAGAAACGTCTGGATACGATCAATGGTCTCAAGGCAAAATACGGACGTACGATTGAAGACATTCAGGAGTATTGTCTTAAACAAAAACAAAAACTGGAAAATCTGGATAAATATGAGGAACGCTTCCACGAAGCAGAAGAAAATCTTAAAAAGAGCAGAGAAGAACTGGAAACTGTTTCGCATAAATTATCCGTGATCCGTCAAAAATACAGTCAGATGCTGACGGACAAGATCACAGAAGGTTTGAAAGATCTGAATTTTCTGGATGTACAGTTTCAGATCACATTTCGCCGCCGGAAGGAATATACGGCAGGTGGATTTGACGATATTGAATATGAGATTTCAACGAACCCGGGCGAAAGCCTGAAACCATTGGACAAGATTGTATCCGGTGGTGAGCTTTCACGAATCATGCTGGCAATCAAGGCAATCCTTGCGGACCGTGATCAGATTGAAACGCTGATCTTTGATGAAATTGATACAGGAATCAGCGGCAGGACTGCTCAGAAAGTTTCAGAAAAAATGGCAGTGATCGGCCGGTGTCATCAGGTATTGTGCATTACGCATCTGCCACAGATCGCAGCAATGGCAGATACACATTTCGAAATCGAAAAACATCAGAAAGACAACGAAACGATTACAGAAATCCATCCGCTTGAAGGAGATGATTCTGTCCGTGAACTGGCGCGCCTGCTTGGCGGAGCCGAGATCACGCAGGCTGTCTTTGATAATGCAAAAGAAATGAAAGAATTGGCACAGGTACATAAAAATACAAGACTGAAATAAAAAGATCTACAGATAATAAGAGAGGATGATCCAAAAGGATCTCTTCTCTTTTTTTGTGTAATAGGAAATTACTTCGTGTGGAATATGTCTGCTAAAGCAGACTGCATCTGGCGCGCAAAGCGTAACAAGTCCTTCAAAGATTGATGGATTCAGGGAGTTTGAAGCGGACTTGTCCGCTTTGTTCTATGGAGAGAAGTTTACAAAAGAAAGGATGTGGCAGAGTGGACAGAAAGAAGAAATACCGACGCCTGCTTCTGTGGTTCCTGTGTCTGGATCTGCTTGCAGTGGTGTGGTTTGGATATCGTTATCTGGAGCGCAAGATCCCGGATGAACTGTTTGTTTCAGAAGGAAAAGAAGAACAGGTAAAGAATGTGCTGGATTTTCCATTTTTAAGTTTTGATGATGCAATTACTGTATCGGGTGACGGAAGCTATCTTCTGAAAGCCCGGATCCTCGGTGTAATTCCATTTAAAGATGTGAAGATTACCCCGGCGGACAGTGAATCTGTCATGGTATCCGGTGACACGGTCGGAATCTATATGGAGACAGACGGTGTACTGGTGATTGATACCGGAGAAATTGTTTCGCAGGAGGGATTTACACAGGAACCGGCAAAAAATATTGTGAAGCCGGGTGATTATATTGTGGCATTTAATGACCAGACGGTGCACAGTAAAAAAGAGCTGATCGAGGATCTTTCGAAGCTGGATGATTCACAGGTGACACTTGAGGTCATCAGAAACGGGGAAAAAATCCCTCTTTCGATTACTCCGGTAAAAGATGTCCGGGGAGAGTACAAGCTGGGAGTCTGGGTGCGGGACAATACACAGGGAATTGGTACGCTGACTTTTGTGGATGAAAAGGGGAATTTCGGCGCACTCGGACATGGAATCAGCGATGTGGACACAGGAGAACTTTTGCATATAAATGAAGGCGCACTGTATCAGGCAAAAATCATCGGGATACAGAAAGGCAGCAGCGGAAGTCCCGGCGAGATTTCAGGGATGATCCATTACGATGCGCAGCAGGTGATCGGTTCTATTGATAAGAATTGTGATCAGGGAATTTTCGGAACATTAAACATCGTTCCAAAGCCACTTTCACTGAAGAAGATGGAAGTTGCATACAAGCAGGAACTGGAAACAGGACCGGCGACTGTTTTGTGCGGTATAGATGGTGAAGTGAAAGAATTTGACGCAGAGATCACAAGAATTGATATGAATCATGAGGATTCGAATAAAAGTTTTGTGATCCAGGTGACCGATCAGGAACTTCTGGATATGACAGGAGGTATCGTGCAGGGCATGAGTGGCAGTCCTGTGATCCAGAATGGAAAGTTTGCAGGTGCGATTACACATGTGTTCGTGCAGGATGCAGCCGGCGGTTATGGGATTTTTGCAGAAACGATGATAGAAAATGTGGAAAAAGAATAAAAAAATAATGGCAGAAAAAGTCATGTCGAAGATGCGAAGAAAAAGAAAAAAGCAGAAAAATATGAAAAAAGAAGCTAGGAAAATGTCGTTTTCGGACGAACGAAAATGCTGTATTTCAGCCAGTTTCGGCTTGATTTCGCGAAGGCCTTTCCACTATAATGTCCTTGTTGTAAGGAAGTAGAATGCTGTAGGTTAGGAGGGAAAGGCCTCATGGAAAAATTAAATGTGGCGATTGCAGATGATAATGAGAGAATGACAGACATACTTGGTCAGATGATCGAAGAAGATAAAGAACTGGCGCTGGTCGGCAAAGCACATAACGGAGAAGAAATCTGTAATATCATAAGAGAAAAAGAACCGGATGTGGTGGTTCTGGATATGATCATGCCGAAAATGGACGGACTGACCGTTATGGAGCAGTGCAGTCATGATCAGACAGTCAAAAAGCAGCCGGCATTTATTGTGATCTCAGCAGTGGGACAGGAGAGAATCACAGAAGATGCATTTAATCTGGGGGCTTCCTACTACATGCTGAAACCTTTTGATAATCAGGTATTACTGAACCGCATCAAACATATCCGCAAAAGTAGTGTAAAGAGATTTCGTGAGCCTGTACGCCAGACAGTACGGGAAGAGCCTGCACCGTATGGCAAACGTAATCTGGAGGCTGATGTCACCAATATTATCCACGAGATCGGAGTTCCGGCGCATATCAAGGGATACCAGTATCTGAGGGATGCGATCATCCTTGCAGTCAATGATATGGAGATGTTGAATTCTATCACGAAAGTCCTGTATCCGACGATCGCAAAAAAACATCAGACGACCCCGAGCAGGGTAGAACGTGCCATACGTCATGCAATCGAAGTTGCATGGAGCAGGGGCAAAATGGACACGATCGATGCACTTTTCGGCTATACGGTAAGCACCGGAAAAGGTAAGCCAACCAACTCGGAATTTATTGCTCTGATCGCAGATAAAATACGTCTGGAATACAAAAATCACTCTTTCAATTAGAAGTGTTTTAGGGTATAATAAACATAAAAATCCGGCATAGACCGAGAAAGTCAGATAATTTTCTGACAGCGGGAATCAAGGAGGGGTATTTACAGATGAAAAGAATCTTATTTGCAACATCAGAAGCAGTACCATTTATCAAGACAGGAGGTCTTGCAGACGTAGCAGGTGCACTTCCGAAATGTTTCGATAAACGTTATTTCGATGTACGCGTGATTTTGCCGAAATATGCCTGTATGAAGCAGGAATGGAAAGACAAAATGGAATATATCACCCACTTCTATATGGATCTGGGATATAAGAATTGTTATGTTGGAATTCTTCATATGGAATATGACGGAATCCAGTTTTACTTTATTGATAACGAATATTATTTCAGCGGTCCGAAACCGTATGACAGTGCACCATGGGATCTTGAGAAGTTTGCTTTCTTCTCAAAAGCAGTTCTCTCCGTGCTCCCGGTGATCGGATTCCGCCCGGATGTGATCCACTGCCACGACTGGCAGACAGGTCTTGTTCCGGTATATCTGCATGATTCTTTCCAGCAGAATGAATTTTTCTGGGGAATCAAGACGGTTATGACGATCCACAATCTGAAATTCCAGGGCGTATGGGATGTCAAGACCGTACAGGGTATCACAGGTCTTTCTGATTACTATTTTGCCCCGGATAAGCTGGAAGCATACAAAGATGCAAACTTCCTCAAAGGTGGAATTGTATTTGCAGATGCAGTAACAACAGTAAGTAATACTTATGCCGAAGAGATCAAGACACCGTTCTACGGAGAGAGACTGGACGGACTTCTCTGTGCGCGTGCCCATGACCTTCGCGGTATCGTCAACGGAATCGATTATGATGTATTCAATCCGGAGACAGATAAATACATTACACAGAATTATAATGCAAAGACCTTCCGCAAGGAAAAAGTCAAAAACAAGCTTCAGCTTCAGCGTGACCTCGGGCTGAACGAAGATCCGAACGCAATGCTGATCGGTATCGTTTCCCGTCTGACAGACCAGAAAGGCTTTGACCTGATCGCATATATCATGGATGAACTGTGTCAGGATGCTGTTCAGATCGTCGTACTCGGTACCGGCGAAGAACGCTACGAAAATATGTTCCGCCACTTTGACTGGAAATATCATGGAAAGGTATCTGCTCAGATCTATTATGATGAGCCGATGTCCCACAGAATTTATGCAGCGTCAGATGCATTCCTGATGCCATCATTGTTTGAACCATGCGGTTTAAGTCAGCTGATGAGTCTCCGTTACGGTACCTTACCAATCGTGCGTGAGACAGGCGGCCTGAAGGATACGGTAGAGCCATACAACCAGTACGAGGGAACCGGTACAGGATTCAGCTTTACAAACTACAATGCACATGAGATGCTTGCAACTGTCCGCAATGCCGAAAAGGTATTTTATGACAACAAACGCGAATGGAATAAAATGGTTGACCGTGCAATGGCAGCAGACTTCTCATGGAGTCATTCCGCACAGCAGTATGAAGAAATGTACAACTGGCTGATCGGGGACAAATAAATAATACAGATATCAGGAGGTATCGGGGAAACCCGGTACCTCTTTTGCCATTTCAGGGAGAAAAATGTCAAAAAGTTTTGCTTGACTTTACAGGAGATTTATAATAGCATATAAGAAGAAAACACGAACATAGGTTTGGTATTACACATAAATAAAAATCAAAATAAAATTAAGGAGAATCCTGAAATGATGAACGAAGAGAAACAGAAGGCGCTGGAAGCAGCCCTTGGACATATTGAGAAGCAGTACGGTAAAGGATCCGTTATGAAGCTTGGAGATTCCAGCTCTAATATGGTGGTAGAGGCAGTTCCGACCGGATCTCTCGGACTTGACATTGCTCTTGGTGTGGGCGGTGTACCGAAGGGGAGAATCGTCGAGATCTACGGACCGGAGTCCAGTGGTAAGACGACTGTTGCCTTACATATGGTTGCAGAGGTACAGAAGCGTGGCGGAATCGCTGGATTTATTGATGCAGAGCATGCACTTGATCCGGTCTATGCGAAGAATATCGGTGTTGACATCGATAACCTCTATATTTCACAGCCGGATAACGGTGAGCAGGCACTTGAAATCACCGAGACGATGGTACGTTCCGGTGCAGTTGACATCGTAATTGTAGACTCTGTTGCAGCACTGGTTCCGAAGGCAGAGATCGAGGGGGATATGGGAGACAGTCATGTAGGTCTTCATGCACGTCTGATGTCTCAGGCACTTCGTAAACTTACTGCAGCAATAAGCCGTTCGAACTGTGTGGTAATCTTTATCAATCAGCTCCGTGAAAAGGTTGGTGTTATGTTTGGCAACCCGGAGACAACGACTGGTGGACGTGCTTTGAAGTTCTATGCTTCCGTACGTCTTGATGTCAGAAGGACAGAGACCCTGAAGCAAGGCGGCGAGATGGTCGGTAACCATGTAAAGGTTAAAGTTGTTAAGAATAAAGTTGCTCCGCCGTTTAAGCAGGCAGAGTTCGATATCATGTTCGGTACCGGTATCTCCAGAGAGGGTGAGATCCTTGATCTTGCAGCAGAATGCAATGTAGTGAATAAGAGCGGTGCATGGTACTCTTACAATGGAGAGCGTATCGGTCAGGGACGTGAGAACGTCAAGATCTTTCTGAAAGATCATCCGGAGATCTGCGAAGAAATCGAGAAGAAAGTAAGAATCCAGTACCATCTGCTTCCGGGCGAAGAACCGGAGAACGCAGAACAGAACGGAGAAGAGCAGGAATAATTAAATGACAGATATGGAACAGCAGAGAAAGGCCCGTAAGAAGGCACTGCGTCTTCTGGAACATATGGATCGTACGGAGAAGGGATTGACGGATCGCCTTCTCCGTGCCGGTTTTTCAGAAGAACTTGCAGAGGATGCCGTCTCTTATGTAAAGGATTATGGTTATATCAATGACCGGAGATACGCACTGAATTATATCATGTACAGGATTCACGATAAGAGCCGTCAGAAGATATTTCAGGAGCTTTCCGGGAAGGGAATCGACCGTCAGACGATACAGGATGCATGGGAGGAAGCAGAGGAGCTTGAGACACCGGATGAAAGGGCACTTCTCCGCCAGATGGTCGGGAAAAAGTACGAGCCCGGAGCAGAGCTTGATGAGCGTGAGATGCGCCGTCTTTACGGATATCTGGCACGGCGTGGATTCCGTTCCGGAGACATTTTTTCGGTGCTCGAAGAAATGGACATAACACAAATAAAAACTTGACATAATTCTCAAAAACAGCTAAACTTGTATTGTTGTATTTGTACAATGAAAACTTAATAAGGAGGTGCTCCTGTGGCAATTACAATCATTGTAGCAATTGTCGCTGTAGCGGTCGCACTGCTTATTGCGGTTCCTATTACTTGCAAGGTTGCTGTTAACAACAAAGCACAGAAAGATGCAGAAGTTGTTGGCACGGCAGAAGACAGAGCAAGAAGCATCATAGATGAAGCTTTAAAAGCTGCTGAAACGAAAAAAAGAGAAGCTTTATTGGAAGTAAAGGAAGAATCCCTCAGAACGAAAAATGAACTTGAGAAGGAAACTAAGGAACGAAGATCAGAACTGCAGAAATACGAAAGACGTGTCCTGTCAAAAGAAGAATCTGTTGACAAGAAAGCGGATGCAGTAGAGAAGCGTGAAGCAGAGTGTACAGCAAAAGTTGCTGAGTTACAAAAAAGAGAAAAGAAAGTAGACGAACTTGAACAAAAAGGAGTACAGGAACTGGAAAGAATTTCCGGTCTGACCTCCGATCAGGCAAAAGACGAGTTACTCAGAAGTGTAGAAGACGATGTCAAAGTAGACGTGGCAAGACTCTACAAAGAGCTTGAGAGCCGCGCGAAAGAAGAAGCCGGTAAGAAGGCAAAGGAATACGTAGTAAATGCAATCCAGAAATGTGCAGTAGATCATGTTTCTGAAACTACAATTTCCGTTGTACAGCTTCCAAGTGATGAGATGAAGGGAAGAATCATCGGCCGTGAAGGACGTAACATTCGTACCCTCGAAACACTGACAGGTGTTGACCTCATCATCGACGATACTCCAGAAGCAGTAGTTTTATCAGCATTTGACCCGATCCGACGTGAGATTGCCAGAGTTGCTCTGGAGAAATTAATCGTTGACGGACGTATCCATCCGGCAAGAATCGAAGAAATGGTAGAGAAAGCACAGAAAGAAGTAGAAGCACAGATCCGTGAAGACGGTGAGAATGCAGCAATGGACGTTGGAGTTCATGGCATTCATCCGGAGCTTCTGAAACTTCTTGGACGTATGAAATTCCGTACCAGCTATGGACAGAATGCATTGAAACATTCTATCGAAGTAGCACAGCTTTCCGGACTTCTTGCAGGAGAAGTCGGAGCAGATGTCCGCATGGCAAAACGTGCCGGACTGCTTCATGATATCGGTAAATCTATTGACCATGAAGTAGAAGGATCACATATTCAGATTGGTGTGGATCTTTGTAAGAAATACAAAGAGTCAGCAGTTGTTATCAATACTGTTGCATCACATCACGGAGATGTGGAACCTGAGTCTCTGGTTGCATGCATTGTACAGGCAGCTGATGCGATTTCCGCAGCAAGACCTGGTGCAAGACGTGAGACACTGGAAACCTATACTAACCGATTGAAACAGCTTGAAGATATTACAAATGAATTCAAGGGTGTTGACAAGTCATTTGCTATTCAGGCAGGCAGAGAAATTCGTGTAATGGTAATACCGGAACAGGTAAACGATGCAGATATGGTTCTGCTGGCACGTGATATTTCCAAACAGATCGAAGCTGAACTGGAATATCCGGGACAGATCAAGGTTAATGTCATCCGCGAGAGCCGCGCAGTAGATTACGCGAAATAATTCTTTCTGAAAAATAAACGTGAAAGTTCAAAAGAGTATGATGTCCATACAGGATGTCATACTCTTTTTTATGTAATAGGAAATTACTCCGTAATGTTCCTGTTACATTGTATGTATGTAGAAGAGACTTTGGCTTTTGGTTCTATTCATACTTACGTGTTCGTAAACTGATACGGGGTGAGGCAATGAATCGTGAAATTGGAGTTTATGAAAGAAAAAAATATCCGGGTCAGTTTTTATTTGGAATGGGCTTTCTGATCGGAGTGATTTTGCCAAATTTTATCTACCGCACACAGTGGCACCAGAGTACTGTAGCGTCTATGTATCTTATGGGGATTTTTTCAGGAGATAACAGTGCAGAGTATTTCTGGAAGGTACTTAAGATGAGAGGGGGAATCTTTCTGCTTGCAGCCTGCAGCGGTGTGACGATATTCGGAATGCCGCTGGCCATCATGGGGATGCTTGTAGGCGGTGTACTGATCGGAATGCTGCTCACTGTATCGGTTCTCCAATTTGGTCTGAATGGAGGTTTGGTTGGGGCGGGACTTCTTTTTCCGCAGTATCTTCTGTATCTTCCATGCATGTTTATCGGACTGGAACAGATTTACAGCTGTTCAAAAAGACTGTGGAAAAATCGATCTTTCTCGGCAGGACAGATTACCGGATATCTTCTGAGAATGCTGTTATGCGCGGCACTCTGGCTGGCAGGGATTTTTCTGGAAGTATATTGTAACCCGAAAATTACAGAAATTTTGATAAAAAATTTAAAAATTTTTTGAGCGGATTTTACCAGATGTGGTGGTGGTTTACCATAAAATCTCGATATTTGGTGGAAGATGTCGAAAATGCCTGTTTTGCAGGCTTTTCATGCAAAAATAGTGTTTGATTTTATGTAAAATAATCAGTATAATACAGGTACATTTTCAGGAAAAATATGTAGAAACAGAGTTGGGATGAAGCAGAATGGAAAGAGTAGTTGAGGATTTCATTTTATATTTACATGAGACGAAAAATACCTCTAAAAATACAGAAGTGTCGTATGAACGTGATCTGAAAAAATTGATTCGGTATTTACAGGAGCAGAATCTTATAGGTTTTTCAGAAGTGACATGCACAGATCTGCAGGGGTACTTAAATAAAATAAAAAGTGAAAATCTGGCGGCATCGACGATTTCCAGAAATATTGCGTCGATCCGGGCTCTGTATCATTATCTGATAAAGACAGGAATTGTATCGGAAGACCCGACAGAGGCATTACATACACCGAAGATTGAGAAGAAACTGCCGGAGATTCTTTCTGTTGAGGAAGTAGACCGTCTGCTGAAACAGCCGGATATCCGGACCCCGAAAGGCATCCGCGACAATGCAATGATGGAACTTCTGTATGCGACGGGCATGCGTGTCAGTGAACTGATTCATCTCAAGACTACTGACATCAATCTTCAGATGGGCTATGTGGTATGCCATGACAGCGATAAGGAACGTATCATCCCGATCGGAAATGTCAGCAGGAATGCAATTTTGCAATATATGGAGCATTCCAGAGGCTTTTTTACAAAAGATACAAAAGAGAGTGCACTGTTTACGAACTGCTCGGGGAAATCCATGAGCAGACAGGGATTTTGGAAAGTACTGAAAGGATATGCGGCAGATGCCGGAATCCACAGAGATATCACACCGCATACACTTCGCCATTCTTTTGCGGCACATATGCTGCAGAACGGGGCGGATGTAAAGAGTGTACAGGAAATGCTGGGACATGCAGATGTTTCATCGACACAGATTTATCTGGGACTGAACGTTTCGAAGATGAGAGATGTGTATATGAAAGCACACCCGAGACATTGAATCATAATTAAGGACCTGCCGAATAGCAGGTCCTTTTGCTGATTTATCAGCACATTTCCGCGATTGTGTAAAGCAGTTTTTCGGATTCTTCCCATCCAAGACAAGGGTCTGTGATGGATTTTCCGTAAATATGTGTACCACCGATCTTCTGGTTGCCTGGCTCAATGTAACTTTCAATCATGAAGCCCTTGACCAGTTTGTGAAGTTCCGGATCGACCATACGGCTGTGGAGAACTTCTTTTGCAATACGAACCTGCTGTTCATACTGTTTGTTGGAATTGGAGTGGTTGGTATCAACGATGACAGCAGGATTCTGCAGATTTTTTTCCTGATATTTTTCCCACAGAAGACGGAGATCTTCGTAATGGTAGTTCGGAATCGTCTCTCCGTGTTTGTTTACGGCACCGCGGAGAATGGTGTGTGCCAGAGGATTTCCGGCTGTTTCAACTTCCCAGCTTCTGTAGATAAAGCGGTGAGATCCCTGAGCTGCAACAACGGAGTTGAGCATAACACTGTAGTCACCACTGGTCGGGTTTTTCATTCCAGCAGGTACATCCATACCGCTGACGGTAAGTCGATGCTGCTGATCTTCTACGGAACGTGCACCTACAGCGACATAAGAGAGAATGTCGGAAAGATAACGGTAGTTTTCAGGATACAGCATTTCATCTGCACAGGTGAAACCACTTTCCTGGATGGCGTGGATGTGCATCTTACGGATGGCAATCAGACCGGCAAGCATATCCGGAGCTTTTTCCGGATCCGGCTGGTGAACCATACCCTTGTAACCTTCGCCTGTTGTACGTGGCTTATTTGTATAAACTCTCGGAATGATCAGAACTTTATCCTCAATTTTTTCCTGAACTTTGCGGAGACGGAGAAGATAGTCACATACAGCATCTTCGTTGTCCGCAGAACAAGGTCCGATGATGGCAAGAAATTTATCGGATTTCCCGGTAAAAACATCACGGATTTCCTGATCTCTTTTTGCCTTTAATTCCTGAATGGCAGTATCAATGGGATACTGATTACGTATTTCGGCAGGTGTAGGCAGTTTCTTTAAAAAAGTGAATCCCATATTTTCCTCCTCGTGTCCAATGCGTTTTCAATTGGATATATCAGGCTTATTATATATGATTGTTAAGTAATTGTCGATAGGGAAAGGTGCGTATTTCGTCGAAATCCTCAGGATTTTATATGATAAAGTGAATAAATATGCATAATACTTAAGAGTATTTCACTGAGAAGCAATCCATAAAGATACCCATGTATACCAATCAGTGGAATTGCAAATAATACAAACAGGATGCGGATAAGGCTTCCTGCTGCATTGTGAAGCAATGTTGCTCCGGTTTTCCCCAGACCGTTAAGGATGCTTGTAAGCATGATGTTTGTATACAAAAAAGGACAGACAAAGGAAAGCGTACGGATACAGGTTCCGGCTGTAGCTTCATGAAACAGAAGTTCACCTGCAAACGGACCGAAAAAATAAAAAAGCCCCGTGCAGGCGGCACCCGTCAGAAAACAGGCAGTACAGGCGCGGCTGGCTATATAGCGGATACGCCGGTGCGCTCCGAGAGCCTGCAATTCTGCGACAGAGGGTGTGAGCATGACGGCAGCGGAGTTTGTAACCGTGGATGGAAACAGAATGCAGGGAAGTGCCATACCTGTAAAAATTCCGTACAGACTCAGCGCATTACTCCGGGAAAAGCCATACATACGCAGCCTTTGCGGAATCAGTACGACTTCGATTGCGGCGAGAATCGAGAGAAGCAGACGGTTCAGCGTCAGCGGAAAAGCTGTGGCAGTGATTGCGGAGAGTTTGTGAAGTGGTGCTTTTATATGGAAAAAAGAATAATTTTCTGCATGAAGATGCAGACTTAAAAAAAGCAACGAGGATAAAACAGCAGCAAATTCTGCTGCAAGAGCTCCCAGAGCGGCAATCCGGGCGGTAACAGCAATACCACGGGACAGAAAGATTTTTACAAGTATATAGGAAGAGAGGACGCGCACAGTCTGCTCGATGAGCTGGGTAGATGCCGGATAACCGGCGCTTTTTCGCCCGAAATAATAGCTGCTGATACAGGAATGCAGGGAAGCAAGCGGAAAACAGAATGATATAATCCGGATCAGTGCTTCAGTTTCCGGCTCTTTCAGAATCTCTCCGGCAAACCATCCGGCGAAAGTGTAAAAGATCCACATAGCTGCAAGAGAAAGCCCGAGCGCAAAAAGTGTGCCGACACAAAAAGAATCGACTGCTTCTTTTTTCTGCTTTAAAGCAGTCTGGGAGGCAACTGTGCGTGAGAGCGCAGTCTGGATTCCTGAGGTTGTCACTGCAAGTACTATATGCTGAAGTGGAACGACAAGCTGGTACAGACCGATTCCTCTGGAACCAATCGTCTGAGAGAGGAATATCCTATAGAAAAAGCCCATGATCCGGCTGATGACACCGACCGTGGACAGTAGAAAAGTTCCTGCAAAAAAATGCTTTTTTGACATAAAAAAGACCTGATTGCTTTTTTGTCAGTATATGCGTAAAACCTCCTTGACAGACCGATTTCTTTCTGCTAAAGTATGACTTGAAATAAATCCGACGAAAATACTGGGAATTAAAGAGGTGAGTGGATGAAACTGTCAACAAGAGCAAGATATGGTCTGAAAGCACTGATCGATCTTGGGCTGCATTGTGAAACAGAAGCCGTTTCCATCCAGAGTATCGCGAGTCGGCAGAATATTTCGGACAGCTATCTCGAACAGCTTATGGCGAAACTTAAGAAGGCAGGCTTGGTGGAAAGCACCAGAGGTGCCGGAGGCGGATATCGTCTGGGACGTCCGGCGGCAGAAATCTCTGTCGGCGATATCCTGAGAGTCCTTGAGGGAAGTCTTGAAGCGGCACAGTGTTCCGGCATGGAAGACGAGAGCAGCTGTGAGAATCACGATATATGTGTGACGAAATATGTATGGAAACGAATCAACGACAGTATCACACAGGCGGTAGATACCATGATGCTGGATCAGTTGATAGAAGAAAGCCGGAAAAAACAAAAAGAAAAAATGTAAAATTCATTTTTTAAGCAGGAGGAAAAAATATGAGTAAATTAATATATCTGGATAACGCAGCCACAACAAAAACTGCACCGGAAGTTGTTGATGCAATGCTTCCGTATTTTTCTGAATTTTATGGAAACCCGTCCAGTATTTATGATTTTGCCCAGAAGAGCAAAGAAGCAGTGACAAAGGGAAGACAGCAGATCGCGGATGTTCTGAATGCAAAAAAAGAAGAAATTTATTTTACAGCAGGTGGAAGTGAAGCGGATAACTGGGCACTGAAGGCTACTTTTGAAGCATACAAATCAAAAGGAAATCACATTATTACAACAAAGATTGAGCATCATGCTATTCTTCATACATGTGAATACCTCGAAAAAGAAAGAGGTGCAAAGATCACATATCTTGACGTAGATGAGAATGGTATCGTACGTCTGGACGAACTGGAAAAAGCAATCACACCGGAGACTATTCTGATTTCCGTAATGTTTGCAAACAATGAGATCGGATCTATCCAGCCGATCAAAGAGATCGGACGTATTGCCAGAGAACACGGCATTCTGTTCCATACAGATGCAGTACAGGCATTCTGCCAGGTTCCGATCGATGTAGACGAATGCAATATTGATATGCTGAGCTCCAGCGGACACAAGATCAACGGACCAAAAGGAATCGGTTTCCTTTATATCCGTAAAGGCGTAAAAATCAAATCCTTCGTACACGGCGGTGCACAGGAGCGTAAACGTCGTGCCGGTACAGAAAACGTTCCGGGAATCGTAGGATACGGCGCAGCAGCAGAACGTGCAATGAAAAACATGAAAGAACGTACCGAAAAAGAAATTGAACTGAGAGATTACCTGATCAATCGCCTTACTACTGAGATCCCATACTCCAGACTGAACGGTGACAGAGTGAAGAGACTTCCAAACAACGTTAACGTAAGCTTCCAGTTCATCGAAGGTGAATCCATGCTTCTGATGCTTGATCAGAACGGTATCTGCGGCTCAAGCGGATCTGCATGCACATCCGGTTCTCTTGACCCGTCTCATGTACTTCTGGCAATCGGACTGCCTCATGAGATCGCACATGGTTCTCTGAGACTTACCTTAAGTGAAGAGACAACCAAAGAAGAGCTGGACTTTACAGTAGATAAACTGAAAGAGATCGTACAGTATCTGAGAAGTATGTCTCCACTGTATGAAGACTTCATGAAAAACCAGAAGTAAATAACAGAATCTAAATAATGTTTACGATAGACAAAAGACAATAACAGGAGGAATTAAATATTATGTACAGTGAAAAAGTAATGGATCATTTCCAGCATCCGAGAAATGTAGGAGAAATCGAAGACGCCAGCGGTGTAGGAACAGTTGGTAACGCAAAATGCGGAGATATCATGAGAATGTTTCTTGATATTGACGATGAAACACATATCATCAAAGAATGTAAATTCAAAACATTCGGCTGTGGCGCGGCTGTTGCAACAAGCAGTATGGCTACAGAAATGGTAAAAGGTAAGACTATCGAAGAAGCAATGCAGATTACAAACAAGGCTGTTATGGAAGCTCTGGACGGACTTCCGCCGGTAAAAGTACACTGCTCACTTCTTGCAGAGGAAGCAATCCACGCTGCACTGTGGGATTATGCACAGAAACACGGCATTGTAATCGAAGGTCTGGACAAACCAAAGTCTGATATCAGCGAAGGAGAAGAGGAAGAAGAGTATTAATAACTGCGGCTGATTGTGAGGTGAAAAGTTGACAGGACTTACAGACGAACAGGTAAATGCACGAATTGCAGAGGGGAAGGTCAATGCAGATGAAAATCCGAATACCCGAACCTATAAGCAGATCGTCAGAGAAAACACACTGACATTTTTCAACTTTCTGAACCTTGTACTTCTGGTACTGGTTCTCCTGGTGGGCTCTTACAAGAATGCGTTCTTTGTATGTATCATTATCATTAATACGCTGATTGGTATTGCTCAGGAAATCCGTGCCAAAAAAACAATCGATAAGCTGGCAATTCTTACAGCCAGAAAATCCGTTGTTATCCGTGAAGGACAGAAATGGACCGTTCCGACGGAAGAACTGGTACTTGATGATGTGGTCTGTCTTAAGACCGGTGATCAGGTGCCGGCAGATGCCCGTATACTGGAAGGCAGCCTGGAAGTAAACGAATCATTACTTACAGGAGAATCGGATAATCTTCCGAAGAATGAAGGAGACGAACTTTTTTCCGGAAGCTTTGTAACATCAGGAGAAGCGTGCTGTCAGATTATTCATGTAGGAAAGGATAATTACGCAGCACAGATCACCAGCGAAGCAAAGGAATTTAAACGACACAATTCCGAATTGAAAAATTCCCTGAATGCGATCCTGAAAGTGATCAGTATTATTATTGTGCCGCTCGGTGCACTGCTGTTTTATAAGCAGTATTATATCGTAGGCGATACATTCAGAGACTCCGTAGTGAGCATGGTAGCCGGAGTCCTGGGAATGATTCCTGAGGGACTTGTCCTTCTGACCAGTGTTGCACTGACCCTCGGTGCTCTTGTACTTGCAAACAAAAAGACACTTGTACAGGAACTCTACTGTATCGAGACACTTGCAAGAGTCGATACGCTCTGTCTGGACAAGACCGGAACGATCACAGAAGGAACCATGTGCGTAGAGCGTGTGGAACCATATGTAGGTACAGGACGAGTTGAGACAGCTGTGACAGAGTCTGAGTCCGCAGAAAGCACGGAGGCAGAAGTGCAGGTACAGACAGATTCTGCATTCATGGAAGAAATTGACGTCATCATGGGAAACATGATGTATGTACTCAAAGATCAGAATGCGACGATAGATGCACTTCGTAAGCGTTTTCCGGCAAAGCAGGACATGACGCTGGAACATGTGATTCCATTTTCTTCTGACCGTAAATACAGTGGTGCCGTTTTTGAAGAAAAAGGCACTTATCTGATGGGAGCAGCGCAGTTTTTGTTCCCGGAAGGTGATGAAGAACTGACTGAGAAATGTCAGAGTTATGCAGAAGAAGGACTCCGTGTGCTTGTACTTGCACACAGCCCTCAGAATGCGGAAGGGACAGAACTTCCGGAAGGACTGGAACCGCTGGCTCTGATGCTTCTTACCGATGTAATTCGTGAAGAAGCACCGGATACGTTGGCTTTCTTTGACAGCCAGGAAGTCGACCTGAAAGTAATTTCCGGTGATGACCCGGTGACAGTTGCTGCGATTGCGAGACGTGCCGGACTTAAGAATGCGGACAGCTATGTAGATGCGACAACACTGACAACTGAGGAAGAATTACAGGATGCAGTGGCACAGTACAGCGTGTTTGGACGTGTGACACCACAGCAGAAGAAAGCAATGGTCCAGGCATTGCAGTCTCAGGGACATACAGTTGCGATGACCGGTGATGGTGTCAATGACGTGCTTGCCCTGAAAGAAGCGGACTGCAGTATTGCAATGGCGCAGGGCAGTGATGCGGCAAAGAATATTGCGAATGTGGTACTTCTGGATTCAAACTTTGCTTCCATGCCACATATCGTAAATCAGGGGCGAAGAGTTGTAAACAACATTCGTACAGCAGCATCGATGTTCCTGATCAAGACGATGTTTTCTGTTATGTTGTCTCTGCTGACGATCTTTTTCGGAAATGCATATCCGTTTGAGCCGATTCAGATGTCACTGATCAGTGCATGTGCGGTTGGTATTCCGACATTTCTTCTTGCACAGGAGAATAACTACGAAAAGATTGACCATACGTTTTTACGACATGTATTTATCAATGCTTTTCCGGCAGCGATTACGATCACATTCTGTGTATTTGCAGTAATGCTTGTCTGCCAGAATGTATATCATTCTATGGCAATGCTGAATACCGCATGCGTCCTTGTGACAGGATGGAATTACATGGCAGCATTAAAAACAGTCTATGCACCGCTTAATACGTATCGCAAGGTGATTATCTACGGTATGCAGTTTATTTTCTTTGCAGCGGCTGTTATTTTCCAGAAACTGCTTTCGCTTGGTTCGCTGGACTTCGGCATGATCATCCTTGTATTTATACTGATGACATTTGCACCGGTACTGATCGATGTGATCACGGTTTGGCTGAAAGGCATTTATGCCCGTTCGCTGGATCAGGAAAAACCGGGACGCTTTACCGGATTCATCGACAAACTTCGTAAATAGAATATATGATATCCAGAATAGGATATTAACAATAAGACATTAAGAAAGGCTCTGGTCATTATCATCACGACCAGAGCCTTTTGGCATAGTTTTATGGAAAAACGTTTATTTCTTACTTCTGCACAGCCAGTAGCATCCGAATGCCGGAATCTGCACGCCTTTGGCTTCCAGTTCACGGCCGGAAATGAGGTCTGTGTACATGCCGTCTTCCTCATTGATCCAGGCTACTTTATCGTTTTCGCTGAAGTTGTAGATTCCGATAAATTTCTCTTCATCATTTTCACGTACAAAAGCAAGAATTGAATTATCCCATGTGTCGATGGTATGAAACGGTACATTGCTGCTAAATACGCTGTGACTGGTACGTATATGTTCCAGCTTATCAAGTGCAGGGAAGAGTTTGCCCTGTACAGTAGCCGGATCATGACGGTTTTCAGCCAGTTTCCAGTCAAAGTTTCCTCTGTGGAGATAACGGGAATCGGCAGCTTTTTCAGGATCATCTTTGTAAGTATAATCATTTACCTGACCGATCTCGTCACCACTGTAAATTACCGGGATACCGGACTGGGAAAGCATAAATGCATGCAGGGTAATGTCATAACGGACAGCTTTGTCTACACCCTCCTGATTTCCTTCAAATCCAAAACGTTCAATACCGCAGAGAGAAGCAGTAGTTCCACAGAGTCTTGCATCACCAAGACGTGGATCATCGTTATAAAGTTCTCCTCGTGCAAATGAATTCGGATATTTTCCTGTAAGGAAATCATTCAGGTATTTCTTATGAGGTACTTCCTGAATACCGAAGTTTTCCAGATATTCATAATCCAGTCCCCATCCGATATCGTCATGGCAGCGGAGATAATTTTGGAATACGTAGTTTCTTGGAAGGTTTGAGATGATATCCAGCTGGCGGCGCAGCAGAGAAACATCTTTGGTTGCAACTGTGTGCCAGGTGCTTGCCATAGTTGTTACATTGTACAGCAGATGGCATTCTGGTTTCTCGACAGTTCCGAAGTATGGAACAACCTTTTCAGGAGCCATAACAACTTCTCCGAGAAGAAGTATGCCCGGGCATACAATCTCGCAGACCATACGCATGATACGTACAATGGTGTGAACTTGTGGAAGATTGCGGCAGTTGGTTCCAAGCTGTTTCCAGATATATGGTACAGCATCCAGACGAACGATATCCACACCCTGGTTGGCAAGATACAGCATATTAAAGATCATTTCATTGAGAACAATCGGATTGCGGTAATTCAGATCCCACTGATAAGGATAGAAGGTAGTCATAACATGCTTATGAAGATCTTCCAGCCAGGTAAAGTTGCCAGGTGCAGTAGTAGGGAAAACTTCCGGGCAGGTCTGCTCATATAAAGAAGGAATATCATAGTTGTCAAAGAAGAAGTAACGGTCTTGATATTCTTTTTCTCCATTTCGGGCACGTTTTGCCCATTCGTGATCTTCGGATGTATGGTTCATGACGAAATCCAGGCAGACGTTAATGCCACGTTTGTGGCAGGCAGCAGTCAGATCTGCAAAATCATCCATGGTTCCGAGTTCTTCCTGGACTTTACGGAAATCAGCAACCGCATAACCGCCGTCGCTGCGTCTTTTCGGGGAGTCAAGAAGCGGCATCAGATGCAGATAATTAACATTGCATTCCTGAACATAATCCAGTTTGGATTCCAGATTGGAAAGAGTACCGGCAAATGCATTGACATACATCATCATACCGGTAAGATCATTGCGCTTGTACCATGTCGGATCTTTTTCGCGTTTCAGATCAGATTCTTTCAGGGCATCGCCACGCATGTCGTAGAACTTCTTGAGTACTTTCAGAAGATCGTTCAGGTGCATTGTGACATATGGATTGTCCTGATACAGTTCACAGTAGAGCCATTTCAGTTCGTCGAGATGGCGGGCAAGACGTTCACAGTAAATTCTGTTGTCATCGCGTTTATTTTCAAGTCTGACCGGATCGGATTTTGCAGTCTCGACTTTGACAGCATCAGCTTTCTTAGTCTCAACTTTAATCGGTTCGGTCTTTTTTGTTTCGACTTTGACAGCATCAGCTTTCTTAGTCTCAACTTTAATCGGTTCGGTCTTTTTTGTTTCGACTTTGACAGCATCAGCCTTCTTAGTCTCAACTTTAATCGGTTCGGTCTTTTTTGTCTCGACTTTGACAGCATCAGTCTTCTTGGTTTCTACCTTAACCGGTTCGGTCTTTTTCGTTTCCACCTTTAAAGGTTCGACGGTTTTGGTTACTTTTTTGATGGGTTCTGCTTTTGGTGCGGCAGTCTGTGCCGCAGAAGCTCTGGCAGCTTCACGCTTTTTCTGAAGACGTTTTTTTGCCATAATAAATAGCCTCCTTTTGTATCTTTATCTGAAAATTAATTAATAGCTATAATTTAATAAATTCCGGCTTGCGGTTTTGGAATACAGTATAGTATTTAAAGCCACTTTCTGCAAGTATGGCAGCAGCTTGATCAAAATCATAGGCGATTTTGTCCGGGGCATGTGCATCGGCTCCGACCGTGATGATCTCGCCGCCAAGTTCACGATAACGGCGGATGACGGCACGGCATGGATTCGGCTCCCCGAGACCATAATGAAAACCACCTGTATTCAGCTCGATTCCGAGATTTTTGTCAATGACTGTGCGCAGGATCTCATCCAGAATATCCTGATAACGTTCATAGGAATATTCTCTGTTCTGATTCGGACCATAGCGGACTATATAGTCAATATGTCCGTAAACATCCATTCCGGAAAAAGCGTTAAGATTCTCAAGAATAGATTCAAAATATTCACGGTAACACGCGGATTCCTCACGATTTTCAAAAAATACTCCATAATATGGATCATAACCATGAACCACATGAGAAGAACCAATCACGAAATCAAAAGGTATTGTCTTAAGAAGTTCGTTCAAAGAATCGGCGAGATGTGGCTGCAGTCCCAGCTCAATGCCGAAATGTATATTCAGTTTTGAACGGTATTTCTCCTGAAGTGAGAAAAGCGTCTCTCTGTATCCGTCCAGATCAAGCTCAAATGTTTCATTATCCGGTGTGAGTGGGTAATCAGGATCCAGATGCTCTGTAAAACAGATGCCGGAGAGATTTTGTCGGATCGCCTCATGGATCATATCTTCCATAGATGTGTCTGAGTCAGCAGAAAAAGAAGAATGCATATGGCAGTCCCATAAGATCTGATTTGACATTTTTGTATCCTCCTTTGCATGGACTGACATTATTATAGCATGTAAAAATAGTTCCTGCTATGGTTTCATTTCTATATTAAAACATTTTTATCATGTTTTTTTATAAAATGGTCTTGAATTTTTGTACAAGATTCGATACAATATGCAATAGGTTGACGTTTCTTTAACAAACGCCGTAAATCAACCATTTAATTCATAGGAGGAATTTATCATGGCAGTAAAAGTTGCAATTAACGGATTTGGCCGTATCGGTCGTCTGGCTTTCCGTCAGATGTTTGGAGCAGAAGGATTTGAAATCGTTGCTATCAACGACCTTACATCCCCGAAAATGCTGGCTCACTTATTAAAATATGACTCAACTCAGGGAAGATACGCTCTGGCTGACAAAGTAGAAGCAGGCGAAGATTCCATCACAGTTGACGGAAAAGAAATCAAAATCTATGCAAAAGCTAACGCTGCAGAACTTCCTTGGGGAGAAATCGGTGTAGACGTAGTTCTTGAGTGCACAGGTTTCTATACATCCAAAGACAAAGCTCAGGCTCATATCGATGCAGGTGCTAAACACGTTGTTATTTCCGCTCCGGCTGGAAACGACCTTAAGACAATCGTTTACAATGTAAACCATGAAGGTCTTACAAACGAAGATAAAATCATCTCCGCTGCATCCTGTACTACAAACTGCCTTGCACCAATGGCTAAGGCTCTTAACGATCTTGCACCGATCAAATCCGGTATCATGTGCACAATCCACGCTTACACAGGTGATCAGATGACACTTGACGGACCGCAGAGAAAAGGCGATCTGAGAAGATCCCGTGCAGCTGCAGTTAACATCGTTCCGAACAGCACAGGTGCTGCAAAAGCTATCGGTCTGGTTATCCCGGAACTGAACGGCAAACTTATCGGATCTGCTCAGCGTGTACCAACCCCAACAGGTTCTACAACAATTCTTACAGCAGTTGTTGAAGGAAACGTTACAAAAGAACAGATCAACGCAGCTATGAAAGCAGCTTCTAATGAATCCTTCGGATACAATGAAGACGAAATCGTATCCAGCGATATCGTTGGTATGAGATTTGGTTCTCTGTTCGATGCTACTCAGACAATGGTTCTTCCACTTGAGAATGGCACAACAGAAGTACAGGTTGTTTCATGGTATGACAATGAAAACTCCTACACAAGCCAGATGGTTCGTACAATCAAACACTTTGGCAAACTTCTGAACGCTTAATTAGAAGCCGAGTAGCACTCAGATGTGACAGATATGAATTGTCTGACACATATGAATAAGACTCAGAGAAGGGTCCGGTCTTGAATAGGACCGGGCCTTTTTGTCTGTATAAAGTTAAATATTTATAAGGAGGCATAACAAGATGCTGAATAAGAAATCTGTTGATGACATCAACGTAAAAGGCCAGAAAGTCCTCGTAAGATGCGACTTCAATGTACCTCTGCAGGACGGTAAAATTACAGATGAGAACCGTCTGGTAGCAGCTCTTCCTACAATCAAGAAGCTTGTTGCAGATGGTGGAAAGATTATCCTTTGCTCCCACCTTGGAAAACCGAAGGGAGAGCCGAGACCGGAACTTTCTCTTGCACCTGTTGCAAAACGTCTCACAGAGCTTCTCGGTCAGGAAGTTAAATTTGTTCCGAGCCCGGTTGTTGTAGATGACACAGTAAAAGCAGCAGTAGCTGATATGAAAGACGGCGAGATCATTCTTCTTGAGAATACTCGTTATCGTGCAGAAGAGACAAAGAATGGTGATGAATTCAGCAAAGAACTTGCTTCTCTTTGTGACGTATTTGTAAACGACGCATTTGGTACAGCTCACAGAGCTCACTGCTCTAACGTTGGTGTTACCAAATATGTAGATACAGCAGTAGTTGGATATCTGATGCAGAAAGAGATCGATTTCCTCGGAAACGCTGTAAACAATCCGGAAAGACCATTCGTAGCTATCCTTGGCGGAGCTAAAGTTTCCAGCAAGATCTCTGTTATCAACAACCTTCTTGATAAAGTTGATACTCTGATCATTGGTGGTGGTATGTCTTACACATTCTCTAAAGCACTTGGCGGACATATCGGTAAATCCCTCTGCGAGGACGATTACCTTCAGTATGCATTAGACATGCTTAAGAAAGCAGAAGAAAAAGGTGTTAAGCTTCTTCTTCCGGTTGACAACAGAATCGGAGATGATTTCTCCAATGACTGCAACATCCAGATCGTAAAACGTGGATGTATTCCGGATGGCTGGGAAGGAATGGACATCGGAACAGAGACAGAGAAAATCTTCTGTGATGCTGTAAAAGATGCTAAGACAGTTGTTTGGAACGGACCAATGGGCTGTTTCGAAATGCCGAATTTTGCTCATGGTACAGAAGCAGTTGCCAAAGCTCTTGCTGAGACAGAAGCTACAACAATCATCGGTGGTGGTGATTCCGCTGCTGCAGTCAACATCCTTGGCTATGGCGACAAGATGACTCACATCTCCACAGGTGGCGGTGCTTCTCTGGAATTCCTCGAAGGAAAAGAGTTACCAGGCGTAGCAGCAGCTAACGACAAGTAAGAAACAGCGTATATAATCCAGACACTGTGTTAGATGCGGCTCGACGTACCAGCTTTTGTACGACTTCGCCGCATCTGCCTTGTGTCTGAAATCATATCCGCAGTTTCTTGTGGATAAGAATATACATTTGGGAATGCATTTTGATTCGTAACTGTGAGGGTACTGAACAGTTACAGAAGTTCGATGAATTTGAGTACAACTTCAGTGAATCGAACTACCTTATAATACTTATAAATTAAGGGAGATAAGAAAATGGCAAGAAAAAAAATTATCGCTGGAAACTGGAAAATGAACATGACTCCAAGCGAAGCAGTTAAATTAGTTGAAACTCTGAAACCACTTGTACAGAACGATGAAGTTGACGTAGTATTCGGTGTACCGGCTATCGACATCGTTCCTGTAGTTGAAGCCTGCAAAGGCACAAACATCGCTGTAGCAGCAGAAAACATGTACTTTGAAGAAAAAGGTGCATACACAGGTGAGATCGCTCCGGCTATGCTCGTGGATGCAGGCGTTAAATATGTTATCCTCGGACATTCCGAAAGAAGAGATTACTTCGGAGAAACAAACGAAGACGTTAACAAGAAAGTCCTTAAAGCTTTCGAACACGGTATCACACCAATCATGTGCTGTGGAGAATCTCTTGAGCAGAGAGAACAGGGCATCACAATGGACTGGATTCGTCAGCAGGTTAAAGTTGGTCTTCAGAACGTAACAGCAGACCAGGCTAAGACTATGGTTATCGCATACGAGCCAATCTGGGCTATCGGAACAGGCAAAACAGCTACAAGTGAACAGGCTCAGGAAATCTGCAAAGGTATCCGTGATTGTGTAGCAGAAATCTATGATACAGACACAGCAGCAGCTATCCGTATCCAGTACGGCGGATCTGTAAATGCAGGAAATGCAGCAGAGCTGTTTGCAATGGGCGATATCGACGGTGGTCTTGTTGGTGGAGCTTCCCTCAAACCAGACTTCGGAAAAATCGTTAACTACAAATAATTCATACAAAAACATTAAGCCAGATACTTCAAACCGCATCGGTCAGAGGTATCTGGCTTTTTGATGTATTATGAAATTGCTCCGTAATGTTCCTATTACATCAAAAAAATTTTTCATACACGTACAAATGTCCGCGCTTGACAAAATCCATTTTATACCATACTATTAGACACATGGTAGAAATAATCCCTGAACTTTAAGGGACGAGGAGAAAGGAGCCATTCCAAAATGGAGAAAAAAGTGATTCGTGCAGCCCTTCTGGGATTTGGTACAGTAGGAACCGGCGTATATAAAGTACTGGAGAAGCAGAAAGAGGAGATGATTCCGAAGCTTGGAAGTCAGCTGGAAATCAGCAAGATTCTGGTACGTAATCTGGAAAAAGCAGCAGCAAAAGTAAAAAATCCTGAGATCCTGACAAACAACTGGGACGAGATCGTAAAAGATCCTGAAATAGATATTGTAATTGAGCTGATTGGCGGAATCGAACCGGCAAGAACCTACATACTTGACGCATTAAATGCCGGCAAACATGTAGTAACAGCCAACAAAGACCTGATTGCAGCTCATGGAAAAGAACTTCTCGATGCAGCAGAAGCAAATCATGTGGATTTCCTGTTTGAGGCAGCAGTAGCCGGTGGAATTCCGATTATCCGTCCGCTGAAAGAATGTCTGGCAGGCAATCATATGGCAGAAGTAATGGGAATCGTCAACGGAACGACCAACTTTATCCTCACAAAGATGACACAGGATGGTATGGAATTCAAAGATGCCCTTGCCCTTGCTACAGAGCTGGGTTATGCCGAGGCAGACCCGACTGCAGATATCGAAGGTCTGGATGCCGGACGTAAGGTAGCAATCCTTGCATCCGTAGCGTTTAATTCCAGAGTTGTATTTGATGATGTTTATATCGAGGGAATCACAAAGATCACAGCCAAAGATATCAAATATGCTAAAGAAATGGGATGTGACATAAAGCTCCTCGGAGTTGCAAAGAATACAGAAGACGGAGTGGAAGCTTATGTATGCCCGATGTTGATTCCGAGCAGCCATCCGCTTGCATCTGTCAATGATTCCTACAATGCAGTATTTGTAAACGGTGATGCAGTAGAGAATGCAATGTTCTATGGCCGTGGCGCAGGAGAACTACCGACAGCAAGTGCGGTAGTCGGGGATCTTTTTGAAATCGTAAGAAATATTCAGGCAAATTGCTGTGCACGTATCGGATGTACCTGCTACAAAGAACTTCCGGTCAAAAAAATGGCAGATACCTGCAACCGTTACTTTATGAGACTGATCGTAGAAGACCGCTGTGGTGTTCTGGCCGAGATGACCGCAGTATTTGCAAAATATGGTGTCAGTGTGGCTCAGATCATTCAGAAAGCAGCAAGAGATGAAGGAAGTGCAGAAGTAGTTGTGATTACGGCAAAAGTTCGAGAGGGAGATTTCCGTACTGCAATGGAAGAACTGAGCGGAAGAAGTTCCGTACGTAAGATCAGCAGCATGCTTCGTGTGTACGGAGAATAAAATAAAAATCATACCTTAAGTTATTTTCGAGAAGGAGAAGCTTATGGGAAATATTATGGATTATATCAGTTGGAGAGGTGACCTTTCTTTTGCGCAGTCCCCATTTAATGAGGTGGATAACCTGATTCTTGCCTGTTTTTCGTATGTGAATCTCGACGGGATTCCGGCAGTGTCCGGGAAAAAGGGGATAGAACTGAAAAAACTGGTCAAAGAATTTAAAAAATTACACACGATAAAAGAACTGGAGGCGGATAAATCATTTATCCGCCTGGCTCCGTTTATGATGTTTGAAATGGCAGAATCTGTACGGTTTGGAAAATGTGTGATCCGAAACTATGCCAATGAGATTGTTACAGAAGCGGAACAGCAATTTTCAGCGGTGGAGATCGTTCTGGAAGACGGAACTTCTTACGTTTCTTTCCGTGGCACGGATGATACCATTATAGGCTGGAAAGAAGACTTCAATTTAAGTACAGGTGTCGTTCCTGCGCAGGAACGAGCAGTTGAGTATATGGAGCGGATTTCTGACAAAGCTTCCGGGATGCTGCGGGTAGGCGGACACTCAAAAGGTGGAAATCTTGCGATTTATGGCTCAGTCATGTGTAAAAGTGCGCACGATAAGATTCTGGAAATATATTCAAACGATGGGCCGGGATTTTCAAAGGAATTTCAGGAATCTCCCGAGACAGCAGAGATGATGCCGAAGATTATCCGGATCATCCCGGAATATTCCATCATAGGAACACTTCTCGAACATGAGAAACAGCCGATTATCGTGGCAAGTACCAGCAGAGGACTTCTTCAGCACGATGGTTTTTCATGGGAAGTGCAGGGACCGGGTCTTGTCAGACGAGACAGCCTGAATAAAACAGCGCTACGTTTTATCGAGATCCTTCACAAATGGATCGACGGAATGGACACGGAGCAGAAGCGACTGTTAATTGAAGACCTTTTTGCAACACTGCAGGCATCCGGCTGCGAAAACTTAAGTGAAGTACAGTCGGGCGGAATCAAGAGCCTTGCGGCCATGGTGAAACGACTGGATAAATTTGCACCGGAATCAAGGGGAATGATGCAGGAACTTCTGACCGCGATCTGTGGCGGCTGGCTGGAACAGCTTCAGGAGAATACAAAGGATAAACTATCTGCGATTCCACAGAGCTTTTCCGATAAAATCCTTGAAAAATTCTAAATTTTTGGTACTATATAATAGGAAAAAACATACAAGCTGACACTGCATGAATATGCAGAAAAACTATACAATAGAAGGAGAATATTATGAGTAAAAAACCAACCGTTTTAATGATCCTGGATGGTTATGGCCTGAATGACAAACATGAGGGAAATGCAATCTACGAAGCAAAGACTCCTGTTATGGATAAATTAATGGCAGAATATCCATTCGTAAAAGGAAATGCCAGCGGACTTGCAGTTGGTCTTCCAGACGGACAGATGGGTAACTCTGAGGTAGGTCATATGAATATGGGCGCAGGCCGTATCGTATATCAGGAACTTACCAGAATCACAAAAGAGATCAACGATGGTGATTTCTTCAAGAATGAAGCGCTTCTTGCAGCAATGAAGAATGCAAAAGACAATGATTCTGCTGTCCACTTCATGGGACTTCTTTCCGATGGTGGTGTACACAGCCACAACACACATCTCTATGCACTGCTTGAGATGGCTAAGAGAGAAGGTCTTAAGAAAGTTTATGTACACTGTTTCCTCGACGGACGTGACACACCTCCGGCATCCGGTAAAGAATTCATCGAACAGCTTGAAGCAAAGATGAAAGAAATCGGCGTTGGTGAGATCGGTGTTGTTTCCGGACGTTACTATGCAATGGACAGAGATAACCGCTGGGATCGTGTAGAGCTTGCATACAAAGCACTGACAGAAGGGGAAGGTGTCAAAGGCACAGACGCTGCAGCAGCAGTTCAGGCTTCCTATGATGCTGACAAGACAGATGAATTCGTACTTCCGACTGTAATCGAAAAAGATGGCAAACCGGTTGCAACTATTCAGGACAAAGATTCCGTTGTTTTCTTCAACTTCCGTCCTGACCGTGCACGTGAGATCACCAGAGCATTCTGCGATGATGAGTTCAAAGGCTTCGAGAGAGCAAAGAAACTTGACCTCACATATGTTTGCTTCACAGACTATGATGAGACGATCCAGAACAAACTGGTTGCCTTCCACAAAGTACTTCTTAAGAATACATTTGGTGAATACCTTGCAGCTCATGATATGACACAGGTTCGTATCGCTGAGACAGAGAAATATGCTCACGTTACTTTCTTCTTCAACGGTGGAGTAGAAGAGCCAAACAAAGGCGAGGACAGAATCCTTGTAAAATCTCCGAAGGTTGCTACTTATGACCTTCAGCCGGAAATGAGTGCGCCGGAAGTTTGTGATAAACTTGTAGATGCGATCAAATCTGACAAATACGATGTGATCATTATCAACTTTGCAAACCCGGATATGGTTGGTCATACCGGTGTACAGGCTGCAGCAGTAAAAGCAATCGAGACTGTTGACGGCTGCGTGGGCAAAGCAGTAGAAGCCCTCAAAGAAGTTGACGGACAGATGTTCATCTGTGCTGACCATGGTAACGCAGAGCAGCTGATCGATTATGAGACAGGTGAACCGTGGACCGCTCATACAACAAACCCGGTTCCGTTCATTCTCGTGAATGCAGATCCGAAATACACCTTAAGAGAGAACGGATGCCTTGCAGACATCATTCCTACACTGATCCAGCTTATGGGAATGGAACAGCCGGCAGACATGACAGGAGAAAGTCTTCTGATTGAAAAATAAAGACTGAAACTAATCTGAATATAAGTAAATAATGAAATCCCCGGATGGTTATGGTGATTGCCAGAATTGTCCGGGGATTTTTTTACTTAATTTTAAAGCGGAAAACTGGTGAAAAGTCACAAAAAATATTCTACGATATGGAAAAGAATCGCTGTTTTTTCGTGCCTTCTTTATACTTGTACTATATATTCTGAGAAAAATAAAAGTAGTCAGAAAAAGAAGGAGGAAGGCGAATGAAACCAAAAGGACGACAAATGATGGCATGGCTGCTGACGGCAACAGTAACCCTAAGTGGCAATTCCTTTACGGTACTTGCGGATGAGATGGATGTGCAGGTACAGCAGGAAACATCAGAAAATGAAGAAGAAATTTTTGCAGCAGAAGAGGCAGGAACCGTACAGGATGAGGCAGTAGATACGGAAGAAAGTGAAGAGATTTCTTTTGATGAGGAAGTGCAGGATGAAATCCAGATTGAGGATACAGAGGATTCCGATTCTGAATTGGAAGAGGAACTTCAGATAGAAGAAGCTGCGGATGATTCCGAAAATCTGATTCTGGAAATGCAAGATGATATAAGTGTATTTTCTTCAGGAGAAGATATTCAGAATCCGGAAGAATATAAAATCTGGTCAGAAACTGCTGAGAATAACAGCGTTCTTAAAATCACTGGATAGGTAGACATGACTACATCTGTTATGTAGAAAATAAGGATCATTGGAAAGGTGATAATGTTCCTTTTGAAGTAACAGACGTATCCATTGAAAATTCATGGGAAGAAGAGGACGAAACACCGGTCCTGGTAGTTGAGCCGATGGAAGATGGCTGGAATATTCGGGCAAATAGATTAGGAACAGCAGTAGTAGAACTTGCTTATATTGATATTTCCGGCGAAGTACAGCATTATAGTTATAAAATTGATGTAAATGAAGATAAATTTACTCTGGAACTTAATCCGGATGAGAGCATCAGACTTCATATGGAATACGATGAAACAGTATGGAAAGCTGCTATTTCCCTACATCATATAACAAAGACGAAAAATGTAGTCATCTCTGGGAAACTGTTATTGATGTCAAAGGAAACTGTGGAAAAGCAGAAAAACGTCATCAGATTTGTACTGCCTGCCAGGAGCGGAAAGCTCCTTCAGATATTCCAGCAACAGGTAAACATAAATGGAGTAAATATATTGTAACTAAAAAAGCAACCGTATTTGCACAGGGACAGGAAAACGGAGACATCAGACTTACAGCTCAGAGAAGCACAAACAGAAGAGCAGTAAAAGTAAAAGTACTTGTAACCGTAGATGCAAGGGGCAGAGTAAAAGGAATAAGAACAGGAAGTGCTGTGATTACAGTAAAAGCAGGAAGGGCGGTATACAGAACTGTCATAAAAGTTACAAAATAATTGAGTATTTGAAGCGCGGGCTGCAGAAATGTATCCCGCGCTTTGAATGTCGGTGACAGAAATTTGACATTTCATAAAAAAAGAGATAATTTAAGATGCAAAAATACAGAAGTATGTTATAATGGAAACGTTACAGGAAAATCATCTTAAAATGTTAGGATTTGGATGGTTGGACGCAGGTATTGATATTCAGGAGAGTATAATAAATGAGTAACAAAGAAATTAAGGATAGATTATCTGACGGTGAAGGGGCACCGGGTGAGCGCACAGATATGGAAGAACATATTGATGCGGTTATGGACAGACTGACAGACCCACCGGACGACGATGAAGGGTTGGATGATCTGGGCGAGTATGATGATTCAAGAGAAGAATATGAAGATACAGAGCCGGATGAGGAGAATCCTGATAATGGTGAAGAATTTACTGAGGATGACGAAGAATCCATAGAAGATACAGAACCGTATGATGAGGCTGAAGAAGTGTATGAGGAGAGACCTCATCCTGCAAGACATAAATCGGCACGTCCCGGTCCGGTCGTGTATGTTCCAGTAGATGATATGGATGAACAGCCGGTACAGAAAAAGAAAGGAAGCAAAAAGAAACACAAAGGTGGGCGTATCTTTGGGCTTCTGCTTCTGATGGTGCTTGTGGTTGGTGGCTGTGCCTATGCAGGAGCAAGCTACTACTTCTCGGATCGGTTTTTTGAGGGAACATGGATCAATGGTGTGAACTGTTCACGTATGACGGCATATGAAGTAGAGAATCTGTTCAAACAGAAATTCCAGAATTATTCCATTGAGGTTTCTTCGAGAGGACTGGATCCGCAGACAATTGCAGGAGATCAGATTGATTATCAGTATCTTTCTACCGGAGAAGTGCTGAATCTTCTGAAACAGCAGAAGCCGTATGAATGGATCAAAGGCATGTATGAGCAGAAGAGCTATACTGTTTCCGAGAATACAGGATACAACAAGACCAGGCTTCAGGAACAGCTCAAATCACTGAACTGTGCACAGGCAGAGAATCAGACCGCACCGGAGAATGCATATGTGGCATTTAAGGATGGACAGTTTGTGATCGTTCCGGAGACGGAAGGTAGCAAGCTTAATATCAAACAGGCATATCAGGTATTGGATGCAGCTGTTGCGGCCGGTCAGACAAGCGTTAATTTTGCAGATACACCGGAAGCATACGTAAGTGCGGATGTTACACAGAATGATCAGGCACTGCAGTCTGCTCTGGAAGCATGCAATAACTACACGAGAGCAAGTATCACCTATACTTTTGGCGACCGTACAGAAACGCTCGATGGCAATACCATCAAAGACTGGCTGCAGTTTGACGAGAAGGGTCAGCTTGTATGGGATGACAATTCTTTCCAGCAGCATGTGGCTGATTACGTGGCACAGCTTGCAGCAACTTATGATACAGTCGGTACGGAGAGAGAATTTCAGACGACAAGCGGCAGAACTGTTTATGTATCCAGTTCCGTATACGGATGGAAGATTGACCAGAGCGCGGAGACAGCGCAGCTGAGTAAGGAGATTCAGTCCGGTACGCAGACGACGAGAGAGCCGGTCTTCTCACAGACAGCAAATGCCTACGGAGTAAATGATCTCGGTAACACTTATATCGAAGTTGATTTAAGTGAACAGCATATGTACTATTATCAGAACGGTGCAGATATTTTTGAATCTGATTTCGTTTCCGGTAATATGAGTTACGCAGATCGCCAGACACATGCCGGTATCTTTACGCTCTATTATAAGAAGAGCCCGGATGTACTCAGAGGAACAATGAAAGCGGATGGTACTTACGAGTACGAATCAAAGGTTGAATACTGGATGCCGTTTGATGGCGGAATCGGATTCCATGATGCTTCATGGAGAGATGAGTTCGGCGGCGATATTTACCTGACAGACGGTTCACACGGCTGTATCAACATGCCACCGGAAAATGCGGGTGTTCTGTATGATCTGATACAGTATGATGTGCCGATCGTATGCTTCTACTAAAACACAGGAGAAAGAATAATTATGATGGATAAATCTTTTGGCCTTATTTTGGCCGTGATAGCATTAATTGCCGGAGTCATGCTTCTGACAGGACATGGAGACATCCTGTTGAAAGGCGGCAATGCAAAGCTTCGCAAAGAAAAATATGATGAGAAAAAAATGACATGGGGATCAGGCGTTGCACTGCTTCTGATCGGCGTTGCAACCCTTATAGACAGCTATACGACAAGTCTTGCAGCGGAGGTTGCTTATATCGTTGTACTGCTTGCAATTCTTGCATGGCTGGTATTCTATCTGAAAACCAAATGTGTTAAGAAATAATAATTACAGAAAATCTGAAAATAAATTTATACTTACACAAAAGAAGAGCATGGAAGAAATCAAAATCGAATCTTCCATGCTCTTTTCGCCTTAAGTATAAGAGTAAATAGTTTATGACGTCTTTTCATTAACAAAACAGTGTAATGAGATCCATTGGTTTACTGATCCGCATATCCGGCTCCGGAACCTCACCGAAACCATATTCCGCAAGGACAAACGGAACTCCGGCTTTGCGGCATGCCTCGAAGTCTCCCATTGTATCACCGACATAGACCGGATCCTTCAAACCATTCTGATCAGTAATCTGGCGGATGTTGGAACCTTTATCAAGACCGGTATCTCCATTACAGAGATGTCCATGGAAATATTTGGCGAATCCGGTTTTTGCAAGGAAAAGTTCGATATAACCACACTGACTGTTGCTGACGATATAAAGAGGATATTGTGCGGACAGAATCTGCAGGGCTTTTTCCAGATCCTCATAGAGAGGTGCACCGGTAATATGAAGAAGTGCATGTTCTGCCTCGCAGCAGCCATCGATCAGGCGAAGCTGTTCATTCTCCGGATATTGGGGAAAGACCAGAGCTGCAATTTCTGCCAGGGGCTTTCCGAAAAGTGTTTTGAGCTGACCGGCTGTGATGGTAAGGTCTATCTGTTCTTTTTGCCGGAGATAATCAGTCCAGGCTTTTGCAACGACATCTGTAGAGTCCCACAAAGTACCGTCTACGTCAAAAATGATACTGTCCATAGTACAAATCCTTTCGATAAATTCATCTGAAGTGTTATTTATGTTACCATGTCTGATATTCTATCTGTTATAATAAAAAAAATCAACTGTCTTTTGGCAGGATTTATGTTATACTTAAGCAGTATTGAAAAATAATCTGGCATTGTTTACAGTAACAATATTCCATCAGATCCGGAGGATTTTATGCTAAATGAGATTGTACAGCCGCTTATAAGCTGGTACAGACAAAATAAACGGATCCTTCCGTGGAGAGATCAGAAGAATGCTTATTATACTTGGGTGTCGGAGATTATGCTTCAGCAGACCAGAGTAGAAGCTGTAAAGCCGTATTTTCTCCGTTTTATCGGAGAACTCCCGGATGTGAAGGCTCTTGCAGAGTGTCCCGAAGAGAAGCTTATGAAGCTGTGGGAGGGACTTGGATATTATAATCGAGTAAGGAATATGCAGAGCGCAGCGCAGGTCGTTGTCGCAGAATACGGAGGCGTTTTGCCGGCATCTTATGATGAGCTGCTCGCCTTAAAGGGAATCGGCAGTTACACCGCAGGCGCGATCGCATCGATTGCTTATGATATTCCGGTTCCGGCAGTCGATGGAAATGTCCTTCGTGTTTTTTCGAGGATCACCGAAGACCGTCAGGATATCATGAAACAATCTGTTCGCAGTCAGGTCGAAGAGAAACTGCTGGGGATTATGCCGAAAGATGCTCCCGGAGATTTTAATCAGGCACTGATGGAACTTGGAGCAGTGGTGTGTGTACCCAACGGACCGGCGCGGTGTATGGAATGTCCGGTTGCAGCATTGTGTAAGGCGTATCATCATGGCACGGTTGATGAACTTCCGGTAAAAGCACCAAAGAAAAAGCGAACCATCGAAAACAAAACGGTTCTTGTGATTCAGGACGGAGAGTGCACTGCAATTCGCAAACGACCACAGGAGGGGCTTCTTGCAGGGCTTTATGAACTGCCGAATGTCGAAGGTCATCTGAGTATGGATGAAGCACTTCAGAAGGTAAAAGAGATGAATCTGGAGCCGCTTCATATCGAAGTACTGCCTGAGGCGAAGCATATTTTTTCTCACATTGAATGGAGAATGATTGGTTATCGTATCCATGTATCTTCACTGGAGGAACGAAAGGAAGCACCATTTATTTTTATAGAAAAGAAACAGTCTGAAAAGCAGTATGCGATACCGTCTGCTTTCCGGGCATATATAAAATACATGAAGGAGAAACCAGGAAAATGAAATTACTGAGTATTGCAATTCCCTGTTATAATTCAGAAGCATATATGGAAAAATGTATCGAGTCTCTTTTAAAGGGTGGAGAAGATGTGGAGATTCTTGTAGTAAATGACGGATCTTCCGACCGTACTGCAGAGATCGCAGATACATATGCAGAGAAATATCCGACGATTATTAAGGCTGTCCATCAGGAAAACGGCGGACATGGAGAAGCTGTCAATGCCGGCATCCGTAATGCCACAGGCCTTTATTTCAAGGTTGTAGACAGCGATGACTGGGTAAATGAAGAAGCTTATGCAAAGATTCTGCATACACTGGGAGAACTCGTGCGTGGACCGGAGACAGTAGATATGCTGATCAGCAATTTTGTTTATGAGAAGCAGGGTGCAGCCCGCAAGAAAGTTATGCAGTACCGTCATTGCCTGCCGGTAAATGAGATTTTCGGATGGGACAGCGTGCATATGTCGAAGGGAAAATACCTTTTGATGCATTCGATTATTTACCGTACCAAACTCCTGCATGAATGTGGAATGGAGCTTCCGAAGCATACATTCTATGTGGATAATATCTTTGCATTTGAGCCGCTTCCGTTTGTGAAGAAAATGTATTATCTGGATGTGAATTTTTATCGTTACTTTATCGGAAGAGATGACCAGTCTGTAAACGAAAAGGTAATGATAAAAAGAATCGACCAACAGATCAGAGTAAACAAACTGATGACAGATATCTTCCATAATTGTCAGTTTGACAATAAATATGTGAAGAAATATATGTTGAGTTATCTGGACATCATCACGACAGTTTCTTCTATTATGCTGGTTCGTGCAGGTACACAGGAAGCCCTTGATAAGAAAAGAGGATTGCTGGATTATATCCGTGAGCAGGATCTGTGGCTTTATCACAAATTGCGTTACAGCATCCTCGGACGTGCGGCAAATCTGCCGGGAAGAGGCGGACGTAAGATGTTTGTGGCTGCGTATAAAATATGTCAGAAATTCTACGGATTTAACTAAAATCAAAATAAAACTTCTGCTGAGTGACCGGCAGAAGTTTTTTATGTAATAGGAAATTATGAGATCATGCGCACCTGCCTGGAGCCGATGGATACGGAAAAATCTTTCAGGATTCCGGCGGATTCTCCGTCTTTGTGCACTGGCAGTGCGAGGTCACTGTGGATATCTATTTTTTTACAGCGGAAAATGTGGATACCATGAAAAATCGTGTGTTTTCCGAAAAATGCTGTCGGAAGACAACACAGGACTTTGGGCTTGCTTAAGCCATCGACTACGATGACATCGAGATATCCGTCAGACGGACTGGCATTCGGGCAGAACTTAAAACCGCCGCCTTCGTACTTCTGATTCATGACTGCGGTGAAATATACTTTGGAAAACTGCTGTACATTGTTATCATCCATGACGAGTGTCATAGGAGAAGGAGTTAGAAAAAGAAGCTGTTTCAGTGCGACAAAAAGGTAGACCAGCTTTCCGAGCCCGATACGGTTAAGAATTTTTTTCAGCGGTGTGACGCTGACTTCATGGCATACTCCGGCATCGAAGCCGATTCCGCAGCTTATCGCAAAGTGGCTGCTTCCCGTACTGCAGGTGAGTATCGGAACATCCATCGGATGAGGCCGGCAGTCGGAAAGAATCAGATTAAGTGCCTCGGTGGGTTCTGTTGGAAGTTTCATTCCGCGGCAGAAATCATTTCCGGATCCGGTAGGGATATAGCCGAAAGTAATATATGACAGATCGTGTACGCCGCTTAATACTTCCTGAATCGTGCCGTCTCCTCCGACTGCAATGAGGGTTACCGGGTTTTCCGGGGCAGCATCGGAAGTAATGGACTCAGACAGAAGAACGGCATGTCCTCTGTATTCTGTAAAAAATGTTTTATATTCAACATTTCGCTCATTTAAGATGCCTTCGAGTCCTTTCCAGATCAGGGCACCTTTTCCGGAGCGGGAATTAGGATTTACGATAAAATAATACATAATTTCCTCCCTTATGTTCCTGTTTATCATAGCATGACCGACAGAAATTTACAAATATTTCAGGCATTTATTATCATTGAGTGCTTATCTTCCTTTTTTTGTTGGGATATGTTATACTCACATCAAAGAAAATTCAGAAAATATCAACTTGAGAAAGAGGAACATCTATGAAGTCATTGGTAATTGCGGAGAAACCATCTGTAGCACGGGATATTGCGAGAGTTCTCCACTGTAACCAGAAGGGAAACGGAATCCTGGAGGGAAAAGAATACGTGGTGACATGGGCACTTGGACATCTTGTGACGCTTGCAGATCCTGAGGAATATGATAAGAAATATGTGAAATGGGATATGGAGACTCTGCCGATGATGCCGGAGAAGATGAAACTTGTGGTCATCCGTCAGACCTCCAAACAATATCAGGCAGTTAAAGCTCAACTGTTTCGAAAGGATATCGGGGATATCATTATTGCTACAGATGCTGGCAGAGAAGGTGAGCTTGTGGCGCGCTGGATTCTGGATAAATCCGGATGCCGCAAACCGATCCGTCGTCTCTGGATCTCCTCTGTGACAGATAAGGCAATCCGTGATGGGTTCCATAATCTGAAAGACGGCAGAGAATATGATAATCTTTATCGCGCAGCGGTAGCCAGAGCAGAAGCTGACTGGCTGGTTGGTATCAATGGCACGAGAGCGCTGACATGCAGGCACAATGCCCAGCTTTCCTGCGGAAGAGTGCAGACACCGACACTGGCGATCATTGCAAGAAGAGAAGAGGAGATCCGTAAATTCCAGCCGGAAGAATATTATGGTGTTACTCTGCAGGCGGGTGGCATACAGTGGACATGGAAAGACACCAGAAGTGGCAGTTACCGTACATTCCAGAAAGACCGTGCAGAAGACATACGCAAAAATATTTCAGACGGTGTACTGGAAATCACCTCTGTAGCAAAGAAACCGAAGAAAACATATGCATCAGGTCTGTATGATCTGACGACGCTTCAGAGAGAGGCAAATCAGAAATACGGATTTTCCGCAAAAGAAACTCTGAATATTATGCAGCGGCTTTATGAAAATCATAAGGTACTTACATATCCGCGAACGGATTCACGTTATATCGGAAAGGATGTTGTACCGACGATTAAAGAACGTCTGAAAGCCTGTGGAACAGGCCCGTACAGAAAGCTTGCCGGAGTACTGATCAGCAAACCGATTCAGACAAACGGAAGCTTTGTGGATGATAAAAAGGTCAGTGACCATCATGCAATCATTCCGACGGAACAGTTTGTACAGCTCGATCATATGACGAATGAAGAACGCAAAATATATGATATGGTCGTGCGTCGGTTCTTGAGTGTGCTTTATCCTGCATTTGAATATGAGCAGACTTCTCTTGAAGCAAAGGCAGCAGGACAGACTTTTGCAGCAAACGGAAAAACAGTTATAAGAGCCGGATGGAAAGCTGTCTATGAGGAGGGCATGCAGGAAGAAGATATGGAGGACAATGCACTGAAAGATCAGAAACTTCCTGTGTTCCGTCAAGGAGAAAAAATCCATATAGACAGTGTAAGGCTCACTAACGGCAAGACAAAACCACCGGCACATTTTACCGAGGCAACACTTCTTGCTGCGATGGAAAATCCGGTAAAATATATGTCGACGAAAGACTCACAGGCGGCAAAGACGCTGGGAGAGACCGGCGGACTTGGCACTGTTGCTACAAGAGCCGATATCATTGAGAAACTATTTCACACATTCCTTATGGAAAAACGTGGAAATGAGATTTATCTGACATCGAAGGCAAAACAGCTTCTGGAACTGGTACCGGAAGACTTGAAGAAACCGGAGCTGACAGCAGACTGGGAAAAGAAACTTTCCGATATTTCAAAGGGAAAGCTGAAGCAAAAAGTATTTCTTGACGGAATCCGGGAATATACGGAAGAAATTGTTGGTGAGATAAAGACAGGAACAGGTACATTCCGTCACGACAATCTGACAAATAAAATCTGTCCGAACTGTGGAAAACGTCTTCTTGCAGTAAATGGTAAAAACAGTAAGATGCTGGTATGCCAGGACAGAGAATGTGGATACAGAGAGACTATTTCCCGTACGACCAATGCGCGCTGTCCGAAGTGCCACAAACGTATGGAGATGCTGGTCAAAGGAAAAGAAGAAACTTTCGTATGTGCATGTGGCTATAAAGAAAAGCTTTCTTCCTTCCAGGCAAGACGTGCAAAAGAAGGCGCAGGCGTAAATAAAAGAGACGTGCAGAAATATTTGAAAAAGCAGCAAAAAGAGGCGGCAGAGCCAGTAAATAATGCATTTGCACAGGCGCTGGCAGGCATTAAGCTGGATTGAGAAATCAGGTGCATAAAGCACTGGCAGAATTTAAAAACAAGGTAAAGCAGAATAAAAGGAGAGTGGGCTTATGAAGTTACAGAAGTATCAAAAATGTTCAGAAGTTACCCGTGGACTGGAAAAAGCAGAACTTGTACTGAAAAATGCCCGTATTGTGAATGTTTTTACCAGAGAGATCCTGAAAGGGGATATTGCGATAGAAGATGGTCTGATTTCAGGAATCGGAAGTTACGAAGGAAAAAGAGAAATTGATCTGGAAGGCAGGTACGTCTGTCCGGGACTGATCGACAGTCATCTGCATCTGGAATCAACTCTTGTGACACCGGCAGAGCTTGTAACAGTGGCTGCCCGCCATGGGACAACGACGTTTATTGTGGATCCGCATGAATCTGCAAATGTGTCCGGTTTAAAGGGCATTGATTATATCCTGAATCAGACAGAAGATGTAGAGGCAAATGTATTTGTGATGATGCCGTCGTGTGTACCGGCAACTGCAATTGACGACAATGGATGTACCATTACTGCACAGGATATGGTACCGTATCTTAACAACAGAAGGATACTTGGACTGGGCGAAGTAATGGACTATATATCGGTGGTAACTGCTGATGAAGCCATGCACAGCAAACTGGATCTGTTCAGAGAAAGAGTGAGAGACGGACATGCACCGTTTCTGGCAGAAGCAGATCTGCAGGCTTATGTGATGGCAGGAATCACGACAGATCATGAGTGTTCGGATTTTGACTATGCAATGCGGGAGCGGCGCTGCGGAATGACAGTACATATCCGTGAGGGCAGTGCGGCAAGAAATCTCAAAGCAATCGTATCCGGAATTGTCAGGCATCAGATGAACGGAGAAGGCTTCTGCTTCTGTACCGATGATAAACATATCGAAGATATTGAAAAAGAAGGACATATCGATCATAATGTACGCAAGGCAATAAAGCTTGGGATGAACCCGATTGATGCGATTTGCATGGCGACGATCAATTCCGCGAAATGTTATGGTCTCAGAAGACTTGGCGCAGTTGCAACAGGATATCAGGCGGATCTTCTGGTGCTGGATGATCTTGAAAATATGACAATTCATGATGTCTATTATAATGGACAGAGAATTGATCAGGACAGCGAGATTACGGTAAGAGAATGTCCGGTCGAATTAAAAAATACAGTTCATGTCGGGAACTTTGCAGTAGATGATCTGACACTGGAATCACCAGACGGAAGTTTCCATGTAATCGGAATTCAGGAAGGTGAGATTACAACTGTCCGTAAAAAGGCACAGCTATTTGACGGACCGGGTGTGTTCCGGGCAGATGAGGATTATCAGAAAATTGCGGTGATCGAGCGTCACAAAGCAACCGGCAAAACGGGAGTGGGTATTGTAAGTGGATTCGGAATCCGAGGCGGAGCAATTGCGTCCAGTGTTTCACATGATTCTCACAACATTATCGTGATCGGTGACAATGATCAGGATATGGCACTTGCGGTACAGGAACTGATCCGTACACAGGGCGGTTATACACTGGTGGCAGATCATGAGATTTTTGATACACTGGAATTACCGGTGATGGGATTGATGAGTGATGCCGGTTTCCGGTATAGTCACATCAAACTGAAAAGAATGATTGAAAAAGCCCATGAAATGGGTGTACCGGATGGAATCGCACCATTTATCACACTGTCATTTATGGCGCTTCCGGTCATTCCGGAGATTCGTATTACACCGCGAGGCATCTATGATGTATGTGCAGGTGAATTTTATAAATACTAAAAGAGGAGTAACAGTTTATTATGCCAGTATTTGATTTCAGCAATACAAAAACGGAGAAGAAAGATCCGGAATGTACTTATACGACGTTCCAGTCCAATGAAAAAGTACCTTCAGCAGAAAAACCGATTTTGGTTATTGAGAACAGAAACCGTCAGTGGAAACATCATTCCTGTGGTGTATTTTCCAATCCAAACCAGAAATCATCCTTCGAGTTTAAAGAGGATGATGGCGTGTTTCCGGCAGATATCTTAAAGATTGATGCACGTTTTGTGAGCCTCGTAAAATGGCTTGGCGAAAATCATATCAGTGTACGATTATCGGGACAGAATAATGAAGGGGGTTATGCGGTTTATAAGATTCGTGAGACAGCATTTGGAGGCGGAACGAAGCTTTCAGCAGAGGATGGATTCCTGCAGTTTATGATCGAACGACTTCTTGCAAGTAATGCACCGACGGAACTTCCGGAAAACGATGAGGAAGATGAAGATGGTGACGATATGAAACTCACCAGTATACAGAGTATTACGGACTTTATGACCTGTGCCGGAAGAACCATGCCGGACAACATCCGCCTCTGGGCAAGAAGAAACCTTGCAGTGGCACGCTCTCATGAAGTTTCGCAGGAAGAGCGGAGACATGCACAGAGAGCTCTGTCCATTATGATGAACATTCAGTGGAAAAACAATTATTTCGAATCCATTGATCCGGTAGAGGCACGCCGCATTCTCGACGAAGAACTCTATGGAATGGAAAAAGTAAAACAGAGAATCATTGAGACGATCATCCAGATCAACCGTACACACACCCTTCCGGCATATGGTCTGCTTCTCGTAGGACCGGCAGGTACCGGTAAGTCCCAGATCGCCTATGCTGTGGCACGTATTCTGAAACTTCCATGGACAACACTTGACATGAGTTCTATCAACGATCCAGAGCAGCTGACAGGAAGTTCCCGTGTTTATGCAAATGCAAAGCCGGGTATCATCATGGAAGCTTTTTCTATGGCGGGTGAATCAAATCTGGTATTTATCATCAATGAGCTTGACAAGGCGACGAATGGCAAAGGAAACGGCAACCCGGCCGATGTCCTTCTGACGCTTCTTGACAATCTCGGATTTACAGACAACTATATGGAATGTATGGTTCCGACCGTCGGTGTATATCCGATCGCCACAGCAAATGACAAGGCACAGATCAGTGCGCCGTTAATGTCCCGTTTTGCGGTTATTGAACTTCCGGATTACACAGCAGAAGAAAAGAAAGTGATCTTTTCGAAATTTGCTCTTCCGAAAGTCCTGAAACGAATGAGCCTGGAAGCGGAAGAGTGTGTGGTGGCACCGGACGGTCTGGATGCAGTCATTGAGCAGTTTGCCGATACGACCGGTATCCGTGATCTTGAACAGGCGGCTGAGCACATTGCAGCAAATGCACTGTATCAGATTGAAGTCAATCATGTATCTTCTGTAACATTTGATGCAGAGATGGTAAAGAAACTGTTTGAATAAGAATAAACGCTGTTACTGTTCACAGGATACTATCTGTGAACAGTAACTAAATGCCCGGAATGTAGGATTGTTTTACAAAATAGACTTGCATTTCGGGAATTCTTTTGTTATACTACAGAAAGTTTCATAGAAATTAAATAACTGGTTCGAAACCCTCCCAGTATAAAAAACTAGGTCATTCAGGTATCTTCCGATCGTTGATACCTTTTCTGTGGAGGATTTTTACATAGAAAAGGGAAAGGTTGGAAGTTTTTTTATGCGCAAAATTATTATAGACTGTGATCCGGGAATCGATGACGCACTTGCCATCATGCTTGCGGTCAATTCTCCGGAGCTGGAAATCATGGCGATTACGACTGTATCAGGCAATGTACCTTCTGATATGGGCGCAGTCAATGCAAAAAAAGTCCTCAAACAGTTAAACAGACTGGATATTCCGGTCTATATCGGAGAAGATGCACCACTTCGGGAAGAATATATAGATGCACGTGATACACATGGTATGGATGGACTTGGGGAAAGCTTTCTCCCGGAAGTTTCCAGCGGATGTGAGAAGCAGAGTGCGGTGGATTTTCTGACAGAGATTCTGGAAAAAGAAAAGATCTCGATCATTGCTCTTGGTCCGATGACAAATCTTGCAAAAGTATTTTCGAAGAAGCCACACCTTATCCGAAATGTGGAAGAGCTGGTTTCTATGGGAGGCAATTTCAGAAGTCACGGAAACTGTTCACCGGTAGCAGAGTACAATTACTGGTGTGACCCGGATGCGGCTGCCATTGTATATGATCTTTTTGAAAAAGAAGGCAATATCATTCATATGATTGGTCTGGATGTCACCAGAGAAATCGTGCTGACACCGAATCGTCTGGAATATATGTGCCGCCTCGACAAAGAAAATGGTGAGTTCATCCGCAAGATCACAGGATTTTATATGGATTTTCACTGGGTGCAGGAAGGCATCATCGGATGCGTGATCAATGATCCACTTGCAGTGGCATATTTCATTGACAGGTCAATGTGCAGTGGATTTGACAGCTTTACAGCCGTTGCAACCGATGGTATCTGTCGTGGACAGACGGTAGTAGATTCTATGGATTTCTGGAAAAAAGAACCGAACAGTCATATTCTTACAGAGACGGATCCGGAGAAGTTTTTCCGCTTCTTTATGGTACGTGTGCTTAAGAAAGAAGATGGCAGCAAATGGAACGACGAGGACTTAAAACTTCTGCATGAACTGTGAAAGGGGAAGAAAAATGAGCGCAAACATGGAAGCGAACAACGTAAATAACACAAAGAAAAATACTGCCGGCAGCAAGATCAATGCCTATCAGATCTGTCTGGTAGCGCTGGCAGTTGGAATTAATATTGCCGGAGGACAGATCGCACTTCTGCTGAAACTTCCGGTTTATCTGGACAGCATTGGTACGATTCTGACCGGTGCACTTCTGGGACCATGGTTTGGAATGCTTCCAAATCTGATCAGCGGAATCTTCATGGGAATGACAGTCGATATTTATTCTCTGTATTTTGCGCCGGTAGGAATGATCACCGGTATTATGAGTGGTCTTGTATTTCGCAAACTGTCCGTAAAGAGAGTAAAAGTGCTGGCGGCAGCTGCAATGATCACTGTCCCGGGAACAGTGGTAAGTTCTGTAATCAACGCAGTGCTGTTTGGCGGAGTTACTTCTTCCGGATCTTCAATTCTGGTGCAGCTTCTTTCACATACACCACTTGGCCTGACCGGAAGCATTTTTGTAGTTCAGTTCCTGACCGATTATCTTGATCGCTGCATCGCAGTTTTTGTAGTCAGTGTATTTGTGACTATGCTCAGTGGAGAAATGAAACAGCGACTGACGGGAAGTGTGCATAACAGAGCGTAAAAATTATAAAATAAGAGCTGTCGTACCTGACGAGATTATGATCTCGCGGTGGTACGCAGCTCTTTTTTTTGCATTGCCTCAAAAAGGAAAGAATATCAACGGAAACTCTTTAACCAGTTGACAAGGGAATCATGCCAGATGTTTTCATTGACAGTTTTCTTCATCTGATCGCTAACCGGACCGTTGTTTGCCATTTTGGCAAGGATGGCTGCCTGTAATTCTGCAACAGACATGTCTTCCGGCGACTTGTTCGGATCGAAATGAACCGGTTCTGTGGCGGAGGATGGTGCTTCAGAATCAGCCGGTATGGATTCTTCATCTGTTACTGTTTCCTCGTTCACCGAAATCTCAACCTTAAATGGTTTATACTCAGGCATATCGCCGGCAGGTACCCAGATCTCGCCACTGTTTGCCGGAACAGTTACATTGATACGGCCATCCTGTACAGCGACTTTCTGACCGGACAGTGCACCGATGTATTCCACAGCATTTCCAGCAGGAAGATCCATGGAAGCAGCATTGTCATCGTTATTGACTGTTACAACGACACGCACATCGTTCAGATCACGTGCAAATGCAAACTGACGGTTTGTAAGGTGCAGTTCTGCATAGCTTCCGTAACTTAATGCAGGTGTGTGCTGTCTGATCTGTCCGAGAGCTGCAACGAGGGCAGTACATGGATTATCTCCCAGAGCAGTTTCATAATTATCAAGTGAAAGGGCAGGGCGGAGACTGTCATCAGAAGAACGCTCCTTGCGGCCCTCAATTCCGAACTCGGAACCATAATAAATACTCGGAACTCCCGGAAGAGTATAGAGCAAAATATGAACCGGTGTAAAGTGCGCTTTATTGGACAGTTTTGTATAAATTCGCTCGACATCATGATTGTCCACAAAATTATAAAGATCGAGATTTCCCATATTCTGTAAATATTTGACCGTATGGGCAATCTCAAAATAGTTGTGGTCATTATGACCGCTGTAGAGTGCCTTGTGAAGCGCGTAGTTCGTGACACTGTGCAGCGTCTCGCCGTTTACCCAGCGGCTGTAATCACCGTGGATAACCTCGCCCATCAGCCAGAAATCCGGCTTGACTTCTTCAGCAGTACGACGGAGCATACGCATAAAATCAAAATCAAGGACATCGGCAGCATCAAGACGGATGCCATCTACATCAAATTCAGAAACCCAGTAACGGATCACATCACAGATATAATTCTGAACATCCGGATTGCGCTGGTTAAGTTTGACGAGCAGATTATATCCACCCCAGTTGTCATAGGAAAATCCATCATTGTATTCGTTGTTTCCATAGAAATTGACATTGCAGTACCAGTTAAGATATGGCGAATGCTCCCTGTTTTTCTGGATATCTTTAAAGGCGAAAAAATCACGTCCGGTATGGTTGAATACACCGTCAAAAATAACTTTGATTCCTTTTTCGTGGCAGACTTTTACAAAAGTTGTCAGATCTTCGTTGGTTCCAAGACGGGAATCCAGTTTTTTGTAATCGGTTGTTTCATAACCATGTCCGACACTTTCAAAAAGAGGCCCGATGTACAGGGCAGTGCAGCCGATTGCTTTAATATGGTCAATCCATGGAAGAAGAGTGTTCAGGCGATGCACCGGTGTACTGTAGTCGTTCTGCTTCGGTGCTCCGGAAAGACCAAGCGGATAAATGTGATAAAAAATAGCTTCGTTGTACCAACTCATGTTGTTATCATCTCGTTTCATATAAAATTATGGGGCTGTCGTTAAACGGCAGCCCCTGAAATTGCTTTCAATTATGAAATTATGCCTGAGGACCAGCAGCAACAAGTGCTTTACCAGCAGCATTTCCTTCGTATTTAACAAAGTTCTTAACGAATCTTGCAGCAAGATCTTTTGCTTTTTCTTCCCACTGTGCAGCATCTGCATATGTGTCACGTGGATCAAGGATTCCTGCATCAACACCCGGGAGTTCTGTAGGAACTTCGAAGTTGAAGTATGGAATTGTCTTTGTAGGAGCGTTCAGAATGGCTCCGCTCAGGATAGCATCGATGATACCACGGGTATCTTTGATGGAGATACGTTTGCCTGTTCCGTTCCATCCTGTATTAACGAGGTAAGCTTTTGCTCCGCTCTTTTCCATTTTCTTAACAAGTTCTTCTGCATATTTGGTCGGATGCAGTTCAAGGAATGCCTGACCGAAGCAAGCAGAGAATGTAGGTGTAGGCTCTGTGATTCCACGCTCTGTACCGGCAAGTTTAGCTGTGAATCCGGACAGGAAGTAGTACTGTGTCTGAGCTTCTGTCAGGATAGATACTGGCGGCAGTACACCGAATGCATCTGCGGACAGGAAGATTACGTTCTTAGCTGCCGGTGCAGAAGAAATCGGGCGAACGATTTTTTCGATGTGGTCGATCGGGTAGGAAACACGAGTGTTTTCTGTTACGCTCTTATCAGCGAAATCGATCTTACCGTTTGCATCAACTGTTACGTTCTCAAGAAGAGCGTTACGTTTGATTGCATTGTAGATGTCCGGCTCAGATTCTTTGTCAAGGTTGATAACCTTAGCGTAGCATCCGCCTTCGAAGTTGAATACACCGTTGTCATCCCAGCCGTGTTCGTCATCACCGATCAGGAGACGTTTCGGGTCTGTGGAAAGAGTTGTTTTACCTGTTCCGGAAAGTCCGAAGAAGATAGCGGTGTTTTCACCATTCATATCTGTGTTAGCGGAGCAGTGCATAGCTGCGATGCCTTTCAGTGGAAGGAAGTAGTTCATCATAGAGAACATACCTTTCTTCATTTCTCCGCCGTACCATGTGTTGATGATAACCTGCTCTTTGGATGTAATGTTGAACATTACAGCTGTTTCAGAGTTCAGGCCAAGTTCTTTGTAGTTTGTAACTTTTGCTTTGGAAGCATTGTATACAACGAAATCCGGCTCAAATGTTTCCAGTTCTTCAGCTGTTGGCTGGATGAACATGTTTGTAACAAAGTGTGCCTGCCATGCAACTTCAACGATGAAACGGATAGCCATACGAGTATCAGCGTTAGCACCGCAGAATGCGTCAACTACGAAAAGTTTCTTGTTGGAAAGTTCTTTCTTGGCAAGTTCTTTACAAGCTGCCCAAGCTTCCTGTGTTGCAGGATGGTTGTCGTTCTTGTATTCATCAGAAGTCCACCAAACAGTATCTTTGGAATTTTCATCCATAACGATGTATTTGTCTTTTGGGGAACGTCCTGTGTAGATACCAGTCATTACGTTAACAGCGCCAAGTTCTGTTTCCTGGCCTACTTCAAATCCTTCAAGACCTGCTTTGGTCTCTTCTTCGAATAAAACTTCGTAAGAAGGATTGTACACAATTTCAGTTGTACCGGTGATGCCATACTTAGTTAAATCGATTTTTGCCATCTTACATTTACCTCTCTTCTTTAATAGAGCCATCTACACGCTGGCTTTCTTTAACCTTTAAGAAGTAGAATGCTCCTACTTCCCATAGAGTTAATTATACATAATTCATCAATAAAAGCAATAAAAAAACAATGAAAATTTAAAAAAATGACAATTATTTAACATTTCAGTTTCCGATAGCTGATAATAAAATAAATGATTTCTGCGGTTGAAGTGATAAGCCACGAAAAAACATACAGCAGATAAAGTGACGGAATGGTATGAATCCAGGCAAAGATCGTGTAGATCCATATGATACGGAATGCACAGGAACCGAGGAGTATGATAATGGTCGGGACAATCGTTTTGCCGATTCCACGTGATGCTGCAGTTGTGCAGTCCATAAATACGGATACAGCATAGGAAAAAGCCATGATCCGTATCCTCTGCATGCCGGCATCGATGACTGCCGCGTCAGTGGCAAACAATGAAAGAAACTGATGACCAAAAACAAACAGCAACACACCCAGAAGGACACTGGTAAAGAAAGAGTAAAAAAGGCAGACAAAATAGCTTTTTAAAACTCTTTTTTTGTTTCTGGCACCGTAATTCTGACTCATGAAACTGGAACAGCCTGTATAAAAAGCATATAACACGTTAAAAATCAATGAATCCGCATTGGTGGCGGCTGCATTTCCGGAGACTGTAATAGTATTAAAGGAGTTAACCCCTGCCTGTACAAAAAGATTGGCAATGGCGAAAACTGCGCTCTGGATTCCGGCGGGAATACCGATCATCAGTACCTGGACACCCGCATCTCTGTGAAATTGGATATTTTTTAAGGAAACATGACATTCATCTTTTCGCCGTACGAGATGAATCATGATAAGACCTGCAGAAACATACTGGGCAATCGCAGTTGCAGTTGCCACACCTGCAGCCGCCATATGAAATACAATGACAAAAAACAGGTTCAGAAGTACGTTTAACACACCGGCAATCGCGAGATAATAAAGCGGTCGCTTCGTTTCGCCACGGGCACTCAAAACACCATTACCGAAATTATAGATTCCCATTGCCGGCATACAGAGAGCATAAATCCGAAGGTAGAGTGAAGCCTGATCGATCAGATCATCTTTTGTATTTAAAAGTCGGAGCATTCCTCCTGAAAAGAAGAAACAGACTGTTCCGATCAGAAGCCCGATCAATGTACAGAGAAAAAGAGAAGTCTGTATGGTCTCTACGGTATTTTCGTGATTTTTTGCACCAAGCGCGTGCGCGACGCGGACATTGACACCACTGCCCATACCGATCAGAAATCCGGTAAACAAGGTGACCAGAAGTGTAGTGGAACCAACAGCACCGAGTGCTTTGTAATCGGCAAAATGTCCGACAACAGCAACATCGCTTAAATTGAACATGACCTCCAGAAGCTGGGAGCACATCAGCGGAATGCTGAAGAAAAGAATATTTTTCCACAAAGAACCCGTTACCATCTCAATGGAACGGGTTTTCTTTTTTGTATTTTCACGTATCATATAAACCTCAATAATAAATTAAATTTTATGTTTTTTGCGGTATTCACCCGGAGTGATCCCGTAGGCTTTCTTAAAAGTCCGCATAAAATGTTCCGGTGATTCATAGCCGACCAGATCACAGATCGCGTGGTTGCTGAGTTTGGTTTCACGGAGCGCGCGGCATGCCTGGTTCAGCTTAATGTCACGGATGATCTGAAGAAAAGTCTGGCCGGTTCCTTCCTTTATCAGTGTACTGAAATGCGAAGTACTGTAGCCAAAATGTTCCGCGGTGCTTCCAAGAGTAGCATTCTGATAATGATGATTCAGATAATTCAGAATTTCTGTCATAGAGCCGCTTCCGGTATCTTTTGTGAGAATGGACTCAATCTCGTTTTCGTGATAGCGAAGAAGCATTGCCCAGAACATGATCAGCATGGAATTCAGGAAGGTGTAGCTGTATTTTTCATGCCCGAGATATTCGATATAAAGATTTTCCAGCATATCACGGATGAGGATATCATCGAAAGTATGGAAAATCAGATAATTTCCCTCAGTCTTACGATAAAGTACATGTGCAAAAAAATGGGCAAGTGCACTGTCGGCAGTCAATGACTGGAAAAAAGTGGACTGGAAAGTAGAGCCACGGACCAGAATATTAAAAGCGAGACTGTCATCAAAAATTCCGATACTGTGCGTGGTATGAGGCGGTATGATGCAGATATCTCCGGTATGGAGTTCATGAGCCATTCCCTGGATTGTTGTATGGGCAGTTCCGTTATATACGCAGATGATTTCAAAAAACTCATGCTCATGATCAAATATCGGTGTATACCGGTAATGCTTTGAGAACATGATATTTCCGGTCAGATCACCGAAGAGGTCTTTTTCTTGCATATAGGGGTACCATGCTTCTTTTTGAAGCTCCGGAACGAAAAGACGGTGGTTGGAAATAAATTGCCGGTCCAGATTCAGACAGTAGTCATGAAAAGTTTCCGGATGATTTTTTTCCTGAAAATATAAATCTCTGTAAAAAATTTCGTCATCATTATAGTCTTTAATATAATTTCGAAAATCCTCTCTTGTAAGTTTCATAAATGCCCCTCAAAATATTGATAGATCAGAATTATTTCTTTATATAATAGATCTCGTTTCGCAATTCGATATTTTCAGTATAGCATCATCTGAATCGAAAAAAAAGTCAGTGTTTTACAAAAAAAATCACAATTGGAAGAAATGTAAAAAAGAAGTAAAGTAATGGCAGAAAGAAATTTGGAGGTTATAAAAATGAACGAAGTTGAAAAGAAAGTAAAAATTGGCTTATGGCGTCAGAGAATCGGTTACGGCTCATCTGATTTTGCCTGCAATCTGATCTGGCAGATGATCTCATTGTACCTGCTGTATTTTTACACAAACGTGATGCATCTGAATGCCGGTGCAGTCAGTGTTATGTTCCTGGTCACAAAAGTAATTGATGGAATTTCAGACCTGATCGTAGGATTCCTGATCGACAAGACAAACACAAGATGGGGTAAATCAAGACCATGGATTCTGTTTGGTGCGGTTCCGTTTGGTGTGGCAGCAGTTGTTGCTTTTTCTGTCCCGAATATCGGACAGACAGGGATGCTGATCTACGCATATGTATCTTACATCCTGCTTTCTACAGCATATACGGTTGTAAATATCCCGATGGCATCTATCCTTCCGGCACTGAGTGAAGATCCTCACGAAAGAACAGTCCTTGCATCCTGCAGAACTTTCTTTTCCTCTGTTGGTTCTACTGTAGTCAGTGCATTTGCCCTGACACTTGTTGATAAATTCGGAAACGGTAACGAAGCACTTGGTTTCCGTATTGTAATGATGATCTTTGGTGTCATCGGATGCCTTGTTTTCTTTTTCTGCTTCTTTAATACAAAAGAACGTGTTGTGATCAAACAGGAAAAAGTCAGCCTGAAAGCAAACATTTCCTGCCTGTTCCACAACAAACCATGGAAACTTTTTGCACTGAATATCGTATGGTTCTTCGGAGGCTATGTAATTCAGGCAAGTGCCGTTATTTATTACTTTACATATGTTGTACAGAATACAACACTGGTACAGATTGTTGCGACGATTACAACACTTGTCCCGATTGTAACGAATCTCTGTGCACCATTCCTCGTAAAACTGACAACGAAGAGAAATCTGATGGTTGGAGGAAGCTTTGTACATATGGGTGGTCTTCTGATGATTTTCTTTGGCGGAACAAATGTGCCGGTACTTCTTGCGGGTGCAGTGATCGCAGCAGCAGGATATGGCCTGAAGGGAAGTATGCATTTCGCAATGCAGCCTGACCCGGTTGACTATGGTGAATGGAAAAGCGGTGTCAACACAGCCGGAACTCTTTCAGCAGTGAATGGTTTTGTCGGTAAAGTCGGTATGGCAATTGCCAGCAGTATTGGTGCAGCACTTCTCCAGTTCGGTGGATTTGATGCAACTCAGACGATCCAGACAGTGACAGCACAGCATTATATCACTGCCATGTATATTTGGGTTCCGATTTTCACAAATATTGCAACAATTGTTACTATGATGTTCTATGATCTGGATAAGATTTATCCGCAGATCATCAAAGAACTTGATGAAAGGAGAGCAAACGCATAATGGCAGAGGTAAGTATAGACCTTAACATGGTCCGTGTGACCAATGATGCATTTGTGGAAAAAGCAGAGGCATGCGCGCCGAAGCTTCTTGAGACTGTAGTTCGCCCTGTTTCTATTGTAGATATCGTAAAAACAGAAAATGTATATCCGGATGTTAATAAGAAGGACGACATCGAAAATCTTTCTTCTTATTATCTTGCAAAAGGAGATAAGATCTGTCTGGATTTCGGTGATCATCAGGTAGGATATGTTACAATGAAATTAAACTCTGTAGGAAGTCCGCAGGATGCACCGGCATTTTTCAGACTGAAATTTGCAGAGATCGCAAAAGAAATCACAGAGGATTCCAAAGACTATGACGGATGGATCAGCCGTGGCTGGATCCAGGAGGAATTTATCCATGTGGATGTTCTTCCGGCAGAACTGAAACTTCCGAGAAGATATGCATTCCGTTACATGGAGATAGAGGCAATCGATACCTCCCTGAAATGGCAGCTCGTGGTCGAAGACGTAAGCTGCACCAGTGTTTCAGCAGTTCGTATTGAAGATGTGGAGCCGGTAAAGAGCGATGACGAGATGATCAGAAGACTTGACCGTGTGAGCCTCCGTACGCTGCAGAACTGTATGCAGTCTGTATTTGAGGACGGACCGAAGAGAGACCGTCGTCTCTGGCTTGGAGACCTTCGTCTGCAGGCGCTTGCAAACTATGAAACTTTCCACAATATGGATCTCGTAAAAAGATGTCTGTATCTCTTTGCAGCGCAGACGAAAGATAATGGACAGGTAAGTGCATGTCTCTTCACAGAACCGAAATTCATCGTAGATGACACCTTCCTTCTTGATTATTCTATGTTCTTCGGTGCAACGCTTTACGATTATTATGAAGCGTCCGGTGACAAAGAAACCTTAAAAGATTTAAGTGCCTGCGCATATCGTCAGATGGAAATAGCAGAAGAGTGGTTTGATGAAAAAAATCTGCTGAAAAACGGCGAAGGTTTCTGGGGATTTATTGACTGGACCGATGGACTTAATAAACAGAGTGCCATGCAGGGCGTATACATCTACTGTGCAGGGAAAGTACAGAAGATCGCGGAAGCACTTGGTGATACAGAAAAGGCTGCTTATTTTGCAAAAGAAGCAAAAGAAAAGACAGAAGCAGCAAAAAAATATCTGCTGGATCCAGACAAGGGTCTGTTTGTAAGCGGAGAAGAAAAACAGATCAATTACGCAAGTCAGGTGTGGATGATACTTGCCGGAGCAGTATCCGCAGAAGAAGGAGCAGAAATCCTTGATAAAGTAATTGCTCTGAACCCGGAAAAAGGAATGGTTTCCCCGTATATGAATCATCATTTTGTAGAAGCACTTCTTAAGTGCGGCAAAAAAGAACAGGCAATGGACTACATGAAATACTACTGGGGCGGCATGCTGAGCCATGGAGCAGATACCTTCTGGGAACTTTATAATCCGGAAAATCCGGCAGAATCTCCATATGGCGGAAGTATTGTCAACAGCTACTGTCATGCATGGAGCTGTACCCCGACCTACCTTCTCAGAAAATATTTTATCTGAAAAACGGATTACGAAAACAGTTTTCGAATATCCGTACGAACATGATTAGAAATGGAAAAAGGAGTCAGATTATGGTAAAATTAACAGTAAAGATCGTATCCATGCAGGATGCGGACAAATTCAACAAACTTTGCAGTAAATTTGACTGTGACATGGATCTGCAGAGTGGTAAATATTACGTAGATGCAAAATCCATTATGGGAATTTTCAGTCTGGATCTCAGCAAACCGCTGATTCTGAATGCAGATACAGACGATGAAGCAAAAGTAAAAGAAACATTCGCAGATTTTGTCGGAGAGGAATAATCATGACACGTACTTTAAAAGAAAGAACATTTGCCGGTACAATGAATCCGGAAATCCAGCCATGGGAAACAGAACATCGTAAAGTTGCAAGACGTGCAGCCGCAGAAGGCATCGTTCTTCTGAAAAATGAAGATCATGTCCTTCCTCTGAAAGAGGGCAGTGCGATTGCTCTTTATGGGGCAGGTGCCGGCAAGACCATCAAAGGCGGCACCGGCTCCGGTGACGTCAACGAAAGAGAAAAGGTTTCTATCTGTGAGGGCATGAAAAATGCCGGATTCCAGATTACTACAGAAGCATGGATCAATCGGTACAACGAAATTTATGACAAAGCCCGTCAGGACTGGAAAAATGATATTTTATCCAGAACCGGATATGGTGCGGACACCATGAGTTTCTTTGAGGTCTACAGTACGACGCCATTTATCATGCCGGCAGGAGACAAGATTAAGAAATCATCAGGTGACGAAGCAGAGACTGCAATTTATGTGCTCAGCCGCATTGCCGGTGAAGGTGCGGATCGTCAGGCAGACAAGGGCGATTATTATCTGAAAGATGAAGAATACGAGATGCTGGCAGATATCTGTGCAAATTACGAAAATGTCATCGTTGTGATCAATGCAGGCGCACAGGTGGATCTTTCTTTTATGGATGAGTTTACCAATATTAAAGCACTTCTGACGATTGTACAGCCGGGTATGGAAGGCGGAAATGCATTTGCGGATGTTGTTTCCGGTAAGGTGAATCCATCTGGAAAGCTCACCGATACATGGGCATACAAATACGAGGATTATCCGAATGCAGAGACATTTTCACACAATAATGGAAATGTTGAGACGGAAGTTTATGAAGAGGGTATGTATGTCGGCTATCGTTATTTTGATACCTTTGACGTGCCGGTACGTTATGGCTTCGGATTTGGTCTTTCTTATACGGACTTTGAGATAAACGACTACTGTCTGGAAAGTCTGGAAAACAAAAAAATAACTGTTTCTGTACAGGTGAAAAATACCGGCAAAGTTTCCGGTAAAGAGGTCGTTCAGGTGTACACATCTCTTCCGGGCGGCATCCTCGAAAAAGAGGCACATCGTCTCGTGGCTTATGCCAAAACATCTGAACTTAAACCGGATGAAAGCGAAAAGATCACTGTAGAAATTTCTCTGGAACATCTGACTTCCTATGATGAAAAGAGAGCCGCATGGATTCTGGAAAGTGGATTCTATGGAATCTGGATCGGCAACAGCCTTGCAGATGCAAAACTGTGCGGCGGTGTAAAACTTGATAACGAAGTGATTCTTCGTCAGGTAAAAAATCTTTTCCCGCTGAAGCAGGAACTGGATGAAAAAACACAGACTTCCGGAAAAACTTCATCCCGCGAAAAAGAAGCGGAGAAACTGGCAGCAGAACAGAAGCTGAACGTTGCGCAGTTGTATGCGGCAGATTTTACGACAGAAGTCATCGAATATAAGAAAAACGGTGAACTCTGTGAAAAAGATGCGCTGGACTTTGTCAACACACTGACAGAAAAAGAGCTGATCGATCTGGCAGCAGGAGATCCGGGTAAAGCACAGGGCGGAAACCTTGGTGCGGCAGGTATTTCTGTCCCGGGATCCGCAGGTGAAACACACCGCTGTGCAATCGACAAAGGCCTGGCAAGTATCGTACTGGCAGACGGTCCGGCGGGACTTCGTCTCATGAAATACTACCATGTGAACGATGGAAGCATTGTGACCATGCCGTTTGAATTCAGTCTGGAAGGCGGTCTTTTCTACGATGATTCCAGAGAACTTCCGGGCGAGAGATACTATCAGTACTGTACCGCGATTCCTGTAGGAACCCTGCTTGCACAGACATGGAACCGTGCACTGATCCGTGAAGTTGGTGCGATGATCGGTACAGAGATGGAATATTTCGGTGTGACACTCTGGCTGGCACCGGGAATGAACATTCACAGAAATCCACTCTGTGGAAGAAACTTCGAATATTATTCTGAAGATCCGTATGTGGCAGGAACCATCGCAGCAGCAATGACAGAAGGTGTACAGTCCAACTATGGATGTGGCACAACCATCAAGCATTTCGCATGTAACAACCAGGAAGACAATCGTATGGGATCTGACAGTGTGATTTCCGAGCGTACACTCCGCGAAGTATACCTTAAAGGATTTGAAATCGCAGTCAGAGAATCTCAGCCACTGTCTATCATGACAAGCTATAACCTGATCAACGGTGTTCATGCAGCGAATAATTATGATCTCTGTACAGAGACCGCACGTAATGAATGGGGTTTCAAGGGTATGATCATGACAGACTGGACAACAACAGAAGTTGATGAGAAATGCACCGCATCCGGATGTATGAGAGCCGGAAACGACCTCGTGATGCCGGGATGTTTCGGAGACCATGACAACATGCATAAAGAACTGGCAGAAGGAACCTTAAAGATCGAAGACCTGAAAGCATGTATTGCACGACTGGTAAGTGTGATCTGGAAATCCAACCAGTACCTTCAGTAAAGCTATGAATCGTTTAATTTTTCATATTGATGTAAACAGTGCGTTCCTTTCATGGGAATCGGTACGCAGAGTGAAACAGGGACTTCCGGATCTCCGGAATGTCCCTGCTTGCATTGGAGGAGATCCGAAAAAGCGTACGGGAATCGTTGTGGCGAAGTCCATTCCGGCAAAAAAATACGGAGTCCAGACAGGAGAACCTGTGGCAATGGCACTCCGAAAATGCCCGGATTTGGTTATTGTAAAAAGTGATTTTGAACTGTATATCAAATGCTCCAGAGCATTCAAAGAGATTTGTGCATCCTATGCGCCTGTAATGGAATCGTTCTCAATTGATGAAGTTTTTCTGGACATGACAGGTACTTCATTGATTTATCCTGATCCGGTTCGGACGGCTCACGAGATCAAAGACAAGATACGAAATGAGCTTGGTTTTACAGTAAATGTGGGGATTTCTACGAACAAACTTCTGGCAAAAATGGCATCTGATTTTGAGAAACCGGATAAGGTGCATACTCTTTTTCCAGAGGAGATTCCGACGAAGATGTGGCCGCTTCCGGTACGTGATCTTCTGTTTCTGGGTAAAGCTTCCGAGAAGAAACTGACAGAAGCAGGCATTCATACGATCGGTGATATGGCACATGCAAGAGAGGCGGAAATCCAGACTTTACTCGGGAACAAAGCTGGCCATCAGCTCTGGCAGTATGCGTGCGGAATTGATGATTCTCCGGTCAGGGCACAGCCGGAAGAAGCAAAAGGTTTCAGTGTGGAAACAACCTTTAATGATGATATTGTTTCCGTAGAACAGGTGCTTCCGATCCTTCTGGAACAGTGCGATGTTGTAGCAACAAGGATGCGCAGAAAAGAGAAAAAATGTACCTCCGTATCGGTAACTTTCCGCACACTGGATTTCCGAAACAAATCGCATCAGACAACTCTTCCGAATGCAACGGACATGACAGATGAGATATACAAAAATGCGAAAAAACTGTTTATCGAATCATGGAAGGGGGAGCCACTTCGGCTGATTGGAGTGGCACTTACAAACCTTACGGACGAGAGATTTGAACAGATGTCTCTGTTCGAAGACAATGAGCAGAAAGAGCGCCACAGAAAGCTGGATGCTACGATGGATGCAATCCGTCAGAAGTTCGGAAATGACAAAATTACCCGTGCGAGTATCATGAACAGCAACACCGGAATTGCGCGAAAAGCACGCGCACAGATGAAAAATGAGGACGAGAAGAAATAGAAGGAGAACCATTATGAGAGTACTGATTACAGGGACGAGCTCCGGTATCGGACAAGGAATTGCAGAAAAATTTCTGAAAGAAGGACACAATGTTACAGGCATTGACCGTAAAGATGCATCAATACAGAATAAGAATTATACGCATATCTGCATGGATATCCGGGCAAAAGAGCAGTATCCGGAATTGGAGCCGTTTGATATTGTGATTAACAATGCAGGTGTACAGAACGAAGAAGATATTGATGTAAACTTAAAAGGGACCATAGGCATTACAGAAAAATACGGGATTCATTCAGGTATCCGTGCAGTACTGATGATAGGTTCTGCCAGCGGACACAACGGCTCGGAATTTCCTGAATATGTAGCAAGCAAGGGAGGAGTTCTTTCCTATACAAAAAATGTTGCCCTGCGCATTGCAAAATACGGTGCAGTATGCAACAGTCTTGATTTTGGCGGAGTCCTTACAGAACTGAACAAACCTGTCATGGAAGATAAAGCTTTGTGGGACGAGATCATGGAGCAGACGCCGCTTAAGAGATGGATGACTGTAGAAGAGACTGCTGACTGGGCATATTTTATGACCGTGACCAACCGTTTCTGCACCGGTCAGAATATCCTGATCGATGGACTCGAAGCCGGAAATGCGCATTTCGTATGGCCGGAGACAGACAACTGAAAAAGAATGATAAGTGACCGGATCCGAAGAGGATTCGGTTTTTTTTGAGCCTTTTTGAGATTGACGTTTTTTTGTCAAAATGCTACAATAGTGGAAACTGAAAAACTTAAAAGAGTTTCCGGGTTTCCAAATGGAGGATTGAATGCGGGAAAAAATTATTGATGCAACGGTTGAGGAATTTAAACAGAACGGTCTGAAATTTACGATGAACGATCTGGCGAAACGGCTGGGAATCAGTAAAAAGACAATCTATACCGTTTTTGAAAGCAAACAGGCAGTTCTGGTAGCGGTGGCTGACCGTTATGCAGCAGATTTATACAGTATGCAGGAAGAACTGGAGGCGGACGTAAGCCTGAATGTGGTACAGAAACTGGAGAAGCTTTTGTGCGCGCTTCCAGAGAAATATTACAACATCGGACTGAGCCGGATTTACGAACTTGCGGAGAAATATCCGAAGCCATACAGACATCTGATGCGGTCAGTAAACAATGGATGGGAACAGGCAGAACAGTACCTGAGGAAAGGCATGGAAGAAGGTCTGATACGGGAAGTTTCCATTCCGGTAGTCATGGCAATAGTAAAAGGTACTGTAATCTGTTTTATGGAGTCAGATGTTCTGTACCAGAATGAACTGACCTATGAACAGGCCAAAAAAGAAATGGTGGAAATATTAATGAAAGGAATAAAAGCAGGTGGAAAAAGTTAGAATTCTTGAGATTAAGGAAAGCGTGTTTGCAGACAATGACAGACAGGCTGACCAGCTTCGAGCCAGGCTGAAAGAAAAAGGCGTATTCCTGATGAACCTGATGTCATCACCCGGTTCCGGTAAGACGACAACACTGAAAAAAACGATAGAAACACTGAAAAATGATTTCCGTATCGGTGTTATGGAGGCAGATATTGATTCGGATGTGGACGCACTTGCGATTGCAGAAACAGGTGCAAAAGCAATCCAGTTACATACCGGCGGCATGTGTCATCTGGATGCAAAAATGACAGAGCAGGGGATCGAAGGATTGGGTATTGAAGATGTAGATCTGGCAATTCTTGAAAATGTGGGAAACCTCGTCTGTCCTGCCGAGTTTGACACAGGTGCATCCCAAAATGTGATGATTCTTTCCGTACCGGAGGGACACGACAAACCACTGAAATATCCGTTGATGTTTGAAGTATGCGATGCTGTTCTGATCAATAAGATCGATGTACTTCCATACTTTGATTTCGATATGGAACTGGTGAAAAAATACATTCATCAGAGAAATCCCAAAGCAGAGATTTTCCCGGTCAGTGCAAAGACAGGAGAAGGTATAGAGGCATGGACAACATGGCTGAAAAAGCAGGTTGCTGACTGGAAATCATAAAAAGAAACAGAGAGAAGGGAAAGGAAAGAGAGATGAAAAAAGAACTCGACAAAGAACTTTATCCGGATTATGTTTACCCGGAATTTACGCCTGATCCGAATGAACCATTTCGTGAACCAATTGCGAAACTGGGTAAAAAGATCACGGACCGTATTCCGCAGAAACTGGGCCTTAAAAAGATCACCAGAAACGATCCGGAGTATTGGGGACTGGCCGGAGTGCTTTCCGATGAGGAAGCAGAACTGGCACTGAAACTTGGGGTAAGAAAGCCAAAAACATTGCCGGAGATCGTGAAATTATCTGGTATGGAAGAGAAAAAATGTGAGGCGCTTCTGGAAGAAATGTCACGCAAAGGTCTTCTCGAATACAACTGGGAAAACGCTGCACATGAGAAGCAGTATGTCCTGCCGATGTATGTACCGGGATGCGCAGAATTTTTTAATATGAATGCAAAAATTCTGGAATCCAATCCGGAGATGGGAACATTTTTTGAGCATATGTCCCGCCTGCCGCTGGAAAAAATCACCCCATTTGTACCGGAGGGCGGTGCCGGAATAGGCATGCATGTCATCCCTGTAGAAAAAGCAATTGAGATGGAAAATGAGTCTGTAGATCTGGAACACATTTCCTACTGGCTCAGTAAATACGAGGGAAAATATGCTGCAAGTCCATGTTCCTGCCGTCGTTCCAGACTGACACATAATGAAGGCTGTGCAGATGATCCGGAAGGCTGGTGCATTGCGATCGGAGACATGGCGGACTACGTTGTGGAGACGCAGAAAGACGGACGTTATATTACGAAAGAAGAAGCACTGGATATTTTCAGACAGGCAGAAGAAAACGGCTTTGTACATCAGATTACAAATATTGATGGTAGAGATAAAATTTTTGCTATCTGTAACTGTAACGTAAATGTCTGTTATGCGCTTCGTACATCACAGCTTTTTAACACACCGAATATGTCCCGTTCTGCGTATATCGCAAAAGTTGAGAAACAGAACTGTGTTGCATGCGGCAAATGTGTGGAGGCCTGTCCGGCAGGTGCTGTCAAACTGGGACAGAAACTATGTGATAAAGAAGGCTGTGAGATTACATATCCACGTATCCCGCTTCCGGGTGATCAGCCATGGGGCGAACATATGTGGTCACACAACTACCGCGATACGAACCGCATCAACTGCTATGACACCGGTACTGCACCGTGCAAAACAGCCTGTCCGGCACATATCGGCATACAGGGATATCTGCAGCTCGCAAAAGAAGGCCGCTATGAGGAGGCACTTGCGCTGATCAAAAAAGACAATCCACTTCCGGCTGTCTGCGGACATGTATGTAATCGACGCTGTGAAGATGCCTGCACAAGAGGCATGATCGACGAAGCGGTAGCAATTGATGAAGTTAAACGCTTTATCGCAGAACGTGATCTGAATGCAGAGACACGCTTCATTCCGAAAAAAACAATTCCGTCACTGAAAGGTGGATTTAAAGAAAAAATCGCGATCATCGGCGCAGGACCGGCTGGTTTATCATGTGCATATTTCCTTGCACTGACCGGATACAAACCGACGATTTTTGAAAAAAATGCAGAACCGGGCGGCATGCTTCGCTATGGAATTCCGTCCTACAAACTGGAAAAAGATCTTCTTGCTGCAGAGATCGATGTGATCCGTCAGCTTGGCGTAGAGATCCGCTGTGGTGTAGAAGTCGGAAAAGACGTTACAATCGAAGATTTACGAGAGCAGGGTTATAAAGGATTTTATGCTGCAATCGGATGTCAGAGAGGAAGAAAACCGGGAATCAGTGGAGAAAATGCCGAAGGTGCATATACGGCGGTGGATTTCTTAAGAAAAGCAGGTGGATCAGAAAGCTTCCCGCTTGAAGGTGATGTGGTCGTGGTCGGCGGCGGAAACGTAGCCATTGATGCGGCAAGAGTCAGCAGCAGATGTACCGATGCGAAGATTTCCATGTTCTGTCTGGAAACAAGAGAAAAAATGCCGGCGAGCAACGAAGAAATCGAAGAAGCTCTCGAAGAAGGAATTGAGCTGAACTGTGGCTGGGGACCGAAAGAAATTCTGGAAGAAGACGGCCATGTAAGAGGCGTCGTTTTCAAAAAATGTACTCGTGTGTTTGATGCACATGGCAGATTTTCACCGGAATATGATGAGAATGATACAGTGACAGTGCCGTGTCGTCATGTGATCTTTTCCGTAGGACAGGCAATCGACTGGGGCCATATGCTGGACAATCTCCATGTGGAACTTCGCCCGAACGGCGGCGCACTTGCCAACAAACTGACTTACCAGACTTCCGAACCGGATATTTTTGTAGGCGGTGACGTCTATACAGGTCCGAAATTTGCTATCGATGCGATCGCAGCCGGACGTGAAGGCGCGGTTTCTCTGCATCGTTATGTGCATGAGAATTGTACACTGACCATCGGACGTAACCGACGCGATTTCATTGAACTGGATAAAGAAAATATTAAAGTGGAAACTTACGACTCATCCAGCCGTCAGATTCCGCCGAAAGCAGATGTAAAAGAACAGGCAAAAACTTTCCGTGATCTGTCACAGAGCCTGAGCGAAGAGCAGGTGAAAAAAGAAACTTCACGATGCCTGTCCTGTGGCGCATCTGTCGTGGATCCGAATAAATGTATCGGTTGTGGTATCTGTACTACGAAATGTATGTTTGATGCAATACATCTGCACAGAGAACTGCCGGGAGCATCTGTGATGCATACATCCGAAGAAAAACTGAAATACATTCTTCCGAATATGGTGAAGCAGTCGATCAAAGTGAAATTCAAAAAGAAAAAATAAGAGCTGTGCAGCAGCTCTCGGGTAAAGGAGAAGCGTTATGCACGAGCTTGGAGTAACATTTCATATCATGGATCACCTTGAAAAGGTGGCCGAGGAAAATAAGGTGACACATATTCGTAAAGTCACCCTTGAGCTGGGGGAGGTCTCGACAGTGATCGAGTCCTATCTGCAGAATTGCTGGACGTGGGCGGCCCAAAAGCGGCCGCTGTTCAATGAATCTGAATTAGTGGTGGAAACATTACCTGCAGTTACATACTGTGAAGACTGTCAGAAGACATATTCGACCGTGGAGCATGGCAGGATCTGCCCACATTGCGGAAGCGAACACACATATTTACTGCAGGGAAATGAGTTCAACATTAAGGAAATAGAAGTGGAGTAAAGGAGAGAGAGTATGTTTTTTCAAATCTATGGAGAGACAGCCGGATGGCAGCTTCTTGGATGGCTGCTGGTATTTACCGGACTTGTCGTAATGAATGAAATCGCAAGAAGATCCAAAGCAGGCGGCATTGCATGTTTTCTGATTCTTCCTGCAGCACTTACCGTGTATTTTATTGCTATCTATGTCGGTGCAGCAATGGGAGCTGAATGGGCACTTAATAATGATACGTACGTGCATATGAATAGCTGGTTCCATTATGCAAAACTGTATGCTGCAACAGCCGGCTGTATCGGATTTATGATTCTTAAGTATCACTGGGGAAAACTCGGAAAATCTCATGGATTTAAAGCGTTTCCGTTTATTATCGTTGCAATCAACATCCTGATCGCGGTAGTATCAGACTTTGAATCAGCAGTCCGTGCCGGTTCTCTGGCAGGTGGCTGGTGGCTTTCTTCCGAAGGCGTATGGCTTTACGGTGGCTGGTGGAACGTATTAAACGGACTGGCCGGTCTTTTGAACATTTTCTGTATGACAGGCTGGTGGGGAATCTACTCCTCAAAAGACAAAAAAGATATGCTTTGGCCGGACATGATCTGGGTATATGTCCTTGCATATGACATCTGGAATTTCCAGTATACATATCTGAACCTGCCTACACATTCCTGGTACTGCGGTCTCGCACTTCTGCTCGCACCGACCTTTGCAGCAGCACTCTGGAACAAAGGCGGCTGGATACAGAACCGTGCCAACACGCTGGCACTCTGGTGCATGTTCGCGCAGGTATTCCCGCTGTTCCAGGATGCGAGTCGTTTCACAACAGTCACTTCCGTATACGGACAGGGCGGCATCGCAGCAGCCATGGGAAGTAGCATGCCGACCATCGCAGAACCGACCGCACAGGGAATTATTTCCGTACTGTCCTTTGCAGTGAATGTATTCGTGTTCGCATACATTTTGAAGCGCGCAAAAGTACAGAAAAAGAACCCATGGAAGAACGAGATCTTCACAGATACAAAAGATTACAAAGAAGCAATGGAAAGAGCATAAAGATGAGAAAGACACTGTCGGAGGGCAGTGTCTTTTTTGTCGCCTGTTATGCGACGCAAATTCATCTCAAATATGCTATTATAAGAAATAACAAAAATTTTTTTACGGGATGGGATAATTATGGCAGATCAGAAGCTGATTGACGAAGTGGGAAAGTATATAGATAAATATTACAAACCGACAAAAGATGATATTAAACTGGATAAAGAAATGTTATCTATGTTTGATAGGATTTCAGAGTTACGACAAAAAAGAATACAGGAAAAGGCTGCCGAATATAGCCGGAAACCAGATACTTATAATCTGGATGAAGCAGCTGTGGAACGGTTTGATGTATCCACAATGAAGAAGACAAAGATTGAAAAAGGTATGTCTTCAACGTTACCGGTTAGTCGTAATCTTGATAATTTGATGAATCAGATTGAAGAAACTTTTTCTCAAAGGCTTCTTCGAATGATTGATGAACGTGGGATGACAGATTCGCAAGTGTATACAAAGGCTTATGTAGACCGTCGCCATTTCTCAAAAATTCGAAAAGATATTAATTATGTGCCAAATAAGAAAACGGTGCTGGCTTTTACAATTGCTCTGGAATTATCCTTAGATGAAGCAAAAGATTTACTTGGAAGTGCTGGATTTGCATTATCCCGGAGTTCAAAGATGGACATCATAGTAGCATATTTTTTACAAAACAAAATTTATGATATGTTTGAAATTAATGATGTTTTATATGCATATGGACAGCCTGTATTTGGCTGAATAATAAATATATTAATCAGGTGCGATGTCGCCTGGTATGCGACCAACCCGGTTGGTTCTGTAAATAAAATGTGAGTAACAATAAATAGTAAAGAGACCTGTCTGACAGGTTGCAAAGGAGGTTACCACATGAGTACAGAATTAACTGAGTTGGTTTTTATTTTGGACAGAAGTGGATCTATGAGCGGTCTGGAAAGTGATACGATTGGTGGATTTAACAGTATGATTGCCAGACAAAAAGAACAGAAGATCAAGGCGAATGTTACGACTATACTGTTTGACGATGAGGTTGATATTATCCACGATAGATTTCCGGTGGAAATTATAGAACCTCTTACAGAAAAAGAATATTTCGTACGTGGGTGTACTGCTCTTCTGGATGCTGTTGGGACAGCAATTGATAAAATTGATAATGTGCAGAGGCATCTCCCAGAGGTATACAGAGCAGGAAAAGTTCTTTTTGTTATTACGACAGATGGTTTGGAAAACTCCAGTGAGCATTATACGCAGGAGCAAATTCGAAGAAAAGTTGAAGCGAAAAAGGAATGCGGATGGGAGTTCTTGTTTCTTGGAGCCAATATTGATGCTGGAAAAGAGGCTGAGAAAATTGGAATTGATAGAAACAGATCAGTGACGTACGAGAATGATTCAGAAGGGATTGGAATGAAACATTCTGATGATGGCAGTTTGGAACTGGAAGAAGTAGAAACATCGGAGATTGTTCAGGAAGAACCTGTTTCTGCATATCGTTTTCTTCAGGAACAGGTTATATTCTGGAATAATATAAATATCAAGTTGACAGCAATGAAAAGAGACGTTTCACAATTAGAGGAAGAAATCGAGTCTGTATTGAATTTTATCGAAGGTACCACATATAATGTTGCGCAAGGCTATAGGGTATATAAATTATTAAGAGATAAGAGAGCAGAGCGAAAGAAAATACTAAAAGAAGTTATTTGCATGGAAGCATTGTTAGAACAGCTAGACAGTAAAGAAATGATGGGAGCGTTTCAGACCAGTCTGGATCATGCAGGAGATAGAATAAACGATGTAAATAAAGCGACAGTAATAAAAGAGCTACAGTCAGAAATTCAGGGAATAACACAGAATAATGAGGTTCCGGTAATGGATGAAATAAAAGAACAGAAGCAAGATCAAAAAGTAAGTTAAAAATCAGATTTCCTAAATATGGGATTCGAAAAGTCGAAGAATCCGTTTGAAGTTGTAATTGAAGACAGAACCTTGCTATGGTACAATAAGAACTAGTAATTTACCAAACAATTTCGCTATTAAAGAGGAAAAATATATGGCAGTATCATACAACGGATTATGGAAATTATTGATCGATAAAAATATGAAAAAAGTTGATTTAATGAACCGTATTGAAATCAGCAGCAGTACCATGGCAAAAATGACAAAAGAAGAACTGGTGTCTCTGAAAGTTCTGGAAAAAATCTGTGCAGAGCTGGACTGTGATTTCGGAGATATTATCCATTATGAGAAAAATTCAGTTAAGGATGGTGGACAGTAGTGGAATACAGTGCAGGACTTACATCAAAATTATTCTGGCTGCAAGAGTCCAGAAAGACAGCAGGTTATATTCTGGAAGGACTTGGTAAGGCAGACATCCGCAAGATTGCCTGGGAGGAAAATATCTATCAGGTGAAAGCAGAATATCGAGCTTATGAGGTGTTGAATGGAACATATCGAAGGGTATCAGCCTTACCAGAAGCAGTATTACAGACATTTATCACTTGTGATGTAGAAACCGCAAAGATTCTGAATCTGATTGCAATTTTGATGGACAGCAGATTATTTTTTGAATTTTTACATGAAGTATACGACGAGAAGATTCGATTAGGTGAAAAAGAGATCACAGACAGGGATCTGAATGTCTTTTTTGCAGATAAGGCAATGCAGAGCGATGTGGTTGCCAGCTGGACGGATACTGCAGTACGGAAGTTAAAACAGTGCTTTACCAGAATGATGTTTGAGGCAGGATTACTGGAAAGCAGCGCAAAACCAAGAACAATCAAGCCAATTCATATTGATTACCGGACAGAAGAATTACTGACTGCAAATGGGATTGGAGAATACTTGAAGGCAGTGAAGGGAGTCTAAGGATGGCAAGATTAAATTTGGAAGAAAGACTGAACCGGATTGAGGATAAGATCTCTGAAAAGTCTTTCCGTGAAAATAAAGGACTTGGAAATGAAGTCGGATATTATGTGTTTGATTACGATCCGAGAGCTGAACTGGAAGTGCGCAATCATATCGCATACTTAAAAGATCGGATCAATAATGGCAATAAAGATTTTAAAATCATAGAATTTGACCTGTTTCATACGATGATTCAGGTGCTGGAGGAAGAAGGGTATTTGGAAGCCTTCTTTGATCTGGAAAAAGACAATGGCTTTTTTGATATGGCAGACAGTCTGGTAGAGACATTGGGATTGGATGAGACAAATGAACTGAATCTGATTATCTCAAAAATTCTGCAGGAAGATCTGACAGACAGAGTGGTTTTTCTGACAGGAGTAGGTAAATGTCATCCTATTATTGCTGCCCACAATATATTGAATAATTTACATCAGGTGTTTGATAAAGCACCAGTGGTTATGTTTTACCCTGGAGAATACAGTGGTCAGGATCTGAAACTTTTTGGAACCATTGATTCTAAGAACTATTATCGGGCCTTTAGGCTTGTGTAAACACGAAGGAGAAAATCGTATGCAGATTAAGGATATGTTTGAAAAAAGGATTGAACGAGACATTAAAGGTGTAATCAAAGTTGGTCAGTCTGATGAAGAAAACGTATATCAGGAATTGGACGAATATGTAGTAACAAAAGAACTGTTAAAACATTTCCGTGATTTTTTCGATAACTATGAAAAGGGGATCAATAACAATACAGACAAAATGGGTGTTTGGATCTCCGGTTTCTTTGGAAGTGGTAAATCTCACTTCTTAAAGATTCTTTCTTATCTGTTACAAAACAGTGTGGTAGAAGGAAAGAGAGCCATCGAGTACTTTACAGATGGAAAGAAAATCGATGATCCGATGCTGATTGCCAAGATGACCAATTCCGGAACCATTTCTTCTGATGTCATGCTCTTTAATATTGATTCCAAAGGATCTGCAAAGGTTGGATCAGGGAAAGAAGCTATCGTGGAAGTATTCATGAAGGTGTTCAATGAAATGCAGGGATACTGCGGATCTATTCCATATCTTGCAGAATTTGAACGCCAGCTGGATAACGAAGGCAGATTTGAAGAGTTTAAAGAGAAATTTGAAGAGATTGCAGGTGCACCTTGGAAGAGAAAGAGACAGGCATTTGCAGTAGTTCAGGATAAAGTTGTAAAAACTCTTGTTGCCATGGACTTTATGAGTGAGGAGGCTGCCCGCAACTGGTGCAAAAATGCTAAAAGTGGATATGATCTCAGCATTGAAAAATTTGTATCTTTAGTCAAAGAATACTGTGAGAAAAAAGGACCGAACCATCACGTTATTTTCCTTGTAGATGAGATCGGACAGTATATTGCCGATGATACCCAGTTAATGCTGAACTTACAGACTATCGTAGAAGATCTGGGAACTGCCTGCAGAGGAAAAGCATGGGTGATCGTTACCAGCCAGGAAGATATTGATTCTATCACAAAGACAAAAGGAAATGACTTCTCCAAGATTCAGGGACGTTTCGATACCAGATTATCCCTGTCTGCATCCAATGTCGATGAAGTTATCCGGAAACGTATTCTGGAGAAAAACGAGATTGCAGAAGAATCCTTGAAGTTATTATATGAGCAGAAAGAATCCATTATCAAGAATCTGATCACATTTACTGCAGATACAGCAGATAAAAAATTATATACAGATAAAACAGATTTTGCGGATTGCTATCCGTTTATTCCATATCAGTTCAACTTACTTGGACAGGTACTGACAGCGGTGCGTACTCATGGAGCCAGCGGAAAGCATTTATCTGACCAGTCCCGTTCTATGTTAGCACTGTTCCAGGAATCTGCAATCCGGTTAAAAGACGGCCAGGAAGGTGTACTGGTACCATTTAGCTATTTCTATGATCCACTGCATAAATTTATCGACCATCAGCACAGCCAGGTTATTACCGATGCCGAAGATAATAGCAGACTGGATGAGTTCGATGTAGAGCTGCTTAAAGTGCTGTTTATGATTAAATACGTCAAAGAGATCAAAGCAAATGTAGATAACCTTACAACGTTGATGATCTCCAATATTGACGATGACCGTATTGAAATCCGTGGAAAGATCGAAGAATCTTTAAAGAAACTGATCCGAGAGACACTGGTACAAAAGAATGGAGAAATCTATATCTTCCTGACCAATGAAGAACAGGAAATCAATAATGCGATCAATAATGAATCCGTAGAAATGGGTGAGATTATCGGAGAGGCATCTACCGTAATCTTCGAAGAAATCTTTACAGATAAGAAATATCGTTACAGTAGCCGGTATTTATTCCCATTCAACCAGAAGGTAGATGATCGGTATTTCAAGGGAAATCAGTCCAATGATATCGGAGTATCCATCATCACACCATATGGGGAAGATTATCCGGATTCAGCCCTGCGTATGCTTTCCGCACAGGAACATAGTGTGATTGTAAAATTACCGAACGATAGTACCTTCCTGGATGAGATTACCGACTCCATTAAAATTTATAAGTTTTTGAATAAAAACGCTTCTGGTGCAAGAGGAAGCTTTGACAGTATCCGTCGTGCAAAAGAAGATGAACGTATTGAAAAGAAAGATCGTATATGGAATTGCTGTTTGGTATTTCCTACACCAATAAAGATGATGTGATCTATATGTTGGTAAATCCAGAGACGGGTATTCCAGAAGCTGATTTTAATGTATCTTCACTGGATGAAGAAGGTAATCCGACCGGACAGGTGGAGATTATTGGATGGCTGTATCAGTATTACAACACGGAATTAAAAGATGACACCTTTGCAAAGCTGAAAAAGAACGTAAAAATCACAAAAGAGAGAATACCGGCGGCAACACAGCTTTTTACACCAGACTGGATTGTTCGTTATATGGTAGAAAACTCTGTGGGAAGAATCTGGATTGAACATTTACGTGCTGTAGATCCAAGCACAGATGAAAAAGCAACTGCGGAAAGATTCGGATGGAAATATTATCTTCCAGAGGCAGAGCAGGAAGAGGCTGTCAATGTGAAACTGGCAGAAATCCGTACCACATACAAAGATTTGAAACCAACAGATATTACTTGTATAGATCCGTGTATGGGAAGTGGACATATCCTGATTGCAATGTTCGATGTGCTGATGGATATCTATGAAAGTGCTGGATATGACAAGAGAGAAGCGGCATTTGAGATCGTAGCGCATAATATTCATGGACTGGATATCGACCAGAGAGCATATCAGCTGGCATACTTTGCAGTTATGATGAAAGGTCGTGGCTATAACAGACGGTTCCTGCGTGGAAGAGATGAAAAGCCAGAACCGAAAGTTTATGCGATTGTAGAGAGTAATGAAATCAATCGGAATCATTTGCGGCTTTTCGGAGCTCATTTAAGTGAAAAGGAAAGAAATCTAGCGGTTATGCAGATAGAGGGACTGCTGGATACATTTAAAGATGCTAGAGAATATGGCTCTATCTTGAATGTAGATGAATGTGCTTGGAATGTGCTGCAAAGATTTGTAGACGATTTAGGTACAACAGGACAGATTTCATTTGAGAGCGTTGGAAGTGAAGAAACACAGGAAAGCTTACGAAAACTAGTAAGAGTGGCACGGAATCTGGGACAGAAATATGATGTAGTAGTGACAAATCCACCATATATGTCCGCTAGTAATACAGGGAATAAAGTATATGATTTGATTCAAAAAGATTATCCGGATAGTAAAGCAGATTTGTTTTCAGTGTTTATAGAACGCTGTGGGAAAATGGCTAAACCTAAAGGTTACCAAGCTCTAATTACACAACACTCATGGATGTTCTTAACAACATTTCAGAATTTAAGATCTAAAATAAATGGAAAAAAACTAGTCAATATGATACATCTTGGTGCACATGCCTTTGAAGAAATCAGTGGTGAAGTAGTACAGGCAGTTGCATTTGTAGTGTCGAACATTGATATAGTAAATTTTAAGTCAAAATTTGTCCGCTTGATAAACATAGCAAATGCAGATGGCAAAAGAATAGCGTTTTTAAATAATAAAGAGCAATATGTAAGGGCAAGTTCTGAATTTAGTGATATACCAGGGTGTATATATATGTACTGGGCTAGCGATAAGATAATTAAGTTATTCCAAGGAAAGTCTTTGGGGGAAATATATGATATAAAATCAGGTCTTTCAACTGGTGATAATGATATATTTTTGAGATATTGGCATGAAATTTCGGCAACAAATTTCTCCATATATACAGGAAATAAGCAGCTTGGATGGATTCCGTATAATAAAGGCGGCGGTACTAGAAGATGGTATGGTCTTAATTCTTTGGTAGTGTATTGGGGAATCTTATCAAAGATGCGGGTGAATTGACAGGTCTTGCGAAGAAAGCACAGAATCAAATCATGACAGGAGATAAGTCTCTGGTTCTTCCTCTGATCTCTTATTATGGAACAGGACGTTTATATGCACAGAAAAAGGAAAAAAGAAATATTAAATCTTTAACAGAATTTAAACGACAAGTTGGTTATGTGGATTGTATGGCGGCGGAATCCAATGAAAAGTTGATGCTGAATTGGTTCCAGAATCAGACATTAAAAAGTCTTCAAAAACAACAGAAAACAGGAGTGCTGGAGCCACCAATACTCTTAAAAACTGTCGAAAAGGCTATCTGTAGTTGTTATGAGAGAATTAGTGGATCAAGAAATGTCAGTATTTCCTTTGATCTTGATACGCGTAGATTAATGTTAGAATTTGAAACAGCGGAAGGTGATGCACAAAAATTTGCAATGGATGAAATGAGTGATGGATATAAAAATACACTTAGTATGATTGGAGATATTGCTTACCGTATGGCTGTTTTAAATCCTGTGTTAAGAGATCAGGTATTGAAAAAAACACCGGGGATTGTTCTGATTGATGAAATAGATTTGCATTTACATCCTCAGTGGCAGCAGACAATTTTAAGTGATCTTCATGCAATTTTTCCTAAAATTCAATTCATTGTCAGCTCACATGCACCGGCAGTGATTAATTCAGTTAAAAGGGAACAGATTCGAATTTTGGATAATAGCTAATGGTATATGGAGAGAAGTGAAAATATGAATTTTGAAGAAATGATAATAAATAAGATGAAATATGAGAATAAACGAAAATGTCAATTGCCGCAACGTAGGGAATTGTTATTATATCTTAATAATATGATGCTTACTACTGGGCGTAGCGATGCATTTTTTTGTAATGCCTTTTTAGCAGAGGCAATTCAGCTTATTCAAAATTCTATATTTTTATATGAGGATGGCTATTTTGAATGTGCGTTTTATTCATTGCGCGAGTCATATGAAATATTTGGTACAATGCTCTATGTAGAAAATGGAGAAGATAAACTATCAGATTGGAAGAAAAAGAAATGGATTCCATCTGCTTCTGATATCAGGAAAGACATGTCAAATAGAAAAACAAAAGATTTTATAGAAGGATATAAAGAAATACGTGAGTGCTTAAAAAATTACTTTTCCAAATATGAAAAACTGATAAATAAGAGTAACAAAATTATACATAAGCAAGGGTATGATACATTTTATACATATAGAATGCAAAAAAAGTTTGATATAAGGAAAGAGCAGAAATTATTTCTTAATATTTTGAAATATAGTATAGGGATGGGAATTTTGCTTTTAGCTGTTTTGGATCCAATATCAATTGCATTGGCGGATGATAAAATTGAAAGAAAAATACCTTATGATTTGGTTACAGAAGCGTTTGATTATAGTTATTTTGAAAAAATTTTAGGCCAGAAAGATATTTTTCCTAAGATATTAAAAACAAAATTTTATAAAAAGTTTGTTTCTCAATTTCAGGATAAAGAAGAAATGAATGAAGGAATATATAATGTAATCAGAAATTATTTCTGGAATGTTGCAAGATTGGAAGAAATACAAAAACAAAAAGATATGTTGAGTTCTATCCAATTATACGAACTTGAGATTTTAAAGAGTGGTATCAAAGCTGCTGCTTTCTATTATGCGGATAGCTTTATTTGTGAAACTACAAGTTATAGTGGTTCTAGCTGGGAAAGAGATTTGAGTGTTCAGAATAAAACAATACAGATAAATGATAAAAGATTTAATAGAATTAATGGTAACACTTTTATAAGTATAATTTTTATAGAAAATGAAAAATTATATATTGCGCATGATAAGAAATTGACAGAAAAAGAACAGGAATTTTTAAAAAGACTTGAGAGAACCAGTGAGTAAGCGTTATCACTATTAAGTAATAGGTAACGGGAAATAGAAAATAAAACTTGCCAAGGAACAGAAGAAAATTATACAGGCTATAAATAAGTATATGATATAGAAAGTTTTGTGAAAAATTTGGATATTATATTGTAGATAACGGAGAAAAGGATAGACCATAAGAAAAGATAAATATAGATTTAATTAAAAACTCAAATGAAGATGTAAGTTATTTGAGGTGGGAGGACATAGGATGAGAAAGAAAAAGGTTACTATGCGACCAGATGATGTATATGCAGAAGAAATTCGCCTGCTTAGAGAGGCAATGTTAAATAAAAAATTGGTAGTGTTTGTAGGATCAGGGACGTCATTAGATGCAGGAATGCCAAGCTGGTCTGGTGCAGTGAAGAATATTGCTAATAAATTGGGAATACCAGAAAAAGAGATAGATAATTTGAAAATCCCTCAATTCTACTATAATTCGCGTGGAAAAAAAGAATATGTTGAACTAATAAGAAAAATTTTTCGATTTAATGATGATTTAGATATTCAAGAAATACATAGAAATATTATTAAGATGAATGTTAAGACCATGATAACAACAAATTACGATTGTTTATTAGAAAAAGCGGCTACAGAAAATTCTGAGTTTATACAAGTTATAAGTCAGGACAGAGATTTGCCATATAAAACCGCAGGAAAAGAATTGATAAAGATACATGGTGATTTTGAACATGACAATTTTGTTCTAAAAGAGGATGATTACTTACATTATACTAATAATTTTAAGTTGATAGAAGCATATGTGAAATCGTTATTGGCAACAAATGTAATTTTGTTTGTTGGTTATTCATTTAATGATCCAGACATAAAACAAATTTTTTCATGGGTGAAGGAGGTATTAGAGGATGATCTACAAAGAGCATATATGTTAAATGTAAGAAAAAGAAATATATTTGGCATTTTATAGCAGAAGTAAATCGTAAATATGTGGGAAAAATTGCAACAAATCCTGTTTTTAGAGGCTGTAGTCAAACTGAAAAAGATAAAATCAATCAGGAAATTCAAGGAATTGAAATCGAAGATCTTTATAGAAAAATTCCAACACAAGAGTTTGGAGACAAAGAATTTTTAAGAGATCTTTATACATTTAGAAGATATTTTACATTATTTCAAGAGACATATTTGCTGGCAAAAAAAACAGAAGAGCAAGCTAATATGAGAAATAGTATTTATATAGGAACCCCTGGATATGAAGAATTAAGGGGAAATATTCTAGATTGTTATGAATTTGATTTGCAAAATTATATCATGCTCGATAGGTATAGAGAGGATGTTGAAATATATCGTTTATTTGCGGCATTTATTTTGAGGTCTGTATGTAGTGGTGATTATTCTAGCACAATTGGAATTCTTGAAACAAAAAATATTCGTGTGGCGGAATTGGAAAAATTCGATATCTATATTATCCTAAAATATTTAAAGCGAAAAAATTTAGAAACGATATTAAGTGAAAATTGTAGAGGATATATAGAAATTATAAAAACTTTGATGTTTCATGGCTCAAAATAGCCACAGATTCTTTGCTGAAAACAATTGCTGATAGCACAAATGCGAAAAAAGAGATAAGTAGAGTTGTAAGACGTGCATATTTAAATGGAAACGATGACAAAGATTTGTTGAAGATATATTTCAAATATTTTGTAGATGAAAATATGCATTTATTATCAAGTGTCATGTTTTTCGGTGTATTCATGAAGCTCACAAATTAAATGATATTATAGCAGTAATAGATATTATTGATAATAATGGGAAGAAAAAGTCGGAAAAAGTACCGGCTGGTTATTGTCCAGATTGCAATATGTTTTTTATATTGGAGTCTACATTTGAAGATTTGCCCAGGATGTATGTGAAGAGTGGCAGGCAAGGGTGAAACAGTCTTTTTATAAAAATAAAGTAGATGGAATGACCGATGAAGATGGAAATATTAAGTGGTCGTCTGTATTTTCGTTGTATGGAACGACACTGCTAGGAATGCTGGTGACGGACTGCTTTGTATTTTCCTTCCAGATCGGAGATGGGGATATCAGTGTTGTAACAAAAGAAGAAGTCGAACCACTGGTAGAACCGGAGAAATTCCTTGGAACAGAAACACATTCCCTGTCAAAACCAGATGCCTGGAGAAAGGCTGTGGCATCCGTGCGGAGACGGGAAATGGAAAATGAAGAACCGTATATGTATATTCTCTCTACAGATGGATTTGCAAACAGCTATACTTCGGATGTGGAATATCAGAAAACATGTAAAGATTACTTACAGATGATACAGGAACATGGAGCAGATACGGTACAGGCGAATCTGAAGAACTGGCTGACAGAGACAAGCGAGCTGGGATGCGGGGATGATATTACTGTCGTGATGGTGTATTTTGCAAAAGAGTAACAGGAATGGTGAAGTAAAATGATTGTAGATCGCTATTATTATCATCAACTGAATAGACAAGAGCAGGCAATCTACAAGGCATTTTACAAAGGTGCAATGTCACATCAGGAGATTATTCCTATTCCAGTTCGTGGAGATTTTAATCAAGAGAGCTTTGAACGCATATTTATGGCGATGACAAGGGATAATCCATTGATTTATTTCTTGAATCAGTCAGCATGCAGTACAGCTAGTGATATGCTTGGACATCTTGCGATATGTCCGCAGTATTTTTTTACGAAAGAGAAGGTAAAAGAGTACAATCGAAAAATCGAAAAAGTGGTGAATGAGCTTGCAGGACAACTGCATTTGCTGGAATGCAATGATTATGAAAAAGAACTTCGGGTGCACGACTGGATTTGTCGGAACATTGAATATGATTATGAAGGATCCGATAAGGATAAAGTATCCAGAGTGATTGCTTCACACAATATTCTCGGTGTTTTTGCACATCATAAGGCTCAGTGCGAAGGGATTGCTAAAGCAGTAAAAGTTCTTTTAAATGCAGTCGATGTGAAGTGTATCGTTGTGACCGGTGATTCAGTAAAAAGTGGACGGAGTGTGCCACATGCATGGAATATTGTGGATATTGATGGAGAGCCGTATCAGTTAGATGTTACCTGGGATATAGGTGCAACAGGGCAGAATAAGCAATCCATGGTATATGATTATTTTAATTTGACAGATGAATTGATGAATCAGGATCACAAAGCAGATAGTAGCTTGCCAGTATGCAGAAGCAAGAAAGCAAATTATTATGTGCAGAGAGGGTGTTCCTTTCAGATGAGACATCGACTTATGGCATATATAGACAGGTTAATTGAGCAGAATGAACGGATATATGAATTTCGTGCAGAAAACAGATTGAATAAAGCTGACATAGAAAAAGAAGTAACCGTTCATATTGTACAGAAATTACATGAGCAGGGAAGAAGTAGCGTTGGAATAAAAACGTGTTCTAACAGGGAACTTGGAATATACCGTATCGAAATATCTTGAAGAGGGTAAAGATATGCTGGAGTTGACGATTTATGGAATTGGATTTTTCTTATGTACGTTGCTGGTTCAATATATGCTTTTTAAAGTTCGGAAGAATCATAATCATGGACCGAATGAAATATGGGTTGGAAACAGAGCAATTATGGTTTTGTGTGTGGTCGGCATTGTGAATCATAGGATGGAATATCTCGCAGCAATACTTGGATTTATCTGTGCGGATGAGGTGGGTAAGGCTGCAGGATGGCATTGAAGAAATAGGGGGGATTTTTGATGGGATATAATCAGAATCATGCAGGTATTCATCTTTTACCAAAAGAAAATAAAGACAGAATGAATTTTTCAGGTGAAAAAGATAAATATGGAATGATGTTAGGTGAATACAAAGCAAACAATGCGTTGAAAGATAGCGAAATTCTTCAAGATGTAAAAATTTGTAATTTTGTTGTACTTACGAATACAAAAGGGGAAATATCAAACTGTTTATGTGGTGGCAAGTTTAAATATATAGAAAAGCTTCCAATTCATTATCATAATAGAGGAAAAATGGTAACAATTCAGCTTAGTGGCAAACAATGCATTGATTGTGGAAGAAAACTATTTGTAAAATCAGAAATAGTAAAGAAAATACGAAATGTTATGCGAATATAATAGTTCGTATTCTACGAATAGAAATGATTCGTATGATGTCTGCAATTATGATAATCCGGATGATTTTGCGGACGATTGGGCAGAGAAATTTGGAGATGGAGATTATGACAATGGATGATTCTCATGAAAAAATTTTGGGTATGGGTATAGATGAACTTGAATTATCAGTACGGTCTTATAATTGCCTGAAACGGGCGGGAATTAATACGGTAGAAGAGTTATGTAAGATGTCCAGTGAGGATATGATGCATGTGAGAAATCTTGGACGAAAAGCGTTGGAAGAAATTCTTCAGAAACTGAAAGATATGGGGTTAGGGCTAGGATATGATGGCCAAGAGCAGGAAACATATACAGAATTCAATCATCCGGGAAGAAATCGATGTGATCAGCTTCGTGAGATACGGAGGAGAATTGCTAAGGCGAATAATATTGAGTTTGAGCCTATTGAATGTCATCATACAGAACCATGTCTGGGAACATGCTTGATGTGTGATTATGAAGTCTCTTATTTAGACAGAAAGTTACAGGAGAAGCAGGAGCGTGGAGAAAAGATTGAACTTAAAGGACTGATGTCGGGAAAAGATGAATGATGCAAAGTATCCGATTATACATATAGGCAGGCACAGGATTGATTCAGATGGGGAAGGCGTTCGTACACTCATATTGTTAGAAGGGTGTCCATTGAGATGTAAGTATTGTATTAATCCGTTTACATGGGATGGGACATTAGATGCGGAATATCTGACAGTAATAGAAATTTACGATAGAATTAAGATTGATCGTCCATATATGTTGGCAACAAATGGTGGAATCATGTTTGGAGGTGGAGAACCGTTGCTTTATCCCAATCTAATTAATAACATGAGAACTGTTTGTGATAAGGACATGACAATTTATGTGGAGACTTCGTTACATGTCCCATGGGAAAATATTGAAGCAGTGACAGAGAAAGTTGACCGTTTTTTCATCGATATCAAGAGTATGGATGAAGTGATTTACAGAAAATATACGGGAAAGAATCTGGAACTTGTAAAAAATAATCTCAGAAAACTGGTTGAGCTACGAGGCTATGAGTCTATTGTAGTGAGAGTGCCGGAAATCCCTGAATTTGCTGATAAAAGCAGTCAGATGAAATCAAGACATTTATTACAGGAAATGGGTATTGAGGCAATGGATTTATTCAAATATCATTGCTGGCATTGATGGAAAAACTGGCAGTCGGAGGGGATATTCTTTCTTCGGATCAGGAAGTCGAAGGGCAGAAACAGTTTCAGATTGTCACGGAGTTACTGTTACGAGGAATCAAAGGATAAAATCATCCTATTGGGAGGTGCAACATGAAAAAATTAACAACAGCAAAAATATGGCAGTTTGCAGCAGGACAGTTTGGGTGGGCAATGTTGTCCGGTATTATTTCGAACTGGCTCGTTTATTTTTATCAGCCGGATCAGGCATCGATCAGCCAGGGACAGACGGTGTTTATTCCACAGGGGCTTGTTGTGCTTGGTATTTTTACGATTATCGGCGGAATCACGGCATTCGGAAGAATTTTTGATGCATTTACGGACCCGATGATTGCATCATGGTCTGACCGATGCACTTCGAAGAACGGGCGCAGGATTCCGTTTTTGAAGTGGGCTTCATTGCCATTGGCACTTTCGACGGTGCTTGTTTTCTGGTCACCGGTCAATAAAAACAGCTGGATCAATGCAGCCTTTTTGCTTGTGATGATTCTGGCTTATTATCTTTCTATCACTGCTTATTGTACTCCATATAATGCATTGATTCCGGAGCTTGGACATACACAGCAGGAAAGACTGAATATTTCAACAGTGATTTCGTTTACTTTTATTGCCGGAACTGCGGTGGCATATCTGGCACCGACGATCTGGGGAACCTTTATTCCGACATTTGGAAGAGTTGGAGCTATCCGTATTACATTTACTCTGATGGCAGCGGTGGCTTTCATCTGTATGCTTGTTCCGGTCTTTTGTATCAGAGAAAAGGATTATGTAAATACGGTTCCGGCGAAAGAATCTGCTTTTCGTTCTCTTGTTTCCACATTCAGAAACGGAGAGTTTCGCAAATTTGTAGGATCGGATATTTTTTACTGGATCGCACTTACTATGTTTCAGACAGGCCTGCCTTTTTTTGTTACCAGCCTTCTGAAACTTCCGGAAACCATGACAACACTATATTTTGTCGGGATGACGGCATTATCACTGGTATTTTATGTTCCGGTGAATAAACTTACACCGAAACTTGGCAAGAAAAAGATGATTTTGTTTGCATTTGCAGTATTCAGTCTCGCTTATTTCTATACAGGATTTATGGGAAAAATATCGTTTATTCCGGCGACAGTTCAGGGGGTGATTCTGACTGTTGCAGCGGCACTTCCGATGGCAATTTTCGGCATTCTTCCACAGGCGGTTGTGGCGGATATTGCACAGAGCGATTCTATAAAAACGGGAAGCAATCGAGAAGGTATGTTTTATGCAGCAAGAACCTTTGCGTTCAAACTGGGGCAGAGTCTTTCTATGCTGATTTTTACAGCCGTTTCTACCATTGGGTCAGGAGACGGAACGGGATATCGCATGGCGGCTTTTGGTGCGGCGGTGTTCTGTTGCATCGGAGGAATCATACTGGTATTTTACAATGAGAAAAAAATCAACGGCATTATTTGTGGAAAACAACAGCAGGGATAAAAGAAGTGATGCAAAAATCTGGAGTATACGAATATGAAAATCATACAGGAAGAAAATTATGAATATGCAATGCGAAATGAAGTAGAACCATATCTGGCAGCACACTGCCGGGACAAGTTTGTTACTGGAGCAAAGGAAGACGGACAGGGCAAAACAACTCGGGCAGCGAAACTTCATGTTAAATTTTATGAGACGGAAAGGCCGAAAGGTGTGGTGATCGTCAGTCACGGTTTTACCGAAAGTGTACCAAAATATGATGAGATGGTTTACTATTTCCTGAAAGCAGGTTATCATGTATGCATACCGGAGCATACGGGACACGGTTTAAGTTACCGGCTTACAGAGGATCCGTCGTTAGTACATATTGATACATGGAAACGTTTTGTACGGGATTTTTTGAAAATATGCCATCATACAGTAAGAAGATATCCGAATCTTCCACGCTTTTTGTTCGCTCATTCGATGGGCGGTGCAATCGGTACGATTGCCGCTGCGTGGGAACCGGATTTATTTCAGAAAATCATACTGAGTTCGCCGATGATCCGGCCACTTACGGGAAATGTGCCGTGGCCGTTGACTGTTGCAATCGCACAGACGGAATGTCTTGTGGGAAGAGCGAAGAAATATGTGATTGGACAGAAGCCATACGAGGGAAATGAAACTCTTGAAACAAGTGCGGCTGTGTCAGAAGCACGATTTACAAGATACAATGAAATCCGCAAACGGTGCAAAGATATTCAGACAAGTGCAGCTTCCTATGGCTGGCTGCTGGCATCCATAAAAATGAGCTGGTATTTGCAATATTATGGATGGAAAAAACTTGCTGCACCGGTTATCATTTTTCAGGCGGAAAAAGATGCATTTGTTTCAGTCCGCACAATGCAAAAATTTGCAAAGAAGATACAGCGGCGAGGGAAGACTTCCTGTGAGTATGTTTACATACCAGAAAGCAAACATGAAATTTTCGGAAGTGATGATAGGACTGTGAAGGCATACATAGAGCGGATTTTAAATTTTATGGCGAAATAAAGACAGCAAGGAGCTTTTTATGGATCAAAATGAAACGCAATGGGACAGGTTATTAAAAATAAAAACGACCGGACGAGATGATTCGCATTCGGATCAGTATCGTTATCCATATGAGCCGACGCAATATTGTGTACTGGAGCGGCTGGCACACAGTGGGCTGATCGGCAAGAAAAATGTGCTGCTTGATTATGGAACCGGAAAGGGGCGCGTCTGTTTTTATTTGTCTTATCAGACACGATGCAGATCCATTGGAGTAGAATATGATGAACGGATTTTTAAAGTTGCAGAAGTAAATGTGAAACATGCGGTGTCAGGAAAAAGGATTATTTTTGAACCTGTCAGTGCAGAAGATTATCCGGTACCGACAGAGGTGGACAGATGCTATTTTTTTAATCCGTTTTCGGTAGAAATTTTGCGGAAAGTGCTGGCAAGAATTTACGAATCGTATTATGAAAATCCGAGAGAAATTTTGCTGTTTTTCTATTATCCGTCAGAAGAGTATGTAAGCTGTCTGATGACCGAAGAACAGTTGATGTTTTATGATGAGATCAGCACAGAAGATCTATTTGAGGGTAAAAATACCCGGGAAAAGATTTTGATATTTTCAGTGGAATGAGGAGAAGAATGTAAAATAATGCAGACGGACTACAATACCTACGAAGGGCTTCGGGCGATACTGGAGAAAGAAACACCGATTCTTATTGCGCAGATTCGTGCGTTGTATAGAGAATTAGATAAAAAATTTCATCTTCAGGGAGCAAAAGTGCCTATAACTTTTGGATTTGAGACGGATTCATTGGGATCCTATAATCAGAATGGACACGGGCAGAAAGAACATTTTCATTTTTCACTGTTTTTTATAGGATATGCAGTGAAAAATCCGCTCAGTAAGGAAGACAGAATGGATCTTTACAAACACGAATATGCACATTACATGAGATACAACATGTCTGTGCCGAAGCAGTATCAGTGGCAGCCGGGGATTCACGGAAGTGCATGGAAATACTGCTGTTCGTTAGTTGGTGCGGCACCAACTCCCTATTACAAAGCAGGCGAGGCACTGATGAATCATAATTATGAAAAAACTCTCAGGAATCCGATTCACGACAAAACAGTTGTTATACGGGATCAGCATCGAAGAGAGCAGGAATACAGAAGAACTCAGAATGTGATCATAAAATATGAAACAGGGGAAAGCGTCGATCACCCGAAGTTCGGTGAGGGAATAATAGAAAAAATAGAACAGCAGCCGGGCTCTGTGACGCTTCATATCCGCTTCGGAGAAGACCTTAAAGTTATCGATCAGAAATGGCTTATTCAGACAAAATACAAAAAGGGAAAGATCCAGAGAGATTGAATAATCAGTAACAAATCACGAAAGGAGGAACTGGATCATGCGTCAGGAAAAATTTAAGATGGAGAGACCGGGGCTTCTGGAAATAGGAGATAAAGTGCAGATCTCGGAATTTCAGTCTTATATGAATTACAGTTATATCATAGAACCGGCAGTTGCAATGTCCGGCTGCTACAAAAATGCAGACCGCATTAAGGCAAAAGAAGGCATTGTAACCAATATCGAGCATACACCGCAGGGATATTACATAACAGCGGAATTTGAAGCGTAATGAAGATGGATATATGGCTTTGGTATGGCTGATGAATTCATTGGAAATGCCGTTGGCAAATGTATGCGGCCATGGAGATGTCCGGATTCCAGCAAGAGACGTGATTATGAAATGTTGCAAAAAAGTAGGGTTAAAAGTGGAAAATTTGGAGTGGCACTGATGATAATGATATAGCACGAAAAGTTTTAGCATATATTCCGGATGATTTTTCAGGAAATGGTTTTCTGTCAGGTGGATGGATATTCTGACATTACAGATAATGATAAAATAATTAACAATAAAGCCGATACAGGATTTTGGGATCCAGTATCGGCTTTGTTGATTGTACAAAGGTTTTGAAAAATTTATTTGCTATGGTTCATCAGTGCTTTGATGTCTTCTTCTGGTGTGGTGACAGGTGCTATACCATAATTTTCCACCAGAAAATTCAGAATATTAGGAGACAAAAACGCCGGAAGTGAAGGACCAAGACGGATATTTTTAATACCAAGGTGCAGGAGCGTTAACAGGATGCAGACTGCTTTCTGTTCGTACCAGGAGAGAACGAAGGAAAGCGGAAGCTCATTTACAGAACATCCAAATGCATTCGAAAGTGCTACGGCAACCTGAATCGCACCATAAGCATCATTACACTGGCCCATATCCATCAGTCGTGGCAGACCACCAATTTCTCCCAGATTGAGATCATTGAAACGGAATTTGCCACATGCCAGGGTGAGGATGATACTGTCAGAAGGTGTCTGTTTCACAAATTCGGTGTAATAGTTTCGTCCCGGTTTAGCACCATCACAGCCGGCAACAAGGAAGAAATGGCGGATCGCACCTGATTTTACAGCTTCTATTACAGTATTTGCATGGGACAGGATAGCAGCATGACCAAAACCGGTTGTCACTGTTGTTCCGCCATTGATGCCTGTGAGTATCTGATCTTCTTTGTAACCACCCAGTTCCAGCGCTTTTTCAATGACCGGCGTAAAATCTTTCTTCTCGTCGATATGAACCGTACCTGGGAAAGCAACCACTTCTGTTGTAAATACTCTGTCAGCGTAGCTGTTTTTTGGTGGCATCAGACAGTTGGTGGTATAGAGAATCGGAGCCGGAATATGATCAAACTCTTTCTGCTGATTCTGCCATGCGGTTCCGAAATTCCCTTTTAAGTGTGAGAATTTTTTTAAAAGTGGATAGGCATGGGCAGGGAGCATTTCACCATGAGTATAGATGTTGATTCCTTTTCCCGCTGTCTGTTCAAGTAAAAGCTGCAGATCTTTCAGATCATGACCGGTCACGACAATAAAAGGTCCTTTTTCTATCGTAAGAGTAACATCGGTTGGTTCTGGCGTTCCATAGGTTTCTGTATTTGCCTTATCAAGAAGTGCCATACACTTCAGGTTGATTTCTCCTACTTTCAGTACGGTAGGAAGCAGAGTCTCCGCACTTTCTTCATACCCAATCTTAAATAATGCCTCGCAGAAGAAACGATTTACTTCGGCATCTTCGTAATTCAGAACACTTGCATGGTAGGCATAGGCTGCCATTCCACGAATTCCGAATAGAATAAGAGACTTTAAAGAGCGGATATCTTCGTCGGCATTCCACAGCTGCTGCATATCGTATTCGTCTGTTTTACCGCACGGTGACTGACAGTTGCCGCAGTCAGGAACCAGTCTTTCTTTTTCAGCTCTGACCTTTTGTATCATATTTCTGATTGCTGCATCATCAAAACTTACATTTGTAACTGTAGTAAACAGCCCTTCGATTATGACCTGTCCGGTACTTTGGGAAATAGTTTCTGCGCCACCGACAGCTCTTGCAAGACCAATCAACGCACCTGTCAGTTCGTCCTGTAATTTAGCTGTATCCGCCTTTTTTCCACAGACACCGGCATTTCCTGTGCAGCCGGTACATCCCACTGTCTGTTCACATTGATAACAAAACATTTTTTTATTCATTGTTGTATTCTCCTTTATTCTATAATATTTCCATAAATACTTATCGTTATAACCTGCCATGGTAAGAATTTTCCACTGCTTTGAAGTGCTTTTTTTGCCGCCATTTCCAGTCCACCACAGCATGGAACTTCCATTCTTACAATTGTCACACTTTGAATATTGTTGTTTTGAATAATCCAGGTCAGTTTCTCACTATAATCCACCTGATCTAATTTTGGACAACCAATTAAAGTTACCTTTCATTTTTTTCCTCCGTCAATAGCATTTAACTTTTGTTTCTGCTGGAATTATAGTATGATAAATACAACTTGTATGTTTGATTTCCAACAGGAGGAACGATTTTGGAAAAATATTTACATATTCTAAGAAACAGCCCATTTTTTAAAGGTCTTACTGATAACGAGATATTAAAGTTACAAAAAGAAGGCTTTATAAAAACAAATCGAAATCATTTTGAATTGATTTTCTCTAATGATGCGGATTCAAGAATAAGAATATGATATATATCACGGAAAATATAAAATTAATTAGAAGGCTATTATATGTGCAAGAGGAGGAAACTTTAAATGATCAATAAATTACATTTGGCAATGATTGAATTATACAGAGGGGATGCAAAGAGAATTCAACATTTTTGCAAAGTGCATAGCTATGCAAAATTGATAGCAGAAACGGAAAATGTAGATAAGAAATGTTTGTTTACTATTGAAGCGGCAGCTTTGACACATGATATTGGAATTCATTTCTGCGAAGAAAAATATGGAAATTGCAATGGAAAATTACAGGAGCAAGAAGGCCCTGCAATAGCAGAAAGGCTGCTTGAAAAACTGGGATTTGAGAAAGATATATCTGAGCGCGTTCAGTATTTGATCGCACATCACCATACATATAATAATATTAATGAAATTGATTATCAGATATTAGTGGAGGCTGATTTTCTGGTTAATATTATGGAGGATGGCTTATCGAAAGAAGCAGCTCTAAAAGCCTGTCATAATATTTTCAAAACAGCATGTGGAAAAACAATTTGCAGGGAGATGTTTGATATTTGAGATGGCATCTGTCTAAGCCGATTTCTTCATTACCAGAGTCAATCCCATCTTTTGATGTATAAAAATACAGGAAAATGACATAAAAGATGTAAATTTTAAACATTCTATGGTACACTATTATTGTATATCAAAAATGGGAGGGAAACTTAAAAATGAGCAAAAGAGAAGGAAAAGGGTTAAAGTCTTTTAACAAGGGATTCCAGGTGCCTGATACCTACATTATCATCTTTTTTGTAGTTGTTGTCGCAGCACTTCTGACATTTCTTGTACCAAAGGGATTCTACGAAACACAGGATATTTCATATATGATCAATGGTGTTGAGAAAACCCGTACAGTAATCAAAGATGGAAGTTTCCAGTATCTGACAGATGATGCAGGAAAAGTAGTAACAGAAGGAGTAGCACTCTTTAGTGGAGATGGCGGAACTGGATTCTTCAACTATATGTATAACGGAATTGTAAATAGTTCTGCAATCGAGATTATCGCATTTCTTATGGTAGTAGGTGGTGCATTCGGTATCATGATCCGTACAGGTGCGATTGAATCCGGATTGATTGGATTGATCCGTAAGGCAAAGGGAGCAGAAAAACTACTGATTCCGGTACTTTTCGTACTGTTTTCTCTTGGTGGAGCAGTTTTTGGGATGGGAGAAGAAGCACTTCCGTTTACCATGATTCTTTGTCCATTGTTTGTAGCAGTTGGATATGATTCAGTGATTGCAGTTCTTGTTACTTATGTTGCAACACAGATTGGTTTCGGTTCATCTTGGATGAATCCATTCTCTGTAGGTATTGCACAGGGTATTGCAGGTATTGACGTATTCTCCGGAGCAGGATTCCGTATGGTAATGTGGGTAGTATTTACAGCACTCGGCTGCGGAATGACTATGTTCTATGCATCAAAGATCAAAAAGACTCCGACAATTTCAATCGCATATAAGACGGATGCATATTTCCGTGAGCAGAATGAAAAAACAGGAATTGACGAAGGACATTCATTTGGTCTTGGACATATTTTAGTTCTTCTGGCACTGGCTGTTACAGTAGTATGGGTGATCTGGGGAGTTATGACTCAAGGATATTACATGCCAGAGATTGCTACACAGTTCTTCATTATGGGAATTGTTTCCGGTGTGATCGGAGTTATCTTTAAACTGAACGATATGAAACTGAATGATATCGCAACATCATTCAAAGATGGAGCAAAAGATCTGATCGGTGCTGCACTTGTTGTTGCTATGGCACAGGGTATCATGCAGGTTCTTGGTGGATCTGATCCGACAACACCTACAGTTATCAATACAATTATGTATAATATTTCAAATGCACTGTCTGGAGTTTCAGGGGCAGTTGCAGCAGTACTTATGTATCTGTTCCAGTCCGTATTCAACTTCTTTGTTGTATCAGGAACAGGCCAGGCTGCGATCACAATGCCGATCATGGCGCCACTGTCAGACCTGTTAGGTGTTTCACGTCAGACAGCGGTAGTTGCATTCCAGCTTGGTGATGCATTTACAAACCTGATTGTTCCTACATCCGGATGTCTGATCGGATCTCTTGCAATTGCAAAGATTGAGTGGTCTAACTGGATTAAATTCATGTGGAAATTCCTTGGCGTATTAATGATTGGTGCAATCATTACAGTTCTTATTGCAGTTGGAATTGGATTCTAAAACATACATTTGATAATTGAGAGTGATTTATGATGAAATTAATTCAGAATATTGATGTTTATGCCCCACAGCATCTGGGGAAAAAAGATGTACTTACAATCAATGATAAGATTGTCAAGATTAAAGATGCAGGTTCCATATCCGCAGACGGATTTCTTTCTGAGGCAGAAATAATCAATGGAGAGGGATTACTTTTAACTCCGGGATTCATTGATAGTCATGTTCATGTACTCGGAGGCGGTGGCGAAGGTGGATTCGCCAATCGTACTCCGGAAGCAACTATGGAAGGACTTACGAAGTTTGGAGTAACAACAGTTATTGGCTGCCTTGGAACAGATGGAATCGGTCGTGATATATGTGCACTGGTTGCAAAGACAAAAGGATTGAATGAGCAGGGAATGTCTGCATACTGTTATACAGGCAGTTATCAGATTCCGGTTCGCACGTTGACTGACAGTATTGTGAAAGATATTATGATGATTCAGGAAATCATCGGAACTGGAGAAATCGCGATCTCTGATCATCGTTCTTCTCAGCCGACTTTTGAGGAATTTGCACGTGTCGTTGCGGATACAAGACTTGGTGGTGTTCTTTCCGGGAAAGCTGGTATTGTAAATGTTCATCTTGGAGACAGTCCGAGATGCTTAGATCTTATTGAACGAGTGGTAGATGAGACAGAGATACCGGCTTCTCAAATACTGCCAACACATATCAATCGAAATGAGATGCTTTTTGGCAAGTCGATTGAGTATGCGCTGAAAGGCGGAGCAGTAGACTTTACCGGAAATGAAGATATTGACTATTGGGAAACTATCTGTGATGAGGTACGTGTATGTAATGGTATCAAACGAATGCTAGATGCAGGAGTAAATCCGAACCGCATGACAATTTCTTCTGATGGACAGGGAAGCCTTCCGATGTACAGTAGTGATGGAGAATTTCTTGGAATGGGTGTTGGACGGTCCAGCTGCCTTCTGAAGGAAGTAAAGGAATGTGTATTTAAAACAGAAATTCCTTTAGAAATAGCTATTTCTACAATTACATCTAATCCAGCAGAAATTCTTCGTCTCAAAGGAAAAGGTAAGGTTGAAGAAGGCTATGATGCTGATCTTTGTATTCTTGACGCGGAACTTCAGCTTGTTGAAGTAATTGCAAAGGGGAATACAGTTTATACAAACTAAAGTATATTGATGATGGAGAATGGGGATAATCGTTAAAAGGTATTAAAGGAAGAATGTGAATATTATCAGGGCGTGTGAGGAGTGAGACTTGCAATAAAGCCGATGCGGGACCTTTGAAATCCTGTATCGGCTTTGTTGATTTTACAGAGTTTTTGAAAAAAGTACTTTTAATGGTTAATCAGTGTTTTGATGTCCTCTTCCGGTGTGGTGATAGGTGCAATACCATAATTTTCCACTAGATAATTCAGAATATTAGGAGCCAGGAACGCCGGAAAAGAAGGAACAAGACGAATGTTTTTGATAACCAGGTGTAAAAGTGTCAGCAGAAATCTTTCTTCTCATCAATATGAACAGCACCTGGGAAAGCAACTACTTCTGTTGTCATTTTTTTCCTCCGTCAATAGCATTGAACTTTTGTTTCTTCTGGAATTATAGTATGATAAATACAACTTGTATGTTTGATTTCCAACAGGAGGAATGGTTTTGAAAAAATATTTGCCTATTCTAAGAAGTAGCCCATTTTTTAAAGGTCTTAAGGATAACGAGATATTATCTATATTGCATTGTGTAAATGCAACAGTAATTTCTAAAGAACGGGATTCATATATTTTCAGAGCAGGAGATTCAACCGATGTAATGGGGCTTGTGGTGTCAGGCGGCGTTCTTGTTATTAAGGAAGATCTTTGGGGGCATCGGAATATTCTGTCGAAATGTCATGCCGGAGATTTTTTTGGAGAACCATATGCAGCAAGTTCTGGTGCTGTTCTGAATATCAGTGTGGTAGCAGATGAAGATTGTGAAATTGTTTTTCTAAATGTCCAGAGATTGCTGATTACCTGTTCAACTGCATGTGAGCATCATCAGAAGCTGATTCGTAACCTGGTCAGTGTTCTGGCAAATAAGATACTGATCCTAAACGATAAGATCACACATGTTGGAAAGCGAACGACAAGGGATAAACTATTGTCATATTTGTCAGCAGAATCCATCAGACATTCATCGTTATCATTTGATATTCCGTTTGACCGGCAGCAGCTGGCAGATTATCTTTGTATTGATCGTGCAGCAATGTCTACAGAGATATCAAAGTTACAAAAAGAAGGCTTTATAAAAACAAATCGAAATCATTTTGAGTTGATTGCTTGTAATGAAACAGATTTACAAGATAACAAATGATGGTATAATTCTATTGTTGAGCTGATAGAAAGGGTAGATATGAGAAAAGCAATTGTATATGCATCGGTGCATCATGGAAATACAGAAAAAATAGTAAATAGTATAGCAGAAGAGTGTCAGGTTGATTTGATTGATGCAGTAAAACATTCAGATGCAGATTTGAGCAGTTATGATATGATCGGGTTTGCATCAGGAATCTATTTTTCAAAGTTTCATCAGTCAATATTGAAATTTGTGGAAAAGAATTTACCAGATGACAAAAAGGTCTTCCTGATCTGTACTTATGGTGGAAGTGCGAATTATAGATCCATAGAGCAGATTCTGGATAAAAAACATGCCAGCGTAGTAGGGAAATTTGGATGCAAAGGATATGATACATTTGGTCCCTTCAAACTGGTTGGAGGTATTGCAAAAGGACATCCAGATGATAAAGATATCCAAAATGCAGTGGAGTTTGTAAAAGACTTATAAACACGTAAAGAAGAAATAGAAATATAGGCAGGAATGTGAAATAATGCAGACAGATTACAATACTTGTGAAGGCCTTCGTGCAATACTTGAGAAAGAAACACCGATTCTTATAGCGCAGATTCGTGCGTTATACAGAGAATTAGATAAGAAATTTCATCTTCAGGGAGCAAAAGTGCCGATTACTTTTGGGTTTGATACGGACTCATTGGGGTCTTATAATCAAAATGGACACGGGCAGAAAGAACATTTTCATTTTTCGCTGTTTTTTATAGGATATGCCGTAAAGAATCCACTCAGTAAAGAAGACAGAATGGATCTTTACAAACACGAATATGCACATTATATGCGTTACAATATGCCTATTCCGAAACAGTATCAGTGGCAGCCTGGGATTCACGGAAGTGCATGGAAATATTGCTGTTCGTTGGTAGGCGCGGCACCAACGCCCCATTACAAAGCAGGTGAGGCACTAATGAATCACAATTATGAAAAAACTCTCAGGAATCCGATTCATGACAAAACTGTTACCATACGGGATCAGCACCGAAGAGAGCAGGAATACAAAAGAACGCAGAATGTGATTTTAAAATACAAAAAAGCTGCAGAACAATGAAGACTCAAGTTCTGCAGCTTCTTTTGTGTAAATATGATGTGTCTTTTGCGGTTGAGATACAGCTATAGATTTTCCGGTCTGCAAAATAACGGCAGAGGGGCAAGGGAAATCAGGTATGGCTTCCTTCGGTCAGGGAACAGCCATCCATCATGCGGATTCCGTTTATGGTATCCAGATAGGTGTCATACATTTCCTTCCATTCGTCAGAGGCATCCTCGGAGTACTGGCTGATGGTGGAAAGAAGATCGTATTTTTTGCCATCGACTGTTTCGATACGGCCGAGATAGCCCTGCCATACACTGTCCAGAGGCTGGTCTTCGCCATCGTAATATCTGGCTTCCAGGGTCAGCACAGGAACATCCTCATTGTAATAAGTCAGTTTATATCCACCATTTTCGGTTTCGGTCGTTTCATAATGGCAGAGATATTTCCAACGCTCCGGAGTAAGAACCTGGAAGTAATCCGTCATGGCCATATCTACAGACTCTGCGTAAATGAAATCTATGGATTTGATCAGCTCTGTAGCTTTCTTTTCAGCAGCTTTATCATAGGCGTCTGACGGAGTCAGGATAAAAAGTCCAAATGTATAATCGTCAGTCTGGCATACAAGCGCATCAACATTTTTTTCTTCTTCGTTGACTGCGGTTAAATATTGATATTTCGTAGCAGGATAAGATTCAAAGGTAAGATCCTTTTGAGTGATGATCTCACCCTTTACCGGATAGTATTCTGCCAGAAAACCCTTCAGGGAAGAATCCTCCAGAGAAGAATTAGCTACTTTTAAAGCAAAGGCAGTACTTTTTCCCTCATTTACGGAACGTTGCTCGAAATAACCTTCTTTTTCAGGCATGGATTCTCTGATCGTATCATCAGCAGTGAATCCAACCCGCATATGAAGTTCGCCACGCTTTTCTGATTTAGAGTATTCTTCTGAAGAATCCCCGGAGGAGGAAGCAGCTTCTGATTCGGAATATTCCTGAAGATTGCCGTAGTCATCAATATAGTATTTATCTCTGGAGCCAATATAAGTGGTTCCGGTAGCGTCCTCCAGCCACACACTGCCATCCTCATAATAATAATGAGGTTCAAAATAACCGTCCTGTTCGGTCCAGCCGGCATCGTTGCCTTCCATCAGTTCACCGGAATCCGGATCAGGGGCATAATTACCTTCGCCGATATATTCATCCTCGGAACCATTGCGGTACCAGTAATCTCCGTTTTCATCCTGCCAGATGTACTGACCATCATCAGTTGGAGGGTCAGAAGCGAGGGCTGGGATTGCAGATATGGAAAGAGCGATCAAGCCTGTTAAAAGAAATAAGATTTTTTTATGCATAGGCACCTCCTGATAAAAAGAACTTGTCTGTTAAGTATATTGTAACAGACAGATTCTGATATTCAGAAATGTGAAGAAAAAGAGACATTTACCGGCAGGTAAAAAGATATCCCTTACCATAAACCGAGACAATGTCATATTCATCGGTATCCTCGGCACCGATCTTGACACGAAGATTAAAGATATGCCGCCGTACTGTGCTGGTATCTGTTCCCGCACAGCTGCCCCATACTGCTTCATAGAGCTCCTTTGCAGAAAAAATCTTCTCCTGGTTTTCGGCAAGGAGACGCAGCAGGGAGAATTCGGTACGGGTAAGACCTGTGTCGGTATTATTGAGATATGCGTGACCGTCCGAAAGATCCAGCCGCAGGCTTCCGATGGTGATCTGGTGGGAAGCCTGAAATTTTTCTTTTATTTTTTCTTCTATTCGTTTCTGGCGTTCCAGAAGCATCTGGATCACGGCCAGAAATTCGTCAAAATTATAAGGTTTGGTGAGATAATAGTCGCCTCCCTGCTGAAGCCCTTCTACCTTATCGCGGATATCGCTTTTTCCTGTGAGAAAAAGAACAGGGTTCATGGTTTTTTCGCGGAAGTGGCGGCAGATATCCAAGCCGTTTCCGTCCGGAAGCATAATGTCCAGGATGAGAAGATCCGGCAGCTGTTCTTCAAGCTGATGACAGACTTCGGAGACTGTCTGTGCAGTGCGGACATCGTAGCCACGGCGCCGTAGCATCCGGCAGTTGGTATTCAGCACCTGTTCTTCATCCTCAACCATAAGGATAAGCGATTTCTTTTCATTCATTTATGATACCTCCTCCGGAAGTGAGAAGAACACCTGAGTTCCCTCGCCTTCTTTGCTTTTCAGCCATATTTTGCCGCCGTGGGCAGTGATGATCTGATGACAGACATAGAGGCCTATGCCGTGTCGCCAGTAATCTTTATCTGCGGAAACATAACCCTTAAGTGCGTTTTTTCGCATTTCTTCTGACATGCCGGTTCCGGTGTCGGAGACGCAGATGGTCTGCCAGCCCGGTTCACCTGTAAGGGAAATGGTGATGGTTCCGTTTTGGGTGTGACGCTCTGCATTGGAGATCAGATTGGTGATAACCTGGATCAGCCGTTCAGAGTCTGCAGAGATTTCCGGGAGGTCGGGTTGTATCGTAAGGACCAGCTGGTTATTCCCGGAACTTGGATGACTGCTGAAATCTTTTTCTACAGAATGTAAAAGTACTCCCAGATCTGATGGTACAAGGGAAAGGGCCAGCCGTCCCTGCTTAATGGAAACGGTATCCATCAAATCCAGCACGATCCGGTCGATCCGCATTACCGACTGTTCAATGGTACGGAGATTTTCCTGCATAAGAGAGAAATCCAGAGGTTCTTCCTCAAGGAGCTCGGATGTGTCGCGGGCGTGGAGGGAGATGGAACTCAGAGGATTTTTAATCTCGTGGGCAACGGTGGTCAGAAAGGTAGACTTGGCATTGTCAAGGGAGCGCAGCCGCCGGTTCTGTTCCTCCAGAAGGAGCTGCTGCTGGTTGTATTCCTTCAGATGAAAATAGAGAACAATGCCGCAGACAGTACTTACAGAGACAAATGCCAGAAGAATATCTGCCAGCCGATCTGCTTCCGTGGCAAAAGGAGTTACAAAGTGCGGAAAATGGTATGCGACCAGACACAGTCCTATATATAGGACAATCTCCAGCAGAGAAACGATCAGAGCCCGTCTTTTTTCCAGCATCAGCACGGTAAAAATAATGGCAAACACGAAGAAGGCCGGCATACCGCCATGATATCCGCCGCTGGTAAAAAACATCACCGGAAAAACAATCAGAAAAATTAGGACAATGGAGATCAGATAGCATCGCTGATATTTCCCACTGTAATAGGAATAAAGAAAAAGTCCTCCTGAGACTGCGACCAGCAATAGGTTGATCAGGACATTTCCAAAGGAACCAGTTCCGAGACTGAGAAAGGCCATAATCAGGCTGATCACAGTGCCTCCTAAAGCCAGGATATTAAACAGCCGGACACGAAAATCAAGGGTGAGACTGAATAATGAGTGAAAAAAATGATGTATTTCCTGCATTGAAAAATCCTCCGGTAAAAAGAAAACAATGGGAAAGTTTCTGAAGTTACTGTGATTTTATCACAAACAGAGTAAGAAAAACAGTCTGGTTATGTGAAATCGGAGGAGGCGTGAAATGTAATGGAAACTGGATTGGAAAAAATATGGAAAACTGGATAACCGTTAGAGTGAAGGATTAAGATGATTGTAAAACATGCACTTTGTAGGCTATGATTCCTGCCCGATATTTTGTATAATATTACCATAAAATATACGGCAGGAGGTAAGTGTTATGGCATTTTCACTTGACAGCAAAGTAAAGGATATCCTGAAAAATCCGGAAGCGGCAGCAGTTCTGGATAAGTACAGCCCTGACGCTTCAAAAAATCCACAGATGAAACTGGTTGGTGGTCTGACCTTACGGAAACTGGCATCTTTCCCGCAGTCGGCATTTTTGAAACCACATCTGGAAGAACTGGAAAAAGAGCTTCAGGCAATCGAATAATCTTCAAAAAAGAAGCAGTCTCCAATTTGGAGACTGTTTCTTTTTTTGAACTCAAATCTGGAAATATTTTTCTGTGTGAAGTAGATCACAAACTTTTTAGACATGGCATAGGCCAGACCAGCGCGGAAAAACTCACCTTTGACCATATTGACGGTTCCAATTGCATTGATGCGGATGATATTTTCTGTTGTTGTGTCGCTCGGTGAGACTCATATATATCCTCCCTTATTTTTTAGAAACATGTCCAGCCGCCGTCACATTTAAGTTCTTCACCGTTAACATAGCGGGACTGGTCGCTTGCGAGAAACAGGATTGCGTCAGCCAAGTCCTCCGGCATAGCAAGCTCACCGGAGAAGTTCAGCAGCATGCTGGTTCGGCCAAAGCCGAACTCGTCGGAAGGAGGCATGACCAGAGGAATGTCAGTTACGACACCACCGGGTGAAAGTGCATTACAGCGGATGCCTTCTTCCATGTACATGAATGCTGTGTTTTTTGTTGCTGCCAGCACAGCACCCTTGCTTGCACAGTAGGCAGCACCGGAAGTCTGGTGTGTTGCGCCGACGGAGCAGATGTTGACGATTACGCCACCGTTGCCCTGTGCAAGATACTGTCTGCATTCTTCACGCATTCCATACATGAGACCAAATGTGTTGATGCGGAATGTTTCCATAAGCATTGTGTCAGACATGTCCGCAATAGCGGTGTTGTCATCCATGATACCGGCATCGTTTACGGCGATATCCAGTTTTCCGAATGTCTCCACTGCTTTTTTTACCATGTTTACAGCAGTTGCCGGATCACCGACATCACCTGCATGCCAGATTATCTCGCCAGGTAGTTCGCTGCATTCTTCGGCCAGGTCTCTAAGACGATCTTCGCGGCGAGCAACCGCCACGACCTTGGCACCTTCACGGCAGAACAGTTCTGCTGTGGCACGGCCGATACCTGCAGATGCACCTGTTACGATACAGACTTTTCCATCTAATCTTCCCATAATGTCCTCCTTTCTCAGCAGAAAACTTTGTTTACCACGATGGCCGGAGAATCATTGCAGCCAACGGTCAGCTCCGCACCATCGGGTATGTCAGCGCGGACGGTGGCAAAACCAATGTTTTTGTCGACTGTATAGCCGTAGATTGTCTGTGCACAGCGGCCGACTTCCACACCGTACCAGTATACACGCTCCCAGATGGAGATATCTTCTGTTGATTCACGTGAAAATTCAAGACCGACCATACGATATTTCGGATGTTCTTTACGCGCCAGTGCTGCCTCTTTACCAATGAAATCTTTATCAGCGGCAACGGCCCATCCGAGTCCACACTCATATGGACTCAGGTGCTTAAAGTCCTGTTTGAGCGCGAAGCCTTTTTCCATTGGGATAGATCGGACATAGACTTCAAGAGTTTGAAGTTCACGTCCTCCGACAGCTTCGACAGCTTTCAGTGCTAAATTGTGAATTTCTGCACTCTTATCAAATGCAGAATAGATTTCATAGCCATTTTCACCGGTGAAGCCGGAACGGTGAATATAGACAGGAATATCGCCAATCTTACGCTCGCAGATGCCAAACCGTTTGAGTTCGTCAATCGGTTTATCTAACATGGCATTCATCGCATTGATACTATCAGGTCCCTGTATGGCATACATATCCCAGTCATAGGTGATGATTTTTGTCTGAATATCAGCTGTACCTTTGTGCTTCTCAATCCACGGTAGCAAACGTGGTCCATAGAGGTCGGAGACCCAGTACAGACCATCTGCCATGTGCATGACGATCACATCGTCAATGATTTCACCGTTTTCATCCAGCGATGCAGTGTATTTTGAACGTCCGACAGCAACTTTGGAAATGTTGCTGATATAAATCTTTTGAAGAACCTCCAGTGCGTCTTTGCCGGTAATCTCTACGATATCGTGTGTCCAGCGGTAAAATCCCACACCCTTACGTATAGCATCAGCGTCTGCACGTGCGACGTTATCTTCTCTAAATAGCATATTTTGTCCTCCTCCTTTACAGCATTCGCGAGTCTTCCTTGCGGATGACCTTGATGTACATTTCTTCTTCGTCACGATTTTCGATTACACAGGACCATTCCGTGCTGACCAGCGTTTTAGCTGCACCATTCCACTGTGCCTCGTAGGCATCTACCAGTTCATCCAGAGGTGCCATCTCATAACGGGCAGTAAAGTCCTCTGATTTGACTTTGATCCAGGTTTCATCCTTGGTCCAGCGAACCATCTCATAGGGGACCTGTTGTACGTCCAGCATATAGCGGATATATCCGCCGAGAATACGGCCGTCGTTCTCGTCCATATCATGAGGAATGCCCAGAAAACTCCGCAGACCTTCTTTTGCAAAGGGATCGATAAACTGATTTTTACCGGCAGTAGCAAAGATAATGCGGAATACTCGCATGAATTCATCTTCATCAGGCGCCATCTCTTTAATAGCCATCATTGGGAACTGGATAGACCATACCCAGCCCATTTGCGCAACCCAGTGATATGCTTTTTCCAGCGATGTTTCCTCGCCGAAGTTCTGTGTGTATTGACCATTACGCAGACACTGACCATCTTTGACCATGCGTTCTCGAGGCGTATCATGAATAGGATCTACAGGTTGCTGCATATGTTCCAGCCAATCCTGCTTCGGCAGTCCATAGACATCCCGTCGTTCTGCCACGACACGACAGTGCTTGTTACCACAGCCTCGTGCCTGGCACATATTCAGTGCCACTTCGTTTTCTGTTCCGTTGGAAGAAGCCAGATCGAAGTTTGCAGTGAACATACTGGTGGTCATATTGCACAGTTCGCTGCCCACAATATCCCAGGGACAGGTATCCAGCTCTTTTTCCACTCGATTTCGGGTAAACTGTATTACTCGACCGGCCATATTTTCCCATTCATCGCCGGAGTCACCGGTAATGCCACCAAGCCAGCTGGATTTTTCACAAAGCTCCGGGATGTTAAATGCTTCATAGAGAGCAGCATTAACATAGTTTTTCTGTTCATCGGGGCTTCCTGCAACTGCCATATTCATCATATTGGCAATATTGCAGATGGCTGCGGTGCGTTTTTCCCAGTTAGGTTCAAAAATGCGCATGACCTGAAAAAGATTGGCAGTCATAGCGGCAATTTGGCGATTCAGCTGTCGATAGGCTTCTTCCTCCGTAATTAGTCTGCCCCAGGCAGTTGAAAAGCATTTTTTCGTCTCCAGTTTTTCTTTTAGCATGGTATACCTCCTGTCTACTTTTGTTTTGATTTATTATAGTCAAAAAATACTGCACCGAACATTCTACAAAAAGATGGTTTTTATCTTCTTCTTTACATACAATTTGTATTCTAAAAAACCATACAATTTATATGGCCATTATTTGTGAATAATGCATATAAAACAGATGCCACCCATACAAAACGTATGGGTGATATCTTGACAGCTTTTTTTTGAAAAATTATAATATTTTTAGAATAATTTGGGAGGCTGGTTATGAAGTTATGCGCGGATATTCTTTATTGGAGGCTGAAAGAAGAACTGACAGGAGTTTTGTTTTATGGCAGGAAGAACAGTACACTGATCTTGAACCGACCGGAATTTTATCTGGATCGATCTCAGTCCTTTGAGGAAAATAGTGTCTATGTCTGTTCTGCAGATCATTTACCACAGACACCAGAGTTGGGAGAAAATGTCTGTCTGGTATGTTTGGGAGAACACTGGAATCTTAATGCCTACTATGAGCGGTGCAGCGTTATTCTTATACATGGCAGCCAGGACATTTTTCAAATATTCAATTTGGTGCAGGAAGTGTTCAATCAATATGATACCTGGGAGGAAAGGCTCTGGTTCATCCTGCGCCATGGTGCAGCTTTGTCTCAAATGCTGGATGCCAGTAGAGGCATCTTTGAAAATCCAATGCTGCTTATAGGCTCGGATTTTCGCTATCTGGGAGTGACGGAGGAAGAGTACCTGAAAAAACAATTGGGATTGCAATTGGACACGCAATCTTTCGATGTTGAGAAAATGGCAACATTTCTGTCTCTGCATGATATGTCCAACTATGTTCGCGAACCTCTGTTGCTGGAATTACAGGGAAGGCGTTCTCTCTCTGTAAATATTTTCGATCAGGAAGAATACTTAGGATGTCTGACTGTTTTTGAAGGATCTCGTCCATTCAGGTCCTCTGACAGGGCATTGGCAGTTTTCTTTTCCAAACTTCTGCGACAGGCTATTCAGCAGAATCCGATTTTGTCCAGTACCCGTACCGCTGTACGACGAGCCTTGCGCAGCGTCATTTCCGGGCAGCGTATTGATTTTGAATATCGTCGTGCTTTGAGTATGGAAAATGGAAAGCATGATTGGATCTGTATGAAGCTGATTCCGGAATCCAGCGGTAGTCATCTTTCAGGAACCTATCTTTCTGCTGCTTTGGAGGAGCGACATCCAGGATCATTTGCATTTGAATTTGAGGATGCTGTTGTAGAATTTCTGCCTGCTGATCAGGTTCAAAAGGAATCAATGGATTCGCTGACTTCCGTTTTGGAAAAACTTGGAGCCATTTGTGGTGTTTCCTCCTCATTTACCAATCTCTACGATGGAAATCATGCCTGGTTTCAGGCTTCTGCGGCGTTGCAGAACGGACTTTCTCAGGAAGATAATTCTATCATATTCTATTTTCAGGACTATTTGCTTCCGCAGCTTCTCAACAGTGCTCTGGCGGGACGGCCAAGCTGGGTTTATTATACGGAAGGCCTGAAACGCCTGAAGAAACATGATGACAGTTCACAGGTTTCTTATTTACATACTCTGAGGGTGTATTTGGACAATAATCTTTCTGTTACAAAAACTGCTGCGGCGCTTTATCTGCATCGTTCTACTCTGCTCGATCGGTTATCTCATATTACTGCCATGCTTGGCAGTGATCTGAGGGATCCGGACTATTGTCTGACACTTGGGATTATTCTTAGGGCCGAGTTGGAGCAACGACGAATAGAGAAAATTTATCTGAAATAACTTATCACATAAGACTGTAAAATGTCACATTAAAGATATAGATGATGTCTGGGATGCAACATGATAGAATGGTTAGAATAAAAAAATTGTAGGAATATAAAAACATGGAATTAAGACTATTACGCTATTTTTTGACAGTAGCAAAAGAACAGAGCTTTACAAAAGCAGCAGAACAATTGCATATTACCCAGCCAACGCTATCCAGACAAATGGCGGCATTTGAAGAGGAGCTTGGAGTAACATTATTTATTCGAAGCGGGAAGAAAATTTCGCTTACTGAAGAGGGGATTTTATTAAAAAGGCGTGCCCTGGAGATCCTTAATCTTGAGGAAAAAACACTTGAGGAACTGAAAGGAAAAGAAGATGTTGTAGAGGGAACTATAACCATTGGATGCGGTGAATTTGCAGCGGTGGAGACATTGGCGGAGATATGCAAAACATATAAAGAAAAATATCCACTGGTTCAGATTGTGTTGCATACTGCAACAGCAGATACAGTGTATGAGATGATGAACAAAGGACTTGTAGACATTGCATTATTCCTGGAGCCGGTGGACACGGAAGGGCTGGATTATATCTGGATTACGGATTCTTCTTTAAAATATCATCTTCAAAATGCAAAAAATCATGGTGTAACACAAAAAGAGATGGTATTTCCTATCGGTGCACCAAATGATGGGTTTGCACCGTATTTTCCGGCAGAAGTGAAACACTGGCATGGTGCCGCACCGGATGAATGGTTTTCTCATCTTGCTGTGAACGATAGCAACAGTGCTAACCAAATAGCTCACAGAACCCACCACGTCTCTTGGTGAGGGGAAGCGCGTTGGGGCTTTTGAAAGGATATTGATTACAGAGAATCCGTTGGGGTTCTCTTTTTTGTTCTTTGTAAAAAATAATTAATAGAAAGAAGAAACATTGTTTGATAAAAATAGTAAAATACAGGCGAAATACACAGCAAATCATACAAAAGTAGTATTTTTCTAAAAGAAAGCTGCGGCTATAATAAAACCATAAAAAAACATAGAAGGAGGTTGGCAAGTGAGCGATAATCCATTACTTAACCTGAATCCGGATGACTTGGCCGGTATGAGCCTTCAGAATCTGGAATCACTGGAGCAGGTTTTCAGTAAAGGTCTGATCGGAAAAACGCTGTTGTGATCGGAGGAGCTACAGGGCTTGCTTGTAATGAAACAGATTTACAAGCTGACAAATGATGGTATAATTCTATTATTGATCTGATAGAAAGGGGAGATATGAGAAAAGCAATTGTATATGCATCGGTGCATCATGGAAATACAGAAAAAATAGTAAATAGTATAGCAGAAACGTGTCGGGTCGATATTGAAAATAGAACAACAATCTACAAAAAAGAAAATGAAAAGAATCATTTTTATTTACTGTAATAAACTAATATGATGTAGGGAGAATAATATGGTTATAAATAAAGAATGTAAAAAATGTCAGATAAAACGAAATGTTGATAAATACCCTGATAATGTAACTAAAGAAGAAATAAAAAAATATCAATATGAAGTTAACGAAATCATAAGGAATAGTGATGGATTAACTACACCACAGATAGCAGAGAAAATGGACAACCTTCGTCGGGATATGTTTGGGAATTTAATGGACTATACGGAAATTAAAAAACATTATAATCAATTAATGTTGGAATGTCTTCCATATATGAAAAATAGAGTTAATATAGCTGAAGATCATTTGAAAATGGCAATACAGTATGCGATGGTTGGAAATTATATTGATTTTGGTGCATTAGAAAATGTGAATGAAATTAAGTTAAAAACTCAGCTGGATGAAGCAGTAAATATACATATAGATCCTAATCTGCTGACTGTTTTTCAGAAAGATATAGTCAATGCAAACAGGTTAGTTTATTTTACAGATAACTGCGGAGAAATTGTAACAGATAAGTTATTCATTTCAACTCTTCGAGATATTAATCCTGATTTGTATATATCTGTAATTGTAAGAGGAAAGCCGGTTCTAAATGATGCGACATTAGAGGATGCAAAATATATTCATATGGAAAATGTTGCGCAAAAGGTAATTGGAAACGGTACAGGAATGCCAGGTAACGTTATAGGAGCAATATCCCAGGAAGCAATGGAGGAGATCAAGAACGCTGATTTGCTGATTTCTAAAGGTCAGGGGAATTATGAAGGATTAAGTGGTTGCGGATTAAATATTTATTATTTTTTCCTATGCAAATGTGAAATGTTTATGAGACGTTTTGGCGTTGAACAATTTACGGGGATTATGACAAGAGAAGAAGTTATTAAATGATACAGGGTGATCAAGGTAGGGTAAAAATTCACTCAAGAAAATAATATATCATGGATTAACCGTTTTTCTAAAAGATGAGTCGGAGGTCACGGATAACAATGTGGCTTTCGGCTTTTTTGTTTTTGAACGTTAAAACGGTTATTTTTTTTCTTGTGTATAATAGAGTGTTAAAGTATAATAAAATCAGTTTTTTGCATAAGTTTAAAAGCTATAATCTATAATAAGGAAATCGGCAAACCAGATGAAAGTCTGGGACGCAAAGCTACAGGGCCTTTAAAATGGCAGCCAGTTGCATGAAATGAGGTGCACTGTCTGTCTGACGGTGCTTTTTTACGGTGTTATTTCATAGACGTAACAATAATGATTTTGTCAGGAAAGAATGAGGAAAATAAGAGTATGAAAAAGGCAAAACGTTGTCTGATAGCAGTGGTGTCAGGTATACTTGCAACAACTGCTGTTTTGTCTGGATGTGGACAGTCAAAGAAAGAAATATCTAAAAACGATGATCATCTTACCGTTTATCTGTGGGAAAATCGTTTGATGAAAAATATTGCACCTTATATCCATGAACAGTTTCCTGATCAGGATATTGAATTTATTATTGGTAACAATGATACCGATTTATACAGTTATTTTAAAGAACATGATGAATTACCGGATATCATAACAGTACGTCGATTCTCCGGAACAGATGCACAGGACTTACAGCCTTATCTTATGGATTTTGCTTCTTATGATGTTGTTTCTAAGTATTATTCTTATGCGGTGCAATATTATAAGAATGAGGAGGATGAAATCCAGTGGCTGCCAATCTGTGGTATTCCGCAGACGATCATTGCCAACAAAACACTATTTGATCAGTATGGCGTAAAGATTCCAGAAAATTATGAGGAATATGTACAGGCCTGTCAGCAGTTTTATGATAATGGCATAAAACCGTATTCCATGGATCTTGGGGAAGACTGGTCTAATAATGAAATCATCCAGGCGGCGGCAATCGGTGAGTTTACAAGCCTGGATGGTATTGAATGGCGAAACGGTGCAGAGACTGCAGCGGATGAAGTGAAGTTTGATGATGTATTATGGAAACGTATTTTTTCAGAAACCAGTCAGTTTCTTAAGGACTCGCATTTTGGCAAAGAAGATATCAATATTGACGTCGATACAGGAATCCAGATGTTTGTCGAGGGAAAATCAGCAATGTTTCATGGACATCCGACGGTTATGCAGCAGGTGCAGAAACAGATGGATGCGGAGCTGATCCGTATTCCTTACTTTTCACAGACATCGGATGAATCCTATGTGTACATGACTCCGTCCTTAAACATTGCATTTAACAAAAATCTGGAAAAAGACCGGGAGAAACTGGATACTGCACTGGATGTGCTGGATTGTATGATTTCAGAAGAGGGGCAAAAGCTGATTGCGGATGGAAGCGGTGTTATTTCATTGAATACAGATGTTCCAACCATGATGCAGGATGTGCCAGGACTGAAAGAGGAAATTAATAATAATGCTGTTTATATCCGGTATTCCGCTCAAAAATCATTTGATGCAAGTCTTGAGGCTGTTCACGGATTACTGACAGGGGAAATGGATGAAACACAGGCTTATGATACTTTTCGCAGTGTAATGAATCGTAAAGATCCAGAAGAAAAAGCAATGGTGAATTTTGAAAATGAATATTCCATTTCACTGAACGATAGAAATGGCCGTGATGCAGCATCTTCCATTTTAACTACGATCAGAGAAGAAAATGATGCACAGCTGGCGCTGGCACCATATTATTATTTTACTTCTTCTATGTACAAAGGAGAATGCACCAATAGCCGGGTTGGCATGATGACAGCGAAGAGTTCAGATACAGTATTATATTTTGCAAAAATTAATGGTAAACAGGTTTATGAACTCGTGGAAAATTATCTCGCCGAAGCTGATGAGAATTTTTATGTAACAAATAAATACGAATTACCAATTGCATCCGGTATGAAAATGATCGTCAATCAAGAGGAAAGTGGATTTTCATTAAAGGACTTGACAGTTAATGATAAGAAAATAGACAAAGAAAAGGAATACTCTATTCTTCTTACAGACACCACAATGTCTGTTTTGAAAAAAATAAATCCGAAATGTGAGATTGAGCAGCTTAAAGATACAACATTATCAAGTGCATGGATCGAAGCAATGTCAAAAGGACAGCAGCCGTCAGCACCGGAAGACTATATAGAGGTTGAACAGTAAAAGTGGAGGTAGAACAAACGGTAAATAAAAGAAAAAAAATAACAAGGCTGTTGCTTATACTACTTATTATTCTTTTAAGCTTAGTTTGTATAAAGTATCTTATAAGTAAGTCTGGCAAGTATATCAGCGAAAATGGAAAAAGCAGTATGGAAGCTGTTGTTGAACAGATACAGCAGACCTATGATCTTCAAGTGAGTGGATACTACAACCAGCTGCAGTTGGTTGAGGAATTTTTACTTCATGAGAGGGAGCTGTCTCTTGAAACGGATGTGAACAAAAGTTTCTTTGAAGCATGGGAAAAAGAATCGGAAAGTACACTTATATTCCTTCAGGAAAATGGTCAGGCAATATCAGCAGGTGGAACAAAAATGCGGATTGATATGCCAAGTAAACTTCTGCTGGACTTAAAGAACGGATACAATATTGGAAAACTGGTGCGTCTTGATTATGATCAGAAGAAAAAAGACGGTTATCTGGTTGCGATCCCATGTCAGGAATATACCATCAATGGGGAAACTTATACGGCAATTGGAACTGTGTATGATCATTCGAAACTGGATTCCATGTTAAAATTGAAAGGTTATCATGGGAAAGCATATTTGTTCATGCTGGATAATGACGGAAATATTACGTATACGAACCAGAGTGGAGATAAATACCTGCGTAATTATTCTTTGTTAAAACATTTAAAAGGGGAACAGGCTATTACAGAAGAAGAGGCTGATTTGTTCAAAAAGAAGTTTGATAACAGAGAATCCGGAGTTGTATTTTTGGGAAAACAGAATCCCTATTATCTGGGGTATTGCCCGATAGAAAGCAACAACACCATTTTGGTATGCATTGTGGCAAGGGGAGTTGTTGACAATGTGCTGACGGATTACCAGAAAACGGTGTTGTTTACAACAATACTCATGGCAGGTTTTATACTTTTACTTTTTACCGGATTATTCTACAGTATTTCCAGACTCAGTCTTGCAGATCAAAAAGCAGAATATGAAAAAAGAAATAATGAACTTCATTTACAAACAATGAAGGAAATGGAAGTAGTCAATCAAAAACTGAAAAAGGCAAAGAACGTTGCAACAGAGGCTTTACAGACAGCTGAAAATGCAAATAAGGCGAAAACGGATTTCCTGTCTAATATGTCACATGATATTCGCACACCTATGAATGCAATCATTGGTATCACATCTTTGATCAGACATGATGCAGGTAATAAAGCAAAAGTTATAGAGTATGCAGAAAAAATAGACATTTCATCACAGCATCTGTTGGGAATTATCAATGACGTTCTGGATATGAGCAAGATTGAAGCAGGAAAAACAGTCTTCAAGTATTCTGACTTTTCTATTCTGGATTTTATGCAGGAACTTGACATTATATTTCATTCTCAAATATATGAAAAGCATCAGACCTTTACAATCATAAAAGAAAATATTCAGCATGAGTGGGTGAATGGGGATCAGGTTCATTTGATGCAGATTTTCAGTAATCTGCTGTCTAATGCCATAAAATATACGCAGGAGGGTGGAAAAATTCAGCTTCTGGTAGAAGAATGTGAGACAAAGTCATCTGTCTATGCAAAGTACCGTTTCTTAGTCAGCGATAATGGTATGGGAATGTCGGCAGATTTCAAGGATACAATTTTTGATGCGTTTACCCGTGCGGAAAGTTCCCTTACAAATAAAATACAGGGAACCGGACTTGGAATGGCGATTACTAAGAATCTGGTTGAGGCAATGGGAGGTACTATTGATGTGGAGAGTGAATTGGGACAGGGAAGCTGTTTTGAGGTTCTCTTGGATCTGAAAATTGCAGAGGATAGAACGGTTGCTCTGGCGGCACAAGAAGAAACAGATGAGCAGGATGGAAATATTCTGCAGGGAATGAAATTCCTGTGTGCAGAGGATAATGAGTTGAACGCAGAGATCCTGACGGAACTGTTAAAGATTGAAGGTGCGGAATGTACCATCTGTGAAAATGGCGAAGAGATTTTGAAAGCATTTGAGCAGTCTGCTCCAGGTGATTATGACATGATCCTGATGGATGTGCAGATGCCTGTTATGAATGGTTATGAGGCAACGAAGGCAATCCGCAGAAGCTCCCATGAACTGGCAAAGACGATTCCGATCATTGCCATGACTGCGAATGCATTTTCAGAAGATATTCAGCATTCTTTTGCTGCTGGCATGAATGCACATGTTTCAAAACCGGTTGAGATGAAGATGCTGGAAAAGACGATCAGAAGCATAAAATCTGGTGGGGGGGGTACCGAACCGCAGGTCACTGAACAGTGACAAATGGATTTGATGCGGCAGTGCAATTTTATTAAACCAGGAGATTACAAGGAGATGTATAGAGAAATATGTTTGACAGACAGGAGATTTAAAATATGATTTCGAGAGCTAAGAAATATGTGGCAGTGTTACTGGCTTTTGTATGCGTGTGTATGATATTTTCTCCCCAGACTGCATATGCAGCCGAGGACAGTTCGCAGCATGAAACTGTCAAAGTCGGTTTCTTTGCCATGGATGGTTATCATGTGATGGATGAAGAAGGCAACCGCAGTGGGTATGGCTATGATTTTCTTCGGCTGATGGCCCGTTATTGGGATGTAGATTACGAATATGTCGGATATGATAAGAGCTGGGATGATATGCAGCAGATGCTTGAAGATGGCGAGATTGATATGGTAACATCTCCCCGCAAAACACCGGAAAGAGAAGAAAAGTTTGATTTTTCACGTCCGATCGGAACCAATAATGGGATTCTGACCGTCCGCAGTGACAACAGCACGATTGTGGATGGCAATTACATACAGTACTTACAACGGTATGCGTGTGGCATTTTTGAATGGAAGCTCCGAGATAAAGAGTTTTGCGGATTTTGCAGGCAACAAAGGATTTACATATGATCCATTTTATTTTGATACGACAGCAGAGATGGAGGAAGCTCTTCAGAGCGGAAATGTTGATGCTATTGCTGCTAGTTCTCTGAGAAAAACAAACAATGAGCGTATCGTGGATAAATTTGACAGCAGCGATTTCTATGTCATGGTTAAAAAAGGTAATACAGAATTGCTGAATGAGATCAATTATGCAATCGACCAGATGAATGCAGTTGAGGGTGACTGGAAAACGACACTTTATAATAAAAATTATGAAAGCATAGAAACTAAGAATCTGGAATATACGGAGAAAGAAAAAAGTATTATTTCACAGTATTCCAAGGACAACCCGCTTCATGTTCTGTGTGATCCGACCCGTTATCCATATTCTTATAATGAAAATGGTGAGATGAAGGGTATTATCCCGGATTACTTCCGGAAAATTGCAGACTATGCCGGGATTTCCTATGAGTTTCTTACACCTGCCACCAGAGATGAGTATATTGCTTATCAGAAAAATAAGGAAACCACAGATATGAGCATCGATGCGCGCCTGGAAACAGATAACTATGCTGAGACGAAAAAATGGGGGATTACTGCACCCTTCATTATGATGCAGCTGGCAAGGGTGACACGGCGTGACTTTGATGGAAAAATTAATGTTGTTACTACTGTTGACCAGACAGTATCAAATTCAATTGAAGATGCAATGGCACCCGGTGCAGAAAAACTGATGTGCAGTACCCGACAGGAAATGATGGAAGCTGTCCGTGAGGGTAAAGCAGATGCTGCCTTCGTCTACTATTACATGGCACAGGCGTTTGTGAACAGTGACACTACGGGCACCATGACATATACTCTGCTGGAACAGCCTACATTCACCTACCGCATGGTAATTTCATCAACTGAGAACCATGCGCTGGCTGGTATTCTGACGAAAGCAATGTATGCCATGCCCAAAAATCTTGTTGAAGATCTTGCAGCACAGTATACCACATACAAAGCAACAGAGCTGACATTTGTTGACTGGATCCGTCTGCATCCTGTTGTTACTGTTTGGGTTCTTCTTATTTTTGGATGGCTGCTGACTATTATGGCTGTGACAATGGTGCGTCTCAGTGCAAGAAAAAAAGCTCAGAAGGCGGCCCAGGAGAAAGCTGAGAAAATGGCGGAACTGGCAGAGCATGCACAGGCTGCAAACAAGGCAAAAACAGCATTTCTGTCACATATGTCCCATGATATGAGGACACCGATGAATGCAATCATAGGATTTACCGGTATTGCAATGAAAAACAATCCGTCAGACGAAGTGAAAAATTGTCTGGAAAAGATTGACGAAAGCTCAGAGCATTTACTGTCGCTGATCAATGATGTATTAGATCTGACCCGCATCGAAAGTGGAAAAGTGAAATACAATCCGGTACCGGTGGATGTGAAAAACATTACAGATTCTGCATTGGATATTACAAAAGGTTTTCTTACGAACAGGGATATCAACTTTAAGATTCAGCGTGAAGAAGCAAAGATTCCAAATGTACTTGCGGATTCTGCACGCCTGCGTGATGTGCTGGTCAATATTCTGAGCAATGCCGTGAAATTCACTCCGGATGGAGGGACGATTACATTTGAAGCCCGGTGTCAGGAAAAGGGCGGGGATGGATATATAAATATGCGTTACCGCATTTCGGATACTGGTATTGGCATGAGTGAGGAATTTACAAAAGAAGTTTTTGAGGAATTTGCACAGGAAGATTCCGGTGTGAGAACGCAGTACCATGGAGTTGGACTGGGGATGGCTATCGTAAAGAAGTATGTAGATATGATGGGTGGGACCATTTCCGTGCAGAGTAAAAAGCATGAGGGAACCACATTTACTGTGGATATTCCTTTGGAAATTACAGATAAGGAATGTAATAAGTCAGACACAGGTATTTCTGAAAAGGTGAATCTTACAGGTGTGAATGTCCTTCTTGCAGAGGATAATGAACTGAATGCAGAGATTGCTGCCGTGCAGTTGGAAGAGTTCGGGATGAATGTAGAAAGAGCTGTGGATGGAAAGAATGCTGTTGAGATTTTCAGAAATCATCCGGAAGGCACATTTGATGTAATCCTGATGGATATCATGATGCCTGAAATGAATGGTTATGAAGCAGCAAAAGCAATCAGGGCAATGAATGACAGACCGGATGGAAAAAACATTCCTATTATAGCAATGACAGCTAATTCATTTGCAGAAGATGTTCAGGCATCACTGGATGCAGGAATGAACGCACATTTGTCAAAGCCGATTGTGATTGATGAAGTTATAAAAACGATTATAAGGTATGTATATAATTGATTAGCAGAGGTTCATGAATTAGTGGAATACAATTGACAGGAGGACTAAAATATGACAATGCGAGAGTGCTTGGAAGATCATAAAAAACGAGTGGATAAAGGAAAGAAAAATATGGATAAAAAACAAAAATACTGATTGTAGATGATGCTTTTAGATATGCAACAGCTACATTTTCATCATTTACACATGAACCGGAAGTAGTGAAGTTCTAAGGATAAGATAAGATGGCGAAAAGTAAAAAGAAAAAAATACATAAAAAGATAGATGGTCAGCTTTTATAAAAGTATTGTTGATCAGGACAGAGCATCCATTGTTATATGCAATCTTAATCATGAGATTATTTACATGAATCCGGCAGCTGTTATCAGTTATGCGAAGCGAGGTGGCGATAAACTAGTTGGAAGAAGTTTGTTAGATTGTCATAATCCGGAATCAAGAGATAAAATACAGCAGGTAGTGGACTGGTTTGCAGTAGATGAAAGTCATAATATCGTTTATACTTTTCACAACGAGAAACAGAATAAAGATGTTTATATGGTGGCACTCAGAGATGATGGGAAGTTGATAGGATATTATGAGAAGCATGAATATCGAAATACAGAGACTATGAAACAATACGATTTGTGGTGATGACATGACGAAGGATGAATGGTACAAGCAGTTATTTGAACGACTGGATAATTCCAAGTTTCGAAGCAGTTTCCATCTGAAGCAGAAGGATATTGATTACATAAACGAAAAAGGACTGGATACAATCAGACAACATGCAAAGGAGTTTATCGCAAAGAGAGAAGCTCCGGCGTATATAGCAAATGATGGCAAGCAGACACCAATGCGTGGGCATCCGGTATTTATTGCCCAGCATGCAACGGCAACATGTTGCAGAGATTGCATTCGGAAGTGGCATAAAATGCAACCGGGAAAGAAACTAAGCCAAGTGCAGCAGGAATATCTTGTAGATATAATTATGACATGGATTCAAAAAGAAATGGAGAGGAACTAGTGCAAATATTTGTTGATGCAGATGCCTGCCCTGTAGTTGCAATGGCATTGAGAAAAGGTGCTTATGCTATTCATCAATCAGGTAAATGGTACACGAATGATAAAAATGTGAAACAGGGTCTTCAGCTTTTTCTGCAAGTCCTGTTTTTCCGGAGGGCAGCAGCCTGTTCTGATTCAAGATTTTCTATCTGATTCTGGATTTTATTAGAGCTTGGGATTTTGGTAATACTGAGATCCTGAAGCTCTTTTTTTAATGAATCGTGGAGCTGGTATTCTGCCTGATGCTTGGTTCAGTAAGCTTTTGGATTTTTTGCAGATTTGCAATCTTCTATCACTTTACGGCAGAGCCGGTAAGAATCGCAGTGTTTCTGAATGACTTTCTGCGTGCTCAGATCACTGTTGATGTGTGCTGCTCTCTGATCAATGAGGCCTTCCGTTAATCGGTCAATGGGTATATACTCATATTAACCGAACTGGTCAACGGAGGTGATTTATAAATGATAAATTTTTCGCTTTGTCGGAAGAAAAACAATCACAAGTATTGAATGTCGCCCATACGACATTGGAAATGGTTTATAGGAAGGGGAACAGAAAATTACATTAGTGTTTTTACCGGGACTTACGGCAGACCACCGGCTTTTTGAGAAGCAGACAGAATATTTTGAGAATAAACAGAATGTGTTTGTATGGGATGCACCATCACATGCATTATCCAGACCATTTACGAATAATTACAGTTTATCAGACATGGCAGAATGGCTTTATGAAATCCTGGCAAAAGAAGAAATTTATAATCCGATCATTATCGGTCAGTCTATGGGCGGATATCTGGCTCAAATGTATATGGAATTATATCCGGATAAGATAAAAGGCTTTATCTCCATTGATTCGGCACCGCTTCAAAAGTCTTATATGACTGCGATGGAAATATGGCTTCTTGAAAGAGCAGAGCCATTATATAAGATATATCCATGGAAAGCACTTCTTAGGGCTGGTTCAAGAGGGGGTGCAGAGACGGATTATGGTCAGAATCTTATGCGGAAGATGATGATGTCCTATAATCCAGATCATAAAGAATATGCAAGGCTTGTCGCTGATAGAGAAAAAGCAAAAGACATTTTAAAAAGAGTAAATTATTATCGCTTTACGGGTTATGCTTTGCAATTCAGACAAGAGCCTTCTGGTAGTGACTATATTGAAAAAGCAGAAGTATATTATAGGACACAGATAGTATATGGATTTTCAATAGCCAAATGTATAGAAGCTCCGCATGATTAGCATTACGATGAAAATAATTTCTATAACAAAAAGGGTTACAAGGAAGTTATGGAAAATTTCAGCAGGGAGAAAAATTATTATAAAGATAGTCTGATTGTAAAACATCACAAATTGAAATATTCTAGCAAAATGCCGTTGTGGGTTATTGTAGAATTTAGTAAGAAATCATTGATTCAGACGGTGGAAACAGTGATAGATGAATATAGGGACGACATTGATTTGAATCTGATTGGATTCCCGGAAAATTATTTGGAAATTATGAAGAATAATTTGTGAGAAAGCGAATAATTATATAGTTTATATTGAATACGATCAGAAAGAACCTGAACATAAACAGGTTCTTTTTGTTATAATGCTGCATACTCACTTTCGGTAAAAAGATATATGGTATCATTATTGCGTAGCAAGATAATATTTTCAATAGGTATCTCACATTGATTCAAATAAATTTTCTTTTCAATGTTAGCCAAAGGTGCTATATGGGTAATGCAGATTTCACTCATCTTTATATGTTCAAAAGAGAAGATATGTAAAGATTGGTATGGAATAATTGAATATAGTGGTTCAGTTGAGGAAGAGTAGGTGAATAATATGAGATACGAAGATTCGATGAAAGGTGTAGCTGATCAGATAATCAAAGAACAGCAGCGAGCCAGTAAAATTAAAAACAATCCAGAAGAATTCCATTGGCATGACGAATATGCAACGTTGAATTTCTTTCGGTTTATCTGCAAAAATATCGGTAACTTGAGAAATGGAGAAATTGAAAAAATGGTCACACGCTTAAATCGCATAGATCAGAAAGCAGTGGAAAACCATGTGAATGGTGCGGTTTGGGCATTTGCTTAGGATAAGATGTTCTGTGTACTGATGGAAAATGAAATTTGCCGAAAGGTGTGTGAAAAGAATAAATATAATAGTTGGACGAAGCTGATTGGACAGTATTGTGTTTCAATGGCTTAAAGACGAAGAAAGTTGTTGTAGAGAAATAATTTCCAGCAACTCTGTCTTTAATGAATAGAGTTCATTTTTTTATTCAACTATTCCCATGATATATACAATATGTAAATGTGCAATTCAAATATCAGTTTATGCTAAGTGTAAAAATGATAATAATTACTATTATTGACAAAAGAATAATTATCATGTATAATACAGATATACAAGAAACAAAGTGTTAGAAAAATTGCTAGAAACTTGGTAACAAAAATAAATCGACATTGAAAATGGAAAATGACTATGATAAAATATGAATGTGAACCATGTGGATATATTTATGATTCGGCAGTAGGAGATCCAGACGCTGGTATCGATCCAGAAACTGCATTTGAGGATATTCCAGATGACTGGACATGCCCAATCTGCGGATTAGGAAAAGATGTTTTCGTTCCTGTAGAAGACTAAGCAGAAAATGCAGGTACGAAACTGCCATACATTAAAAGAGCCTAAGAGAACATATAAAAGAAATGGAGGTCAAATTATGACTTACGATTTAAACATTACCTTTGATGACAATTTAGTAACAGGAAATGAAACAATTGATACCCAGCATAAAGAATTGATCGACCGTATCCAGAACTTTGTAACTGCCTGTCAAAATGGCGACAGCAAAGTAAAAGCAATCAAAATGCTGGATTATCTGGATGAATATACTGACTTTCATTTCAAAGAAGAGGAAAAGCTTCAGGAAAAATCCGGTTATCCAGAGCGTGAAAAACATTATGAAAAACATGAAGAGTTTAAAAAGACAATTCAGGAACTGTATGAATACCTTCAGGAGTATGAAGGACCAACAGATCGGTTCAGTGAACTTGTACAGAAAAATGTAATCGACTGGCTGTTTGGACACATTAAAACATACGACCGCTCTGTGGCAAAATTTATCTTTATGAAACAAAATCCAGACCGATGCTAAAATAAACCAGGGAACGAGTTCACTCAGAATGTAGACAACGTGATGAAGTAAACTAGGGGCTGTCACAATGCAGCCCCTTTCCTGTTATAGCGATATTCTAGGTAATATATTGCGCTGGCATGACATATTATTTTACTACTACTATATGGGAAGAGCAAGCAGCTCTTCTTTTTTGTTGTCCTTTTTATCCAATTTTAAGTTGTAAAGTCTCTTTTCATTCGACAAAATTCTCCACAGACAGAGGATATGCGACGAGCATTGATATGAACATCTATTTATGGAAAGAGGATATTGAAGACGGGGAATCGGTAATGACAGCCGAATATAGACCTGTAGAATACGGAAAGGACTATGATGTTGTCAATAATCCTGATAAATTTCAACTATATATAGATGGAAAAGAGATTAAATAGTAATCTCCTGAAAGCAAGCTTTTTGTCAATTATTTCAAAGAAAAATTAAAGGATAACAATACATAGTTTTGACAATGATATTTTGAAAAAATTTATAGGAATGCTCTATTATCAAATTGACATAGGAATATGGTAGCGTATAATTAGAATTGAATACACTGAAAAAATGGAGGAATTACATGAAAGCACATAAATATTGGTCAGTAGGAGCATTGATCACAATGCTTGGGACTTTTTACACTGGATATAAAAAGCAAAAATCAAGTCACAAATACTTTGCTTTAAGTTCTATGTTATGTATGGTAATGGCGATATATACAGGTCATAAAATGATTACCAGGAATAGGAAAAAAAAGGCGAATAAAGAGAAAGATACAGAAAGGGAGGGATAAATAATGTTGGAAGTAGGGGTTAAGGCACCGGATTTTGAGTTGCCAGATCAAAATGGGAAAATACATAGATTATCGGATTATACAGGAAAAAAAGTGATCTTATATTTCTATCCCAAGGATAATACAGCGGGATGCACGAAACAGGCATGTGGGTTTTCTGAGCGATACCCTCAGTTTACCGAAAAAGGAGCAGTTATTCTTGGAGTCAGTAAGGATTCTGTATCCTCTCATAAGAGATTTGAGGAAAAATATGGATTGACATTTACACTTTTAGCAGATCCAGAGCGGAAAGTTATTGAAGCATATGATGTATGGAAAGAAAAGAAAAATTATGGCAAAGTCTCTATGGGAGTAGTAAGAACCACATATCTTATTGATGAACAGGGGATTATTATAAAGGCAAATGATAAAGTCAAGGCTGCAGATGATCCTGAAAATATGCTTAAGGAATTGGCATAATGAAGATTATTTTATCACCTGCAAAAAAGATGATTGTAGATACCGATAACTTAGCACCGGTTGAACTGCCTGTCTATATTGATAAGACAGCAGAAGTATTAAACTGGATGAAAAGCAAATCAAAAGAAGAACTGAAAGCTATCTGGAAATGTAATGACAAGATTGCAGAGCAGAACTTTAACAGATTGGAAAATATGGATCTTTATAACAGTCTTACTCCGGCTGTTTTAGCATATGAAGGGATTGCATTTCAATATATGGCACCATCTGTGTTTGAAATCCAGCAGTTTGAGTATTTGCAAAATCATTTAAGAATCTTGTCTGCGTTTTATGGCATTTTAAAACCAATGGATGGTGTGACCCCTTATCGTCTTGAAATGCAGGCAAAGGTTGGAATTGGAGATGCAAAAAATCTGTATGAGTACTGGGGAGAATTGTTATACCGCTCAGTAATAGATGACAGTAGGATTATCATTAATCTTGCATCAAAAGAATACTCAAAATGTATAGAAAAGTATCTGACACCACAGGACAGATATATTACGATTGTATTTTGTGAGTTATCCGGAGATAAATTGGTAACAAAAGGTACCTATGCCAAGATGGCTCGTGGTGAAATGGTCAGATTCATAGCGGAAAATAATATTGAAAATCCGGTGGAGATTCAGAAATTTGACAGACTCGGATATTCGTTTAGGTCTGATTTATCTTCAGATTCAGAATATGTATTTGAACGCAAAATAAAATAGTTATTCATGTGAAAGATGCTCAGTTTGGCGACTTCTTAATAATAAGAACTATTACTATTTGTTGACAACAGGATAATAGTGGTATATAATCCTTATTGAGAACTAATCCTAATAAGGAGGACGAATGACAAGTAGGAGAAATACCATTCAAAAAGATCTTGTAAGAAATACCGTATACGAAATGAAAAGACACGTTACGGCAAATGAAGTGTATGAATTTATAAAAGAAGCATATCCAGCAATTGGAAAAGGAACTGTATATAGAAATCTTGATATATTGGTAGAGGAAGGTGCATTAAGAAAGGTTGAAGTTCCGAATGGACCGAACCGATTTGATTTTACATTGAAAAATCATTACCATGTAAGATGTATAAAGTGCGGTGAAATTTTTGATGTGGATATGGATCAAATACCGGATTTGCTGGAAAGAATTCATAACACTCATGGAATTGAATTTGTGGATTATGATATTTCATTTAAAGGCATTTGCCCGAAATGCAGGGAGAAGGTAAAGTAGGAATTACCAGATGACTTTATATGTCCTTTGTGCAAGCACCCGGCATCAGATTTTGAAAATGTAGTAAAGAAAACGGAGGTAAAAGAGATGGAAGCAAACAAATATGCAGGAACACAGACAGAGAAGAATTTACAGGAGGCATTTGCAGGGGAATCACAGGCAAGAAATAAGTATACCTTTTTTGCTTCTGTAGCAAAAAAGGAAGGTTACGAGCAGATGTCAGCATTGTTTTTAAAGACTGCAGATAATGAGAAAGAACATGCAAAGATGTGGTTCAAGGAATTAGCAGGAATTGGTGATACAAAGGAAAACCTGGCAGCAGCGGCAGAAGGCGAAAATTATGAGTGGACAGATATGTATGATGGCTTTGCTAAAACAGCTGAGGAAGAAGGATTCCCTGAGCTTGCAGCAAAATTCAGGGCAGTAGGTGAGATTGAGAAGCACCATGAGGAAAGATATCGTGCACTTCTTAAGAATATTGAAACTGCACAGGTATTTGAAAAGAGCGAAGTTAAGGTATGGGAATGCCGTAACTGCGGACATATTGTGGTAGGAACTAAGGCGCCTGAAGTATGTCCGGTATGTAATCATCCACAGAGCTATTTTGAAGTACATGAAGAGAATTATTAAGGAGATAAGATTATTATGAAGAAAGTGATTAATTCAAAAAAAGCAGTAATGATAGGCTGTGGCTTTGTTGGTTCTGCATCGGTATTTGCTCTGATGCAGAGTGGCTTGTTTACAGAGATTGTCCTTATCGATGCAGATAAGAACAAGGCAGAAGGAGAAGCAATGGATATCAGTCATGGTATTCCATTTGCAAGTCCGATGAAAATATATGCCGGAGATTATGATGATGTGGCTGATGCTGCAATTGTTGTCATATCTGCCGGAGCTGGACAGAAACCGGGAGAGACAAGGCTTGATCTCGTAAATAAAAATGTAGCAATATTTAAGTCAATCATTCCTGAAATAGCAAAGAGAAATTTTGCAGGTATCATGCTTGTAGTTGCGAATCCGGTAGATATCCTGACTCAGGTAGCCATAAAGTTATCCGGACTTCCAGAAAACAGGGTTATTGGATCGGGTACTGTGTTAGATAGTGCCAGATTAAGATATAAGCTTGGTGAGCATTTATCTGTGGACAGCAGGAGTGTTCATGCATTTATAGTAGGTGAGCATGGAGACAGCGAAGTTGTAGCATGGTCATCAGCCAATGTATCTGGTGTTCCATTAAGTGAAATGTGTGAAATGCGTGGACATTACAAGTACAAGGAAAACACGGCAGAAATAGCTACAGCAGTCAAGAACAGTGCTTATGAGATTATAAACAAAAAGCACGCTACATATTATGGAATTGCAATGTCTGTAAAAAGAATCTGCGAAGTGATTATGAGAGATGAAAAATCAATACTTCCTGTATCACACATGATTCATGGAGTATATGATATTGACGAAGTATCGTTAAGTATGCCAGCTATTGTAGGTGCAGATGGTATTGAGTCTGATATACCTATTAATTTAAGTGGCGAGGAAGCGTTAAAGCTTAAGGAATCTGCAGATTCATTGAAAAAGATTATGGAGACAATTGAATTATAAATTTTACACATGGAAGGAGAAAAAGGCATGGAAGTAAGGTATTATATTTGTAAGCATTGTGGAAACATTGTTGAAAAGGTAAAGGATAAGGGTGTACCTGTAATTTATTGCGGAGAACCTATGCAGGAATTAAAAGCCGGAGTGACAGATGCTGCTGTCGAGAAGCATGTACCTGTATATACGGTAGAAGGCAGTCATGTTCATGTCGTGGTCGGAGAGACAAAACATCCAATGCTTGAAGCGCATTTCATTGAGTGGATTACATTAAATACAAACCAGGGAATATACAGAAAACAGTTAAATCCAGGGCAGGAGCCGGTAGCAGATTTTTGTCTTTGCGATGGTGAACAGGTAGAAGAAGTATATGCATATTGTAACCTGCATGGATTATGGAAATGCTAAAAGCATTTATACATATTAAGGTTACAGAACAACACAAATACAACAGTAATATATGCTGTGTATTAATATATTTATAAGGAGGAACAAACTAATGAAATATGTATGTGACGTTTGCGGATGGGAATATGATGAAGAGGAAGGTTATCCTGAAGGTGGTATTGCACCAGGAACAAAGTGGGAGGATGTTCCGGAAGATTTTGAATGCCCATTATGTAATGTTGGAAAAGATCAGTTTTCAGAAGTTGAATAGAAGCCTAATCTTGTGTTAAATATGGATGGATAAATCAAAACCCTGTTGCGTGAGCAACAGGGTTTTTTATTGCGATATTTTGTGATGATATCACAGAAAATAATCTACCTTTTGCTTATAATGTAGCTAGAAACTAAGTAAGGAGGTAGTCTAAATGAGATTAAAAGATAAAGTTGCAATCATCACGGGTGGAAGCCGTGGCATAGGATTTGCTACAGCTGATAAATTCTTGAAGGAAGGCGCTACAGTTGTGTTGGCAGCAAGTTCACAGGAATCGGCAGATGTTGCTGTAGATAAATTAAAAGAAAAATATCCCAATGCAATAGTTGCTGGAATTAGTCCAAATCTGGCAAGCATGGAGTCTGTCAGAAAGGCTTTTAAAGAGGCAACTGAAAAATATGGATGTGTCGACATACTGGTAAATAATGCAGGGATTTCAGAAAACACCTCATTTATGGATTATACAGAGGAGACTTTCGATAAAGTCATGGATCTAAATGTAAAAGGAGTATTTAATACTACTCGTGTAGCAGCAGAATGTATGGTGGCAAGAGGCAAGGGGGTCATTCTCTCAACTTCTTCCATGGTGAGTATTTCGGGACAGCCAAGTGGGTTTGCTTATCCGGCATCGAAGTTTGCAGTAAACGGATTGACTGTATCATTAGCAAGAGAACTAGGACCTAAAGGTATTCGTGTTAATGCTGTTGCACCTGGGATTACAGAAACTGATATGATGAAGGCCGTGCCAAAGGAAGTTATCGAACCTATGATTGAAAGAATTCCATTGCGTCGTCTTGGACAGCCAGAAGATATTGCCAATGCGTTTGTGTTTCTTGCTTCAGATGAGGCGAGTTACATTACAGGTGTTATATTAAGTGTAGATGGTATGGCAAGAAGTTAAGTTAATGAGGTATGGTGATGTAATCACGGAAAATAAATGAAATTAAGACTATAATAAATTTACAAAAAGAAAAAGATAAGGAGGACTGTAAAATGTCTGCTATTAATATCAATAAAAATAATTTTCAGAACGAAGTACTGAATTCCGATAAACCCGTTCTTTTAGATTTTTGGGCATCTTGGTGTGCACCTTGCCGCATGGTAGTACCTATTGTAGAGGAGATTGCAAGTGAGCGTAGAGATATTAAAGTTGGAAAGATTAATGTAGGTGAAGAGCCTGAACTGGCAAATAAGTTCAGTATTATGAGCATTCCGACTTTAGTGGTTATGAAGAATGGGAAGATTGTACAGCAGGTTTCAGGGGCGAGACCTAAGAATGCGATTTTAGAAATGCTTTAGGGAGGTGTGCTAATGGGATTTTTTGATCTCTTTAAACAGTCAAATATTAATCAAGGCATAGAAGAATATAAAAGGACTGATGATGCAGTTCTGCTGGATGTACGTACACCGCAGGAATATCAGGAAGGACATATACCAGAAAGTAAAAATGTGCCGTTGCAGCAACTTGACAATATTGCTTCTGTAGCGAAGAATAAGGATATCCCACTGTTTGTATACTGTTATTCCGGTTCACGAAGCCGCCAGGCAACTGGGATACTGCAACGAATGGGATATTCTAAAGTAAATAATATCGGTGGCATTGCTGCTTATTCAGGAAAGGTGGAAAAATAAGATGAAGGTAATAATTGTAGGCGGTGTAGCTGGAGGAGCTACAGCCGCAGCAAGAATACGAAGACTGGATGAACATGCAGAAATTACTGTGTTTGAAAGATCCGGATACATATCCTATGCGAATTGTGGGCTTCCATATTATATTGGAGATGTGATCACAGATCCGGAAGAACTTACACTACAGACACCTGAGAGTTTTTTTAAACGCTTCCGTATTAATATGAAAATTCATCATGAAGTTATCTCCATACATCCGGATCGTAAAACGGTTTCAGTGAAGAATTTAGAAAACGGTGAAATATTTGAAGAAAATTACGATAAACTTATCCTTTCTCCAGGTGCAAAGCCAACACAGCCGAGACTTCCTGGAGTAGGTATTGATAAACTTTTTACACTTCGTACTGTAGAAGATACTTTTCGGATAAAGGAATATATAAATAAGAATCATCCAAAATCGGCTGTATTGGCTGGTGGCGGTTTTATTGGTTTAGAGCTGGCAGAAAATTTGAGGGAGCTTGGCATGGATGTTACGATTGTCCAGCGGCCTAAGCAGCTGATGAATCCTTTTGATCCGGATATGGCATCCATGATCCATAATGAAATGAGAAAACATGGAATAAAACTGGTATTGGGCTATACAGTAGAAGGATTTAAAGAAAAAGACAATGGAGTGGAGGTCTTATTGAAAGATAATCCATCTCTTCAGGCTGATATGGTGGTGCTGGCAATCGGAGTTACACCAGACACAGCATTAGCAAAAGAAGCCGGTCTGGAACTTGGCATCAAAGAAAGTATTGTAGTGAATGACAGAATGGAAACCTCTGTACCGGATATTTATGCTGCAGGTGATGCAGTTCAGGTAAAACATTATGTTACTGGCAATGATGCGTTAATCTCTTTGGCGGGACCTGCTAATAAACAGGGCAGGATCATCGCGGATAACATTTGTGGTGGTGATAGTCGTTACCTGGGCAGTCAGGGAAGTTCTGTTATCAAAGTATTTGATATGACAGCAGCCACTACAGGTATCAATGAAACCAATGCCAAAAAGTCAGGATTAGAGGTAGATACAGTAATTCTTTCTCCTATGAGTCATGCCGGTTACTATCCCGGTGGAAAAGTGATGACCATGAAGGTGGTTTTTGAAAAAGAGACTTATCGCTTGCTTGGTGCTCAGATTATTGGATATGAAGGAGTTGATAAACGTATTGATGTACTGGCAACAGCAATTCATGCAGGGCTGAAGGCAACCCAGTTGAAAGATTTGGATCTCGCATATGCACCGCCTTATTCCTCTGCAAAGGATCCTGTAAATATGGCCGGATTCATGATAGACAATATAGCAAAAGGGACCTTAAAACAATGGCATCTGGAAGATATGGATAAGATTTCTAAAGATAAAAATGCTGTGTTGCTGGATGTGAGAACGGTAGATGAATTTAGCAGGGGGCATATTAATGGATTCAAAAATACTCCTGTAGATGAACTGAGGGAACGAATTAACGAAATTGAGAAAGGAAAGCCTGTGTATCTGATATGCCAAAGTGGTCTGCGCAGTTACATTGCCAGCCGTATTCTGGAAGGAAATGGATATGAAACATATAACTTTTCCGGTGGATTCCGCTTCTATGATGCAGTGGTTAATGACCGTACGCTGATCGAAAGGGCATATGCATGCGGTATGGATTATTAGAAATAAACAAATTTTTTATAGTTTAATCGTAGTATAAAAAGATCCCCCATTTATTAGAACGACTTTCATAATTCTGATAAATGGAGGATTCTTTAAATGTTATAGAAAAACAGTTTTATGATCTTTGTAGTGTTTCCAGTCTTTTCGAATCAAGGATTGTGATTTTACCGCGGGAGAGTTTGACGAGTCCTTCGCTTTGAAAGTATCGGAGCATTCGAGTGATAACTTCCCTGTGGGAACCAAGATGGTTGGCGATGGTTTCGTGAGTGATCTTTAATTCATTTGTTCCTTCGATAGAGGTCTCTTCTAAAAGAAATGAAGCAACACGCTTATCCAAACTCTTCCACATGATTTGTTCAATCAGCCACATGACATCAGAAAAACGGGTAGCCATTAACTCATTGGTATAGTTTGCGACAGGAGCAGAATCCTTCATGATGCCCTTATAGATTTCAGCAGGGATAATCCAAAGATCAGTATCTTTTTCAGCTTCAATGGTTACTTCAAATTGGATGGACCGCATGATACATGAGGCGGATAAAAGACACATATCCATATCGAACAGACGGTAAAGTGTAATCTCCCGTCCTTCATCTGAAAGTATGTAGGTTCGAAGCTGCCCAGATTTAACCAGTAATAATCCAGTACAGTCCAGGTTTCCGTTGTGAATGATCGTTCCTTTTTTAACAACCTGTGTGATTAAATTGTCTGAAATTAGTTTTTTCTGTGCTGTATTTAAGTCACTCCATAGTGGAAAATGATTTTCGAAGTTCATAACAGTTATCTCCTTTACGAACATAGTATACTTGCTTTTTTAAGATGCGTCAATCATATAATTGACATATGCCATAAATAAAAATATACTGATTATAATACATGACTGTTGTAGATAGACGATGGCAGTCTGCACTGGCATTGACTTTGCCAGAGATTTGCGGAGGTATTGCTTTCCCGGAAATTGTTAAACATTATCGATATGGCCGGGTTATGCTGGATCGGCAAAAAAATCCGACTCGTGATGTGGGAACCCAATATATCCGCTGGTTTGATGAATATGCAGGGGACCACTTTAAATATGGTAAGGGGTAAAATATCGTTTGCGACAACATATAAAATTGCTTTTAATTAGTTTATGGTGATGAGCTTTCAATTTTGAATGCCAGGTTCGATGTAATCAGAGTAGTTAAACTGCTGCCCCTTAAAAATTCTCTATCCCGAATGATGTTTCTGGGATTTTCCTGCTTGCTGCCCTGGCCGTTTCTATCCATTCACTGATCACATTTTTCACATTTTCAAATGCCTCGTTAGGCGTCCTTCCATCCGCCATACATCCTAGCAGATCTGGAACGGTCACAATATAGCAATTTTCTTTTGCGGAATATTTCATCACTATACAATAATTCATCAAAATCCCTCCAAACAAATTAAACTATAAACAGTATAGCATAAAATTTAGAATTGAAAATAGAATGGATTATTATTTGTTAGGCAAATGATTAAAAACAGAAGAAAAACAGATAAAATACGAAAAAAATGGAGAGATTACAAGACACTATCTGATTTTTTCCTGTTTTTCATAAAAAATCACATATTAATACCGATAAAAAGATTTTGAAGAAAATGGAGGTATTAATATGATTACAAAGAATGAAGTCCCGCTCTGGAAAAAATATGCACTTACCCTTTCAGAGGCTGCTCAGTATTTTGGGATTGGCGAAAGAAAACTGCAGCAGATTGCAGATGATAATCGTGATACCGGTATTGTGATATATAACGGTGTCAAGTTGTTATTCAAACGTGAGAGATTTTCTGAATGGCTGAATGAAGTAAATTCGATTTGAGAGCGTGATGACAAAAGGACACCAGTATGATATTATAATTTTACTGGTGCCCTTTTTATATGAAAGGGTAGTTTGTATATGAAAAAGGTTAGCACAAAAAGACGTGATAGTAAAGGAAGGATTTTGCAAAACGGCGAAAGTCAAATGTCGGACGGACGTTATCGATATTTCTATTACGTCGGCGGTAAACAGAAAAATTTGTATTCCTGGAAATTGGAAAAGAATGACCGGTTACCGGCAGGAAAAAGGGAATGCGTAGCACTGCGCGAGAGAGAAAAAGAACTGCAGTTACAAAACTTACAGGGCGTTAATCCTGAAAAAATGACAGTTCTTGAACTGGTGGAAAGATATCTTGCAATCAAAGATTTAAGTGTAAAAAAGACTACAAAAGCAGGACACCAGACAGTGTTAAATGTCTTGAAGAAAGAGAAGTTTGCACAGATGGAAATTAGCAAAGTGAAGGTATCTGATGCAAAGCTATTTCTCATCAAATTGCAGCAGGAGGATGGGAAGAGTTACAGTACGATTCATATATCATCCGGGGTGTATTAAGACCTGCTTTCCAGATGGCGCTTGAAGATGATCTCATTTTAAGAAATCCGTTTGAGTTTCAGGTATCAGTAGTGTTGGTAAATGATTCCGTAACCAGAGAAGCAATCACTGTAGACCAAATGCGGAAATTCTTAAACTTTGTAAAGGAAGATGAGCATTTCAGCAGGTATTATGAGGCATTTTATATTCTGTTCCATACCGGCATGCGTATTTCGGAATTTTGCGGATTGACGGTAAAAGATCTGAATATGAAGGAAGGCAAAATTAATATTGACCATCAGCTTATGAGATGGTCTGATATGAAATACGGAATAGAAAGCCCAAAGACTAATGCCGGAACCAGGCAGATCCCGATGACGTCTGAAGTTTATGAATGCTTCAAAATTATTTTGGAGCAGCGTAAAAAATACAAGGTTGAGCCGGTTATCGATGGCTACAGGGGATTCCTGTTTTTGGATAAAAACAAAATGCCGTTGGTGGCATTGCACTGGGAGAAGTATTTTCAACACGCTGTCGAAAAATATAACAGTATTTATAAAGCGCAGCTTCCAAAGATCACGCCTCATGTATGTCGACACACCTACTGTAGCAATCAGGCGCGTGCCGGCATGAATCCAAAAACACTGCAGTACCTGATGGGACATTCTGATATCGGGGTTACACTCAATACATATACTCATATCAAATACGACGACGCTAAAGATGAAGTTCTTAAAATGGCTGGAAGTCGCTAAAAATGTGTAATGTTAAGAGTTTTCAATTTAACATGATTGACGACAGAGATATGAAGAGATATGAGGAGTTATGCAGAATTACACCAGAAACACAAAAATCCGGAAATGCTTGTAAAATCGGCATAAATCCGCATAAGTCAGCATAAAGGAGTATAAGTCAACAATGATAAAAGTACTTTTCGTATGCCATGGGAATATCTGCCGTTCACCCATGGCCGAATTTATCTTTAAGGATATGCTTGCTAGTCGCGGCATGGCCGACAAATTTTACGTCGCTTCTGCGGCGACGAGCACGGAGGAAATCTGGAATGGAATCGGCAATCCGGTGTATCTGCCGGCGAAGCGGGAACTTGCAAAACATGGAATATCATGTGAGGGAAAATGTGCGGTGCAGCTTCAGAGGACCGATTATGACAAATACGATTACCTGATTGGTATGGAAGAGCGGAACCGCAGAAATATGCTTCGAATTCTCGGCAGTGATCAGGAGGGAAAGGTCAGCCTTCTGTTGGATTACGCCGGGAGTCACGGCAACATTGCTGATCCGTGGTATACCGGTGATTTCACCACGACTTATTCTGACATTGTCAGAGGATGCGAAGGTTTTCTGACATTTCTTGAACAGGAAGGAAAGCTGTAAAAACAACACTTTCAGACAATGGCTTGTCGAGCTTTTGCGTGAAACCTACGCAGAGCACGGAATATGTCGAACGAATTTTGTTTACAGAAAGTCAAATATGCTGTATGCTCAATGCATAGCAACTCTTAGAGGGAGCGTCTGCTTCCTCTTTTTATTCCAATCTATACTTCATGGGCATGTCGCCCGAATATTCAGAAAGAAGAGGAAATCTATATGGAAAAGAATTATGAGACTTTTGTAAACAACCTTCGTGAAAGACTTCTTAAAGCGACGGGATACCAGGAGGAGATGATCTGTTACAAGACAGCAGAGGAATATCCGCCTACAGATGGAGACCGCCTGCTTTTGAAGAATCGGCAGCGGGAGGGTGTGTATGAAGTCTGTGCACTTTATGTGGCAGATCTATATGAATGGCATCAGAATGGCGCCACGATGGAGCGGATTGTGCAGGAGATCATGCATCGGCTGGATGCTATTGTCAGATCAGAATGTTTTGAAAAGAGCAAAGACCTGGAAGATTATGAAAAGATTAAAGATGATCTGTTTATCCGTCTTCTGAATGTCGAGAAAAACAGAGCTGAATTAGACGACGCAATTTTCCGTACAATCGGGGACATTGCTCTGGTTCTTTATGCCCGAATGGGAGAATTGGATGGATGCAGCACCAGTGTAAAGATTAAACAGCATATTTTTGAAAAGTGGGATAAAGATGAACAGATGGCGTTTAATGATGCGTTGCTGAATACATATTTTATTTCACCACCGAGGATCTATTGTTGGGAAAAACTGATCTGCAATATGGATTATGAAGGCGAAAATTTCATGAATCTGTTATTTGACGAGCCGTTAAAGAAGAGTGCAATCGGGAATTGTCTGAGTACTGCAACGCGTACTAATGGAGCTGTTGCGGTGTTCCTGCCGGGTGTAGCGCAGCGCCTGAGTGATTTGCTGGATGGTGGATTTTATATGGTATTTACAAGTATTCACGAGGTGATGATCCATAGTGAAAAAACAGCGGATCCTAAAGATCTGAAAAGAGTTTTGGCAGATACAGTGCGCGACACGACTCCGGACGAAGATTTTCTGACATATTATGTGTACCATTATAACCGTGAGACCGGACGGTTTACATACTGTTGAGGTCCATATCCGTGGATTATCCGGCCCCTGTATACAGGGAAAACTTTTCATGCCGTCTGCATATACTAATTAAAAAGCAGTCAGGAGAGCAGTAGTGGCATATAAGATAGTATTGGATGCCGGGCACGGGGGTACGGATCCGGGAGCTATATATAAGGAAAGAAAAGAAAAGGATGATAATCTTGCTCTGACGCATGCTGTCGGCAAAATCCTTGAAGACAACGGCGTGGATGTGGTATATACTAGAACCGAAGATGTCTATCAGACTCCATTTGAGAAGGCACGCATTGCAAATCAGTCGGGCGCTGATTATTTTATTTCGTTTCACCGGAACAGCAGTCCGGAAGATAATCAATATCAGGGTGTGGAAGTCCTTGTATATGATAAAAGCGGACTAAAATATGAGATGGCGCAGAATATCGTTGGTGCGCTTGGAGAACTTGGATTTCGGGAAATAGGAGTAAAGGAGCGACCGGGACTTGTAGTGCTTCGGCGTACACGGATGCCGGCGCTTCTGATTGAAACCGGCTTTCTGAATTCTGATGAAGATAACAAATTATACGATGAAAAGAAAAATGAGATTGCCGAAGCTATAGCCGGAGCGATTCTCGGAACGCTTTCAGAAGAAACAATAGAGGCACCGGTTTATTATCGGGTGCAGACCGGTGCGTACCGCAACAGGGAAAATGCAGATCGTATGCTGTATCAGCTGAATGACGTGGGTTATCCGGCATTCCTTCTATATGAAAATGATCTGTACAAAGTTCAGGTAGGTGCTTTTCAGCAGATTGGCAATGCCATTAATATGGAACAGCGGCTGCGGGATGACGGCTACAGTACAGTGATTGTAACAAAATAAATAGCACACAAAGGAGAAAGACTATATGTACCACAGATTTATAGAGCAGATCAGTGAATTTATTTTTGCTGAAGATGAACCGGAAAAAGCGGATATCATTTTTATTCCGGGGAATGGTTATTCTCAGATGGCGGAGAAGGCGGCAGCACTTTATGGGGAAAATTATGCGTCGTTTGTTCTTCCGAGTGGAAAATACAGTATCACTGTCGGCAAGTTTGGCGGAGTATTATCGGGACAGGAGCGTTATAACGGCAATTACCGGACGGAATGGGATTTTTTAAAAGATGTTTTAATAAAAAATCATGTTCCGGACGAAGTAATTCTTAAGGAAGATCAGGCAACCTTCACATGGGAAAATGCCAGATTCTCCCGTGAAGTTACGGACAAAGCAGAAATAGAAATAAAAAAAGCACTATTATGCTGCAAAAATTATCATGCAAGAAGATCACTGATGTATTATCAGAGGGCATATCCGGAAGTAGAATTTCGGGTATGCCCATGTTGTGTTGATGGAGTTACGAAAGAAAATTGGATGAACTCCGAGGAAGGTATTCAATCTGTTTTGGGAGAAGTACAGAGAATCGTCACGCAATTCTCACTAATGATGTAATCTGTGGGAATATAAAAAAAATAATTTTGGGGTGTCGAAAAAAGTAGAACTGTGCTATAATGTCTGTGTCGTAAAATAAAAGATTTTGTTACAAAAGATTTACGAAAAGATAAAAATACAATATATTGATTGAGGATGTATTTCATAAAAAAGTAAAAACATCCATTATAAATAGACTAAAGCAGACGTTAATTCATGTTTAAATAGATTGAGGTGTATAGATTATGATGAAAAAGAGGAAGAATATGCAGTTTTTTGCTGTAGCGGCACTTACAGCGACACTTATAACAGGTCAGTTTACTTATGTTCCGGTTATGGCAGGAAGTACGGCGGAAGTTGAGGTCAGCAGCCTGATTCCTGATAATGTTACAGTAGAACAGCCGGTTCCTCTTTCTGAAATTTCTCTTCCGAAAAGTGATTATGGCACATTGTCATGGGTGGACAGCTCCAGTGTTCCAACTAAGAGAGTACAGTCATATGATGTGGTTTTTCGTCCGTACAAGGCATCAGACCTTGCGAAATTTTCTGGATGGGACGGACAGTCGGATACGATTTACAGCAGCGTGACAGTAGTTGTCAGCAGTTTCAGCAAAGATACAGATTATACAGATAACGGTTATGAGAATCAGGATTCTCAGGAAACACAGGAGAATGGAAATACAGGAGAAAACGGTGAAGATACGACGACAGAGACACCGGGAAGTACAGAAATATCAGATAATGGTGAGGTAAAAGACGAATCAGAGGCAAAAGATCAGTATACACCAGATACAGCTGGTGGAGATATTGATGCAGCTGATACAGTGGACAAGGCTCAGGATACAGCAGAAACACCTGACAATAAAGACGTTTCAACTGACACTGAGAAAAAAGATTCCGCAGATGCGACAGAAACACCAGAAGTTACAGCTGCACCGGATGATGCAGAGAATCCGGAAGTGACGGAAACACCAGAAACGACAGCGACACCGGATGTTACAGCTACACCAGATGTTACAGAGACACCGGAAGCCGATAAAGACAACATTTTCGATGGCACGGAAAAGGAGATTGTTCCGGATCAGCGTGCGCAGACGGTGGCAGAGGAAGAACCATCCGACGAAGAAAAGATTGAACTTGCAGCGACAAATCATACCTGCAACGGTATTTCTGTATCAGGAATCAATCTCCCATGGTATGTACAGTTTCGTGCAGCAAGCGGCGAAAATTATGAATTCAGTAATGAAGCAGAGGCAAATCTGTTTAAATCTTACGAATTTGAGCTTTGGGATTTGAAAAATAATACAGAATATGAGATTCCGGACGGTGAATATATCAGCGTGACTGTTCCGGTCAAAGCAGGATATGACTATACAATAGAGCATCTTCTGGACAGCGGCGCTATGGAGACGATCGTTCCGAGTGTGGATGGAAGTACTATGGTATTCAGCACACATTCATTCAGTCCGTTTGGAATCGCCGGAAGCAAGACTCTGGTAGGTGAAGAAATCGAGGACGGAAGCTATTCTTCCGGAACAACAACTACAGCTTCTACGACAGTAAGCCCGACAACAGCTTCGTCATCCACAACGACCGCTGCGAATAGCAGTACTTCAGGAACTTCTGTACAGTCATCAGCCGATCAGTCGGGTACAGATAATTCGACTTCAGACCAGGGCGCACAGAGCGGAAGCCGCTCTGTAAAGGCAGTATCTACAGGAGACAGCACACCGATACTTCCGTTTGTGATTATCGGAATCGCGGCAGCAGTAATTGTAGCAGTACTTGTATACCTTAAGAAGAGAAAGTAAATTTCCGATTTTGTACATATGAAGAAAAAGCCCTCCATATATTTCAGTATGGGAGGGCTTTTTATGCAGATAAAAACAATCTTGAGATCTTTACTTCTGGCATATGCATTATCGGGAATATGTCTTCTGCTTCTTGCACTGATGGTATTTAAGCTCGATATCGGGCAGGGAACCGTGACGGTTGGAATTCTTGTGATTTATGTAGTTTCCTGTCTGGCGGGCGGCTTTTTGTCTGGAAAACTCATGCGTCAAAATAAATATAAGTGGGGTTTTCTGGTAGGACTGTGTTATTTTGTACTGCTTATGGTCGTTTCATTTATCGTGCAGAGACGATGGGATATGAGTACACAGCATGCGATTACGACGTTTTTTATGTGTCTGGGAGGCGGCACGCTGGGCGGCATGCTCTCGTGAAAAAAAGGCTTTTATTTAGGGCAGTTTTATGCTATACTGTCTCCAGATAATTATACATAAGGAGGGATATATAATGGAACATATCAAAACATTAAATACAAAAAATCTGCAGAACACAGTGAAAAAAGGCGGCTGCGGTGAATGTCAGACATCTTGCCAGTCAGCATGCAAAACTTCCTGTACTGTAGGAAATCAGAGCTGCGAGAACAAATAAGCAGGTTCAGAACAATCAGTTAAGCAGCGGAGTGAAATCCGCTGCTTATTCTTACGTTACAGGAAATTACTTTGTAATGCTCTGATAACGTAAAGAAAAAGATACAGGAAAGGATTTTCAGAAAGATGAGTCTGATACATAGATACCAGAGCAACGGTTACAACATTGTTCTGGATATTAACAGTGGGTGCATTCATCTGGTAGATCTTGTGACATATGAAGTACTTCCTTTTATGGAGGAGGGACTATCAGAGCAGGAGATCGTAGACAGACTGAAGGATCAGTATCCGGAAGCTGATATCCGTACTTCCGTTTCTGAATGTGAGAAGCTGAAAGAGCAGGGTATGCTGTTTACCAGAGATGTATACGAAAATATAATAGAAGAATTTACTGAAAATCGACAGACAGTAGTCAAAGCGCTGTGCCTGCACATTGCCCACGACTGTAATCTGGCCTGTCGATACTGCTTTGCCGAGGAAGGCGAATATCATGGAAGAAGAGCGCTGATGTCTTTTGAAGTAGGAAAGAAAGCACTTGATTTCCTGATTGCGAATTCGGGTTCCAGAAAGAATCTGGAAGTCGATTTCTTCGGAGGAGAGCCGCTGATGAACTGGCAGGTTGTCAAGGATCTGGTGGCATACGGAAGAGAGCAGGAGAAGCTGCACAATAAGAAATTCCGTTTTACACTGACAACAAACGGTGTACTTCTCAATGACGAAGTTATGGAATTCTGCAACAAAGAAATGGGAAATGTTGTTCTCAGTGTAGATGGACGTAAAGAGGTTCATGACTACATGAGACCATTCCGTAAAGGTGCAGGAAGCTACGATCTGATTATTCCGAAATTCCAGAAATTTGCAGAATCCAGAAATCAGGACAAGTATTATGTGCGTGGTACCTTTACCCATCACAATCTTGATTTTTCAAAGGATGTTCTGCATCTTGCAGATCTCGGATTCAAACAGATCTCTGTAGAGCCGGTTGTGGCTGCTGATACAGAGGAGTATGCAATCAGAGAAGAAGACATTCCGCAGATTAAGGAAGAATATGATGCACTGGCAAAAGAAATGATAGCCAGGGAAAAAGCCGGCAAGGGATTCAATTTCTTCCACTTTATGATCGATCTTACAGGTGGTCCATGTGTTTACAAACGTCTGTCCGGATGTGGCTCAGGTACCGAATATCTGGCTGTAACACCGTGGGGTGATTTTTATCCGTGCCATCAGTTTGTTGGTGAAGAACAGTTCCTTATGGGAAATGTGGATGAGGGAATCACCAGACCGGAGATCCGTGATCAGTTCGGTAAATGCAACGTTTACACAAAAGAAGCTTGTAAGGATTGTTTTGCAAGATTTTACTGCAGTGGTGGCTGTGCTGCCAATGCATATCATTTCCAGAAAGATATTAATGGCAATTATGGTATCGGATGCGAACTTCAGCGTAAGAGAGTGGAGTGCGCAATCATGATAAAGGCCGCGTTAGCGGAATAAAATAATGTAAGAAGGGAAAGAACAATGAAGAAAAACAGAGCAATCGTTGTACTGCTTCTGACCGCCATTATCACAGTCTTTCTGTGTTACACGGCCGGAGTAGGCATCGGACCTACCGGAACCGGTTCAGCGACGAATATTAAGACCGGTCTGGATCTGTCTGGTGGTGTCAGTATCACTTATCAGGCAAAAGACAGTAACCCGAGTGCTGAAGACATGTCAGATACTGTATATAAGCTCCAGAAGCGTGTGGAACAGTACAGTACTGAAGCGCAGGTGTACAAAGAAGGAAACGACCGTATCGCTGTTGAAATCCCGGGTGTTACAGATGCTGATGCAATCCTGAATGACCTTGGTAAACCAGGTTCCCTGTGCTTTATCACAGCAGAAGATGACGACGGCAATGCAAACTTTACCAGCACAGGAAGCGGTTATGTACTTGCAAGAAGTCTTGACGAGATCCGTGAAGCAGGATCTGTCGTTCTGGAAGGTACAGACGTGAAGGATGCGCAGGGTGGTGCATTCCAGTCTGACAAAAACAGTTCCAGAGAATATGCCGTAAGCCTGACACTTACCGATGAGGGTAAGACAAAATTTGCAGATGCAACAGAGGCAAACGTCGGCAAACAGATCGCAATCGTTTATGATAACCAGATTTTAAGTGCACCGAAGGTAAATGAAGCAATCACAGGTGGACAGGCGCAGATCACAGGTATGGCTGATGTAGAAGAAGCACAGAACCTTGCTTCCTATATCCGTATCGGTTCTCTGAGCATCGAGCTTGAAGAGCTTCGTTCCAGCGTTGTTGCTGCACAGCTTGGTGAAGAAGCAATTTCCACAAGTGTAATGGCAGGTCTGATCGGTCTGATCATCGTAATTATCTTTATGATCATTATGTACCGTCTGCCGGGCGTCGTTGCCGGTGTGGCACTGATTCTGTATACGGCAATCGTACTGATCACATTAAATGCATTTGACATTACACTGACTCTTCCGGGTATCGCAGGTATCATTCTTGGTATTGGTATGGCGGTCGATGCAAACGTTATTATTTATGCTCGTATTCAGGAAGAAATTGCAGCAGGAAATTCTGTAAGAGCTTCTATCAAGTCAGGATTCTCCAAAGCGTTCAGTGCAATCTTCGATGGAAACATTACAACCCTGATCGCATCACTGGTACTGATGTGGCTTGGTTCCGGTACTGTTAAGGGCTTTGCTTATACACTGGCACTTGGTATCGTTGTCTCCATGTTCACAGCTCTGGTTGTTTCCAGATTTGTAATGAATGCACTTTATGCAGTTGGCTTCCACGATGAAAAATTCTACGGCCGTGCAAAACAGCGTAAAATATTCAACATCGTTGGTAAACGTAAAGTTTTCTTTATTATTTCCATCGTTCTGATTCTGAGTGGTCCGGTTGCAATGCTTATTCATCATAATGTAGATGGAACAGCATTAAACTATGCGCTTGATTTCTCAGGTGGTACAGCAACAACTGTAACATTCAACGAAGATATGGATATCAAGCAGATTGATTCTGAAGTAACTCCTGTTGTAGAGGAAGTTACTGGAGATAAGAACGTACAGCCTACAAAGGTTGTCGGAACAAATCAGGTAGTGATCAAAACACGTACTCTTTCTCAGGCAGAACGTGAAAAACTGGATCAGGCACTGGTTGACAAGTTCGACGTAGATGAATCTCTGATCGCGACAGAGAGTATTTCTTCCACAGTAAGTTCTGAAATGAGAAGAGATGCGGTTGTCGCTGTAATTGTTGCTACACTCTGTATGCTTGTTTATATCTGGTTCCGTTTCAAGGATATTCGTTTTGCAAGCAGTGCGGTACTCGCATTACTGCATGACGTTCTGGTTGTATTTGCGTTCTATGGAATCTCCAGAATTTCCGTAGGTAATACCTTCATCGCCTGCATGCTTACGATTGTAGGTTATTCTATCAACGCGACGATCGTCATCTTCGACCGTATCCGTGAGAATACGAAGGGCAGCAGAGCAAAACTTGATGAGATCGTTAATGAAAGTATCACACAGACACTTACAAGAAGTATGTACACTTCCTTTACCACATTTGTTATGGTAGCAGTTCTGTACATTCTGGGTGTATCTTCCATTCGTGAATTTGCAGCACCTCTTATGGTAGGCGTTATTTGCGGTGCATATTCTTCTGTCTGCATCACAGGTGCTTTGTGGCTGGTAATGAAACGTTATTACAGAAAACCGGTTCCACAGGCTGCGATTGCAGCAAAGACAGCTGCTTCCTCTGCAAAACAGAATAACTCTGGTAAGCAGAACAGCCAGCCGGCCAAAAAGGATCCAACACAGCCAAAGAAGAAAAACCGTAAAAGAGTAGCGGAAAGACTTGCAGCGCAGGAAGCAGCAGCGAAAGAAAATGCTTCTGGTGAAGAAAAGTCCAAATAATGAAATAAAAGAAATCAGGTTCCCGGGACAGATATTTGCCCCGGGAATTGTTCTATCTGGAGTAAAGAAATGCGCATATTTCAAAGGGGGCAGAGGAGAATACATGGAAAAATGGATGGTATATGCCAAAAAGGCGGATTTTCAGGGGATTGGCAGGAAATTCGGAATCGATCCTGTGATTGCCCGGCTTATTCGAAATCGTGATGTAGACGGAGAAGAGGCAATACAGTCATATCTTCATGGAACACTTGAAGAGCTTCCATCGCCATGGCTTATGAAAGATATAGGCAAGGCAGTGGAAATTTTGAGAACAAAAATTGCAGAAAATAAAAAAATTCGTATCATCGGTGATTACGATATTGACGGTGTGACGGCTACCTGTATTTTACTGAAAGGGCTGAGATATCTGGGGGCACAGGTGGATACCTGTATTCCCGACAGAATTAAAGACGGATACGGGCTTCATGAACAGTTGATTGATCAGGCAGCAGAAGATGGGATTGATACGATCGTGACCTGTGATAATGGTATCGCGGCAGCGGATGAGATTGCAGATGCCAGACACAGAGGGATGACCGTGGTTTTGACGGATCATCATGACGTTCCATTTCGAGACAGCGAAAACGGACGTGAATGGTTTATACCGTGTGCGGATGCAGTGATCAATCCGAAGCAGCAGGATTGTCCATATCCTAACAAAAATATCTGCGGCGCAGTCGTAGCATGGAAACTGATCTGGGCACTGTATGAAAAGACAGGTATTGATAAGTCCGAGATATTGGACTTTACAGAACTTGCAGCGATTGCAACAGTTGGTGATGTAATGGATCTGCAGGGAGAAAACAGAATCATTGTAAAGCATGGTCTCAGACAGCTGGCGAGTACATTAAGACCGGGGCTGCAGGCGCTGATCAGGGTAAATAATCTGGAAGGAGCAGAAATCACAGCCTATCATGTGGGATTTGTACTCGGACCATGCATCAATGCAAGTGGGCGTCTTGATACTGCGACAAGAGCGCTGGCGCTTTTGTGCGCGGAAAAAAGAGAAGAGGCTGAGAAGCTTGCGGGTGATCTTTATGATCTGAATCAGAGCAGAAAGGCAATGACAGAACAGGGAAAAGAACGGGCAATAGAAGAAATCGAGATCAGGGGACTGAATAAAGACCGGGTTCTTGTCGTTTACCTCTCGGAATGTCATGAAAGTCTTGCGGGAATTATTGCCGGGCGTATCCGTGAACTGTACCATAAACCTGCCTTTGTGCTGACAAAAGCGGAAAATGGGGTAAAAGGAAGTGGACGCTCGATAGAAGCATATTCGATGTATGAGGAACTTGTCAAATGCAGTGATCTACTGACACAGTTCGGTGGACATCCGATGGCAGCAGGACTTTCGATGGCGGAAGAAAATATTGAAAGATTCAGGAAGAGGCTTAATGAAAACTGCACATTGAGTGAGGAAGATCTCATACCGACAGTTATGATCGATGTGCCGATGCCGATTTCTTACCTGACAGAAACACTTATCGAAGAACTTAAAGTTCTGGAACCTTTTGGAAAGGGAAATACAAAACCGTTGTTTGCTCAGAAAAATCTGTGCGTTTCAAAATTGAGAATCTTTGGGAAAAACAGAAATGTAGCAAAAATGACATTAACAGATGCAAATGGCATCTGGAAAGATGCGGTATTCTTTGGTGAAGCAGATGAATTTGCAGAATTTGTTTCAATGCATGATACCATATCTGTAACGTACTACCCTGAAATCAATGAATATCAGGGCAGAAGAACGTTACAGGTTGTGATCAGAAATTATTGTTGATATATATTATACAAGTTTGTGGCGGATCATATCAGGATTCAGTGCATATTTGATTGCGGTATCCTTATGGATCCGCCCTTGTTTATACAGCTCTACAAGACTGTAATCCATGGAACGCATCTGGTCTTGGGAGGAGGAAGCAATGACACCTTCAATCTGATGCAGTTTATTGTCACGGATCATATTACGGATCGCAGGTGTAAGGCGCATAACTTCAAACACAGGAATAACCTTTCCGTTTACATCAGGAATCAGCTGCTGGGAAATGACTGCCTGCAGAACCATGGAAAGCTGTACGATGATCTGATGCTGCTGCGCCGGTTCAAAAACATCTATGATACGGCTGATGGAGTTTGCAGCACCGAGCGTATGCAGGCTGGAAAGCACAAGATGACCGGTCTCGGCAGCGGTCATTGCCGTCTGGATCGTTTCATGATCCCTCATTTCACCCAGTAAAATAACATCCGGACTCTGACGCAGAGTGGCGCGAAGAGATGTCAGATAGTTTTCTGTATCTGTGCAGATCTCACGCTGACTGACAATACAGCGGTCGTGTCGATGCAGATATTCGAGCGGATCTTCCAGAGTGATGATATGCCCCTCTCTGGAATGATTAATTCGGTCGATCAGGCAAGCCATAGTTGTTGATTTTCCACTTCCGGCAGAACCGGTTACAAGAACCATGCCTTTGGTATAATCAGCAGTCTGCATAACATCATCCGGGATAGAGAGTTCTGACGGATCCGGTAAGCGGAATGCAATCACACGTATAACAGCGGCCAGTGAACCGCGCTGTTTATAGGCGTTGATCCTGAATCTGGAAAGACCGGGGATGGAAAAAGAAAAATCGTCATCCCCGGTATTCAGAAGGTGATTGATGTCGCGGTTGTTTGCCATCTGATAAATGCATTCGAGAATCTGTTTTGTATCATCCGGCATTAAACGTTCTCCAAAATCAGTAAGATGACCGTCCGCTTTAATGGACAGCGGACGACCGGCAATAATAAAGATATCAGACGCATGCTGGTTTGCGGCAGTTGTAAGAAATTCCAGTGTTTGTTCATTTGTCATGATTGAGCTCCTTTGTATACAGGCTGATGGGTGTCAGGTGTCCATGATGCTGTATTGTCTGTTTTCCATTGTAATATTTCAATAAAAGGTTCTGTGTCCGAAGATGGGTACAGGACTTTTAATTTTACAGATAACTTCTGTGTATCAGATAACGCTTCCGAGAATGAAATAACATTCGCAGAAGAATCGTATGCGAGACCGTCAATTTCATCAGGAATCTGGCCGGCAAGTGAAAAGTAGGCATCTGGATCAGAAACCTGATTGTAATCAGAAGCAAGCTGCTTTTGAATTGCTGTGACAGTTCCTGTGGCTTTTTCGCATGTCTTGTAATAAAGGTCGGTTTGTTGGACAGCAAAATTGGAGGCTTGCAGTTCATCACGTGATTTCCCGAGTGTAAGAAGAGACAATACCGCGAGACAAAGTACAGAAAAAATAAGAAACAGCGACGGAATACCGGTTGCTGCAAAAAATGTTCGGTTGTGTTTCATGATTCTTCCTCCTTAAGAGCAGACTGGATGGAGGGAAAACGAAGTTCCGTGGAATGAAGCAGGGCATGATCTGCATCCATCCGGTAGAAGGAAAGCATTCCTGCCTTTTCGTATCGGGAAGATGACAGTTCAAGAAGCATTTGATAGGAAGCATCCTGTTTCTCGCAGATGTCCCAGTCGCTGTCATAATACCAGCTTACAGAAGAGGCATCGGAAATGCCTCCGCAAAGATACTGGATGAAACTGTCTGTGCTTCCGTCACTTCCTTCCATAATCTCACTGACAGAAACAGTATGTGCCTGTATCTGTCTGCTTTCAACAGCCTGTACATGATTCCCCGCGGCAGCTGCAAAAATACGGACGCATGCAGCGCTGGAAAGTGCAAGAAAAAGGAGTACAAAAATCATTTCCATCAAAAAAAGACTGTTTTTAGAATGTGAATGTATCTGTTTCATGTTACCTCCTTTTAATCTGCGCTGCTGTGCAGAAAAAACTCAGATGTGTTTCCGACAGTGTTTTGAAGAAAAATATAATAAAAACCGTTTCCTTTTTCTTCTATCTGAAAGTCTGACAGAGATGCGATCATGGTACCGGCATTTGCCTGTGCAGAAGATCCTGTTGCGGTAAATAGTTCTTTCAGACTGCCGTCATCCAGATAAAGGTATGTGATGTAGTCACGATTATTTATGGTATCACGAAAACATAAAGCCGGAATATCATTTAATTCATCCGTAAAAATTCCATCCTGAACATCATGTTGTCGGAATTTTGTGGTGATATAGGAGGAAATGGTACCCAGGTCTGTTTCGGAATCTGCTTTTTTGATGGATTGCTGATAAATCTGTGCAGAGAATAACAGCATGATCAGTAGAAACAGTACGAAGAGCCCGAACAGCAACAGCGAAAAAAGTCCGGATATCGGATGAGAAGTCTGTGCTGTTTTTTTCATGATGCAGTATTCCTCCTTTCAAAATTTGTTCCTGTAAGTGGGATAACACTGATAGAAGGAAGAAGGTTGGATCCGTTTGGAACATATTCAATCACAAATCTGGAAGAGTCATAGGTGATGTGATAATCACTCAGAAGTTCGTCCAGACTTTCCGGATATTGCCCTTTCAGTGCGTAAGTACGAACCGCACCATTTTCCAGCGTCTGCAGCAGTGCACTCTGTTCTTTCTGGATCGTTGTATCAGAAGTCTGCCCGATTGCAATGAAAAAAACGAGGCCTACGCAGAGTAGCAGGAATAATGGGAAAAGAAGCGTGATATTTTTAAAAAATTTTTCTTTACGGCTTTCAAAAAGCTTCATAACAGATCACCTCACATTGCGATATCTGCAAGTACACCAAGAAGCGGCATCATAACAGAAAGCAGAACCAGACCTACCAGAAGCGAAAGAATTATGACAATGGTCGGCTCGATAACAGAAATTACGCGTGTGATCAGTGCGGAAGCATTGTTCTGATAGCGACTGGAAAGATCTGCGAAAGCCTCATCTGCGGTTCCGGACTGGAAAGCAACCACGATCAGTCGAATTTCCATGCCGCCAAAAAGTCCGGATTCTTTCAGAGCGTCAGAAAATGTGCAACCGGTATTCAGAAGATCAGCAGCTTTTTGAAGACGTTCCAAAACAAGAGGATGAGAAATCATCTGTGTAGCAAGCGCAAGACTGGTTTCCGGTGTGAGCCCGCTTTTTTGTCCGAGCGCCAGTCCCTGTGCCATACGGCTGTAGTCGAGTGCAACCGGAATGTCACGAAGTACCGGAAGATGCAGGACAATTTTTGCAAGCGTCTGCTGGCCTTTTTTATTAAGACAAAGAAACAGGATGCATCCGATCAGAAGCACAGCCAGAATCAGAAAAAAGGCAGAATAACGAGTGATGACATTTCCGGCATTCAGAAGCCGACTGGAAAATCCGTTCATTTCCATTCCCATCTGCTGGAAAACCTGACGGAAGATCGGAAGTACCTTGACAAGAAGAACAACGATTACGATTCCCATCATACCAAGCATAAGAAGTGGGTAGGTGACTGCACTTCTGATCTGTTCGGATGTTTCCTGTTCCTGTTCGTAATGTTCAGAAAGACTGTCCAGAATTTCGTCAAGACACCCGGTTTGCTCGCCGGTTTTTATGTAAGCAGCCATAGAATCAGAAAAAAATCCCGAATCTGTGACAGCCTGAGATAAAGACCCTGTTTTTTCCATGGAAGACAATAAATTGGAAAGAACTTCACGGTCTGTGTCGGTCGTACTTTCTTCCAGAAGAATATGGAGACTTTCAAGCGGCCCCATTCCGGAATGAATCAGTACTCCAAGCTGTTGACAGAAATTGCAGAGTTCCTGTGCGGTAAGTTTATGTTTCATAAAAAGGTCTCCTTTTGCCATTATCGTGTGAACTGTACAGTATAGTTATCTGCATTGCCGATGTAATCCTGAATTGCCTCACTGTCATCGGAGTCTGCGCTGGAATCGAAGGTCGGATCCATAAGGCTCCAGCTGTCACCATTGAATGATACAGCATTTGTTACCCAGCCTTTGGAACGGATGTAGACATCGATCCAGGCATGTTTAATATCTCCGGTATATCCAATCTGAAGTTTGCATGGGATATCACAGCTTCGAAGCATGGCAGTAGTCAGTGCGGCATAATCAAAGCAGATGCCGGTCTTGGTAGAAAGCGTTTCGTCTACATCCGGCAGATAACCGGTTTCTACCGTCTCGGCTTTGTCATAATCGTAAGAGAGATTATTAACTACATAATTATAAATCTGCTTCAGCGCATCTATATCGCTGGTATTTTCTGAAACCATAGACAGTGCGAGTTTGCTTGCCTCGCTGTCCGGCGAAAAGTTTACATATTGATTTGGATAAAGAAACGGAAGAAATTCATTTTCCAGTTCTACCGTCAGCGTTTCGCTGTACAGCGCTGCATACTGGTCTCCCTGAATCTGCTGGTATCCGACAACCGTGTAGTCTCCGTCTCCTTCTGTAAACGGAATGACAGCATTTTCCCCGGGTTCTATAAAATAGGAATAAAGAACTCCGGTAGGAGCTGTGATCTGAAGACTGGTAACAAGATCAGCAGAATCAGACTGTGCTGCGAAATAGCCCTGTGTGATATTTGAAACATCCAGTGTCAGAGGGGAAGATCCAAGCGTATCACTGCCGGGAGCTTCCGGGACAAGGACGCGCAGCGGAGAGTAGACAGGTGGCTCTGACGAAGAACTTTTGCTGCTGGAACCACATCCGGATAAAATGCTGCAAAATATGCAGGAAATCAACAATATGGCAAAGGAACGGGCAAAAACTGATTTTTTCATAAAAAAGCCGCTCCTTTTTGAATTTTTTAATTACGGTTTTGTGAACAGTATACCAGAAAATGTAAAAAAAAAGAATGCAATCAGAAAAAATATTGACATTATTTGGGGAAATCGGTATAATAAATTCAAAGGCAAACCTGTCGAAAGGCAGGGACGCAAAGCCATGGGTCTAAGGTCGTGAGATTATGACAGCCGGTTGCCGCATTAAATTCTGATTTAGTGACGTATTCTATATGGTAGAACTGGATTGGTTTATGCGGCCGTTTAATATTTATTATTAAGCGGTCTTTTTGCATGCTAAAACGGGAAAAGCCGCATCGAATATGTCGATATCTGAGAGGTGTGATAATCATGAAAAAGAAAAGCATTAAAGAGTTCTTCAGACAGAAGAAAGTTGCAGCAGGATGCGTTGCAGCAGCTGTAATCATTGCAGCAGGTAGTTTTGGTATCAGCTGGCAGTCACAGGATGCAGTAGTATTTCCATCCTATACAGATCCGGTACTTGAGACATCACTGACAGGTGATGATACTCCACTGGCATCGAAGCCAAAGGTTACCACAAAGAGAAAGACAAGTACCAAGACAACGAGTAAAAAGGTAAGAATGCGAACCGCGTCAAGGAAATCTTATACTAAGAGACTTCCAACGAAGCAGAAATCAAGCACAAAAACAAAAAAACAGAACAAGTCTACAACAGTTAAAACTCAGACGGTTGTAAAGACCGCTACAACTGAGAAGTATACAAGAAGATCCAAACAGAAGGTTGTTACGCAGAAAGTTACAACGACAGTTACAACGACAACGACAGTGGCTGCAAGTACACAAGCTGCAACTGGGAAAGCTTCGACATCCAGTGCGTCTAAGTATACTGTTACCAACATTGCATCTGTAGCACCGAAAATGGACAACAGAGTTCTGAATGCATTCACAAAGCTGGGATTTACTGTTAAAGTTGATCCAAGTGTAAGTTATTCCGGACATTTTGATGCACGTACACGTACGATCACTATGAAACAGATGGATGATACCATTTATCACGAACTGGGACATTTCCTTGCATTCATGGCAGGAAACATGGACACGGGAAGTAAATTTGCATCTGTCTACAGCAGTGAGAAAGGTATGGTTACCGGTTATAATAAAGCATATGTGACACAGAATGCTTCAGAGTATTTTGCAGAATCTGTCAAAGATTATATGCTCAATCCGGGAAGCCTGAAAGCTCAGCGTCCGAATACATACAAAGCAATCGAGAAAGCACTTTCTATGGTTACTGAACAGCAGATCGAGCTGTATAAAGGCTTTTATTAATACAGACAATAGTGTACATACAATTTTATAACGAAGAGATTGAGGCTGCCTGTCTGACGGGCAGCCTTAGTTTTTGCATTGATTCTACTATAAAAAAGTGATATACTTATAACCTAGATTTACAGAAAACAGGCGGAGGCACGCAATTATGAAAAAATTAGAAGAGTATGTAAGAAGTATCCCGGATTTTCCTGAACCGGGAATCATTTTCAGAGATATTACCACTGTTCTGCAGGATGCGGATGGTCTGCATCTTGCAATTCAGTCTATGCAGGACTGTCTGAAAGATACAGAGGTAGATGTGATCGCAGGTACAGAGTCCAGAGGTTTTATCTTTGGTGTGCCGATTGCTTATAACCTTCATAAACCATTTGTACCAATTCGTAAGAAAGGTAAACTGCCATGCGAGACAGTTTCACAGGAATATGATCTGGAATATGGTACAGCAACGATCGAGATGCATAAAGACTCTATCAAACCAGGACAGAAAGTCGCTATTGTAGATGACCTGATTGCTACAGGCGGGACCGTAGAAGCCGCAATCAAACTGGTCGAGGAGCTTGGTGGAGAAGTTGTCAAAGTAGTATTTCTTATGGAACTTGCCGGATTAAAAGGCAGAGAAAAACTTGCCGGATACGATGTAGCTTCTGTTATCAAATACGAAGGTAAATAAGTATTTCGTGCAGGAACGGCAGCGATAAGCTGTATGAATGAAAGAATCAGATGGAAACAACGGCAGGCAGGTGGGAGAGAATGACAGAGAAGAAAGAAAATGTACAGCTCGATAAAAATATTGACCCGAAAGAGCGGGAAAAGCTGGAATCTGTAAGGAAAGCAGATGCCGCAGTAAAGACCATGCAGGATTTTACGAGCCCTGAAGTTTTGTATCAGGAGCTGATTGCCAGTGTCCGGAAATATCATCCTTCTACAGATATTTCCATGATACAAAAGGCATATGAAGTCGCAAGTGATGCGCACAAAGACCAAAAAAGAAAATCCGGGGAACCATATATCATTCACCCGCTTTGCGTGGCTATTATTCTTGCAGATCTGGAGCTGGATAAAGAGACGATTGTTGCAGGGCTTCTCCATGATGCAGTAGAAGATACATGGATGACGACAGAAGAAGTAGAGAAGGAATTCAGTGCAGAGGTAGCATTGCTGGTAGATGGTGTTACGAAACTGGGACAGTTGAGCTACTCGGCAGACAAAGTAGAGCTGCAGGCAGAAAACCTTCGTAAAATGTTCCTTGCAATGGCAAAAGATATCCGTGTCATTCTGATTAAACTTGCAGACCGGCTTCACAATATGCGTACTTTGCAGTATATGAGACCGGAAAAACAGCAGGAAAAAGCCCGTGAAACGATGGATATCTATGCGCCGATCGCAATGCGTCTCGGTATTTCCAAGATCAAAGTCGAACTGGATGATCTCTCCCTGAAATATCTGAAGCCAGATGTATACTATGATCTTGTCAATAAAGTAGCCCTGCGTAAGAGCGAGCGGCAGGAATTTGTAAATAACATTGTCAAACAGGTCAAGCAGCATATGGATGAAGCTGCAATCAAAGCTCAGGTTGATGGACGTATCAAACATTTCTTTAGTATATATAAAAAAATGGTCAACCAGGACAAGACGATCGATCAGATTTACGATCTGTTTGCAGTTCGCATTCTTGTAGATACAGTCAAAGACTGTTATGCGGCACTCGGTGTGATCCATGAGATGTATAAACCGATCCCGGGACGATTCAAGGATTACATTGCCATGCCGAAGCCAAATATGTATCAGTCTCTGCATACTACACTGATCGGTCCGAACGGACAGCCGTTTGAGATTCAGATCCGTACTTTCGAAATGCATAAGACTGCCGAGTATGGTATCGCCGCACACTGGAAATATAAGGAATCTTCTGACGGTAAGGTGCCGGTTGACAAAAGGGAAGAAGAAAAACTGAACTGGCTGCGTCAGATCCTTGAATGGCAGCGGGACATGTCAGATAACAGAGAATTTATGAGCCTTTTGAAAAATGATCTGGATCTGTTTGCAGACAGTGTGTATTGTTTTACTCCACAGGGAGATGTCAAGAATCTTCCGAATGGTTCCACACCGATTGATTTTGCTTACAGTGTACACAGCGCAGTCGGTAACCGTATGGTGGGAGCACGTGTCAACGGTAAACTGGTACCAATCGAATATCAGATCAAAAACGGTGACCGTATTGAGATCATTACTTCTCAGAATTCACAGGGACCGAGCCGTGATTGGCTGAAGCTTGTCAAGAGTACACAGGCAAAGAACAAAATCAATCAGTGGTTTAAGAAAGAATTAAAAGAAGACAATATATTGAAAGGCAAGGAGATGCTTGCCCAGTATGCCAAATCAAAAGGATATAAGATAGGAATTTATACGAAACCACAGTTTCTGGAATCTGTTATGCGCAAATACGGTTTCCGTGACTGGGATTCTGTACTTGCTGCAATAGGACATGGCGGACTGAAAGAAGGCCAGGTTTTTAATAAGCTGATCGAAGCATACGACAAAGAAAACCAGAAAAATCTGACTGACGAGCAGGTTCTGGAGGCTACCGGTGAGACACAGGAAAAGCTTCATGTCACCAAAAACAAGGGTGGCATAGTTGTAAAGGGTATCCACGATGTGGCGGTTCGTTTTTCAAAGTGCTGCAGTCCGATTCCTGGAGACGAGATCGTTGGTTTTGTGACGAGAGGACGTGGAATCACCATTCACCGTACAGACTGTGTCAATGTTCTGAATATGTCAGAGATGGATCGTGCGCGTCTGATTGAGGCGGAGTGGCAGCCGGCAGAAAATAAATCCGAGAAATATATGGCAGAGATTCAGGTATATGCAAATAACCGTACCGGACTTCTGGTAGATCTCTCCAAGATTTTTACCGAGAGAAAGATAGATATGAGAACCATCAACAGCCGTACCAGCAAGCAGGAAAAAGCAACGATCTCTATCAGTTTTGAGATTGCAAGTAAGGAAGAACTTTCTTCTCTGATCGCAAAGATCCGACAGATTGAAAGTGTGCTGGATGTAGAACGTACTACAGGCTGATCATCAGAAAGGAAAGCATATGGGAAAGCTGGTTTTACAGAAATGCATTGTCGGCAGTGTATTCACAAACTGTTATTTTCTGAAAAATAAAGAGACAGGAGAGCTGCTGATCATCGATCCGGGTGATAATGCAGAAAAAATCGAACAGAAGATTCTTGAAATGCAGGGGAAACCTGTGGCAATTCTTCTGACACATGGACATTTTGATCATATTCTGGCCGCAGAAGCTATTCGCGACAGATATCAGATTCCGATTTATGCCTGTCAGAAAGAAGAAAAAACGCTTCAGGATCCAAAAATTAATCTGACGGCATATCATATGGATAGTTATACATTGAAAGCAGATGTTTATCTTACAGATCTGCAGGCAGTCGAGCTGGCTGGATTTTCTGTACAGATGATCGAGACACCGGGACATACTGCAGGAAGCTGCTGCTATTACCTGAAAGATGAGGGCGTGCTTTTCAGCGGAGATACTGTCTTCTGTGGTTCTGTGGGAAGAACAGACTTTCCAGAGGGAAGTACGGCAGCAATTGTAGAAAGTCTGCACAGACTGCTTGATGCACTTCCGGATGATACAGAGGTATATCCGGGTCATGATGCATCTACCACAATTGGTTACGAAAAGAGGTATAATCCATTTGTTTAAGATTGGTATTCTGTTTGAAGACAGAGAATTTGAGCATGATATATATGAACTGATCAGGGCATTTTATCCGGGAAGTGAGATACATTCTTTCTATGAAAAAGAAGAGGCCTGTGACCTTTTTTTCAAAATCACAAAACAGGCTGATTCCTGTGTGATTTCCTGTGAAAATGCGGAAGCCAAAGGCGTGACAAGTGCAGAATTTATAAAGGGGCAGTCTTCGGATGCCCTTGTTTCTTGTATGGACACAGAGGGGCAGGATGAAAGCGAACAGAAAGAACGGGCGCGTGCAATCCGCAAAGAACGTAAAGATATTGTAAAAATTGCTTTATATAAACTTCTGGTGAAGCTGACGGGCAAGACTCTTCCGTGGGGAAATCTTACCGGTATCCGTCCGGCGAAACTTGCGATGGGGCTGATTGAATCCGGAATGAAAAATACAGAAGCTGCGCAGGAGTTGAGAGAACGTTACATGGTGAGCCCGCAGAAAACAGCGCTGGCAATAACCATTGCAAACAGGGAACGAGAAATCCTTAAAGATATCGATTATGAGAATGGATACAGTCTGTATGTAGGAATTCCGTTCTGCCCGAGTATCTGCCTTTATTGTTCATTCAGTTCCTATCCATTGAAACAGTGGAAGGACAGAGTATATTTATACCTGGATGCTCTCTGCAAAGAAATACATGCAGTTGCGCAGATTATGAATGAGAAAGGCAAAAAGCTGGATACGGTTTACATTGGAGGAGGTACACCTACTACACTGGAACCGGATCAGCTTAAGATCCTGCTGGATGCGCTCATTGCAAATTTTGACTGTGAGCATCTTGCAGAATTTACGATTGAGGCCGGACGTCCGGACAGCATTACACGCGAAAAACTGCAGATGATCCGTAACTATCCGATTACGAGAATTTCTGTCAATCCGCAGACAATGAATCAGGAAACTCTGGATATTATCGGACGGCGCCATACGGTGGATGAGACAAAGCAGGCATTTGCTCTTGCCAGAGAGTGCGGATTTGATAATATCAATATGGATCTGATCGTGGGACTTCCGGGAGAAGATCGTAAGATGGTAGAACACACTTTGGATGAAGTAAAGGCTCTTGCTCCGGACAGTGTTACCGTACATTCTCTTGCAGTGAAGCGTGCGGCGCGCCTGAATATTTTTAAGGACAGATATCAGGAGATGACTTTTGAAAATAATCAGGAGATCATGGATATGACCATGAGAACCGCCTGTGAAATGGACATGGGACCTTATTATCTGTACCGACAGAAAAATATGAAGGGAAATTTTGAGAATGTTGGCTATGCAAAGGTTGACAAAGCCGGGATTTACAATATACTAATTATGGAGGAAAAGCAACCGATCATCGCATTGGGTGCAGGTGGCTCTTCCAAACTTGTCTTTGATCATGGGAAACGTATCGAACGAGTGGAAAATGTCAAAGACGTTACGAATTATATCGAACGTATTGATGAAATGATCGAACGAAAGCGTAAAGGAATCAATACATGGCTGTAAATCAGGAGGTGTATACGTTGGAGACAGCACAGAGTGAGACAGTTAAGTCAACGGACCGGATTCTGGATTTTGATCTGTCTGCGGAACTGAATCATGGAGTCGTCGTAAGTAATCTGGCGTATGCAGTAGCTGTTGAGATGGGGCTGGATGAAGAATTCTGTTACCAGATGGCAATCGCAGGTATGCTTCATGATATCGGTAAGCTGAAACTTACCGGCTATATCAATGGTCAGGAAAGAGACCCGCTTCTGATCGAGGAACTGAAGTATGTGAGGATGCATTCGTCGCTGGGATATGAAGAACTGAAAGATCAGGGGTATTCGGATATTGTACTTCAAAGTATTCTTTATCATCATGAAAATTATGATGGCAGTGGTTATCCATCAAATCTTTCTGAGAACAGTATTCCGCTTGGTGCACGCATCTTAAGAGTTTGTGATGTGTATGCGGCGCTCAGTTCGGACAGACCATATCGCAAAGCGTTTGATGTAAGTACAGTTATAGAACTGATGATTGACGAAATCAAGAATTTTGACATGGAAGTATTTCTTGCATTTCAGAGAGTGGTACATAATAATGAATAACAGGAGGATAGCATGGCATTAAAGAAAAAACCGGTTACCGGTATGAAAGACATTTTACCTAAGGAGATGGAGATCCGTAATTATGTAATGAACATGATCCGTGAAACATACGGAAAGTTCGGATTCTCTGCGATTGAAACTCCATGTGTGGAGCACATTGAAAACCTCAGCAGTAAACAGGGGGGAGAAAACGAAAAATTGATTTTCAAGATCCTGAAACGTGGAGAAAAACTGAAACTGGATACTGCAGAATGTGAGGCAGATCTGGTAGATTCCGGTCTTCGCTATGATTTGACTGTACCGCTTTCCAGATATTATTCTAACAACTCCGGACAGCTTCCGGCACCATTTAAGGCACTCCAGATGGGCAATGTATGGAGAGCAGACCGTCCGCAGAGAGGTCGTTTCCGTCAGTTCATGCAGTGTGATATCGATATTCTTGGCGAGCCTACTTACCTTGCTGAGATTGAGCTTGTTATGGCAACAACTACTCTGCTTGGCAAACTGGATTTCCACAATTTTACGATCCGTATCAATGACAGAAAAATCCTGAAAGCTATGGCACAGTACAGTGGTTTCCCGGAAGATAGCTTTGATACAGTATTTATTATTCTGGACAAGATGGACAAGATCGGTCTGGAAGGTGTTGCAGAAGAACTCGAAAAAGAAGGTTTTAAGAAAGAGTGCATTGATACCTACCTTGGTATGTTCAAAGAAATTACTTCTGACATTGAAGGAGTGCGTTACTGCAAAGAAAAACTGAAAGACGTTCTGGATCCGAAAGTTGCAGAAGATCTTGAAACGATCATTACAGCAGTAGATTCTGTTAAGAATGCAGACTTCAAGATTTCTTTTGACCCGACACTGGTTCGAGGAATGTCTTATTATACAGGGCCGATTTTTGAGATTGCCATGGATGAATTCGGTGGTTCCGTAGGCGGTGGCGGACGTTATGATGAGATGATCGGTAAATTTACCGGACAGAATACTTCTGCATGTGGATTTTCCATCGGATTCGAAAGAATCGTAATGCTTCTTCTTGAAAGAGGATATGAGATTCCTGAGAGCAAAGTAAAGAAAGCATACCTGATCGAAAAGAATATGCCGTCAGACAAACTTCTTCCAATCCTGAAACAGGCGGAAGAAGAGCGCAAAAGCGGTGTACAGGTAAACATTTCTATTATGAAGAAAAATAAAAAATTCCAGAAAGAACAGATGACAGCTGAAGGTTATACAGAATTTGTGGAATTTTTCAACAGATAAAAAAAGGAGACAGAATCATGGCTGAAAGTATGAAAGGTCTGCACAGAACATGCCGATGTGCAGAAGTGACAAAGGAAATGGTCGGCAGCAAAGTGACCCTGATGGGATGGGTGCAGAAAGCCCGTAACAAAGGCGGAATCGTTTTTGTTGACCTTCGTGACCGTTCCGGTATCATGCAGTTGATCTTTGAGAATGGAAATATTGATGAAGAGGGATTCGAAAAAGCTGGAAAACTCCGCAGTGAGTTTGTCATTGCTGTAACAGGAACCGTTGAGAACCGTGGTGGTGCAGTTAACGAAAATCTTGCAACAGGTGCAATGGAACTTCGTGCAGAATCTTTACGTATTCTGGCAGAATCAGATGTTCCACCGTTCCCGATCGAAGAGAACAGCAAGACAAAGGATGAAATTCGTCTGAAATATCGTTATCTGGATCTTCGAAGACCGGATTTACAGAGAAATATCATGTTGAAGAGCAAAGTTGCCCAGCTGACACGTAAATTCTTCACAGAAGAAGGTTTCCTTGAAATCGAAACACCAATGCTTGGTAAGAGTACTCCGGAAGGTGCGAGAGATTATCTTGTTCCGTCCAGAATTCATCCGGGTTCTTTCTACGGACTTCCGCAGTCTCCTCAGCTCTACAAACAGCTTCTGATGTGCTCCGGTTATGACCGTTATATCCAGATCGCACGCTGCTTCCGTGATGAGGATCTCCGTGCAGACCGTCAGCCGGAATTTACTCAGATCGATATGGAACTTTCTTTTGTAGATGTAGATGATGTTATCGATGTAAACGAAAGATTCCTTGCATATCTTTTCAAAGAAGTTCTGGATGTAGATGTAAAACTTCCGATTCAGAGAATTACATGGCAGGAGGCTATGGATCGTTTTGGTTCCGACAAACCGGATATGCGTTTCGGTATAGAACTGCATGATGTAAGTGAAGTTGTCAGAGACTGTGACTTTGTTGTGTTTAAGAGTGCACTGGAAAATGGCGGAAGTGTTCGTGGTATCAATGCAGAAGGCCAGGGTGGCATGCCTCGTAAAAAAATTGACAAGCTGGTTGAATTTGCAAAAAGTTATGGTGCAAAAGGTCTTGCTTACATTGCAATTGCAGAAGACGGTACACGCAAATCTTCCTTTGCAAAATTCATGACAGATGAAGAAATGGATGCACTTGTTGGCGCAATGGAAGGTAAGCCGGGAGACCTGCTTCTTTTTGCAGCAGATAAGAACAAAGTGGTTTATGATGTACTTGGAGCCCTCCGTGTAGAACTTGCAAAACAGATGGATCTTCTTGATAAGAATGAATATCGGTTTGTATGGGTAACAGAATTCCCGCTTCTTGAGTGGAATGAAGAAGAAAACCGTTACACAGCGATGCATCATCCGTTCACAATGTTGATGGATGAGGATATCCCGCTGATCGAAAGTGGAGATCTTGGAAAAATCCGTGCAAAAGCATATGATATTGTACTGAATGGTAATGAGATCGGTGGAGGAAGTGTCAGAATCCATCAGAACGACATTCAGGAAAAGATGTTCGAGATGTTAGGCTTCACAAGAGAAGCTGCTTACGAACAGTTCGGATTCCTTCTGAATGCGTTTAAATATGGAGTTCCGCCTCACGCAGGACTGGCTTATGGTCTTGACCGTCTTGTTATGCTGATGGCAAAAGTTGACAGCATCCGTGACGTTATTGCTTTCCCGAAGGTAAAAGATGCATCCTGCCTGATGACGGAGTCACCAAGCAGAGTAAGTGAGCAGCAGCTTAAAGAACTCGGCCTTGAAGTAGAACCTGAAATAGAAGAATAAAAGAGTAAATATAAAGGCTGTCCCGAATAACGGGGCAGCCTTTTGAGTGATAAATTTATTAATCTTCGGATTCTTCGGCGTAAGAGTCGTCTTCAGAGGAATCTGCATCTTCTGTTTCTTCACTTACAGGGGAATTACTTAAGGTTCCGAAAATGGCATTGCCAATGGTGGTATTACTGTCGTCAAGCTTCCACGAAACTCCATCATTGGTCAGATGGAAGTCAGCTGTGGAGGTGATGTTCGCTGTGTTATTTTTAATATCGTTAAGAAGCATCTCAAGCGATTTTTGATATCGTTTTTCCGAACCGTCTATTACAGCATCCGCAGAGCTTAAATAAGCATCCTGTTCCTGACTGAACGTGTTCAGAATTGAGGTACTGTCAAACGTTGTGATGGTTGTACTGACGGTTGCAGTATATCCCTGTTCTTCGCAGTTTGTGATCTTGAAATCAAAATTCTGGTGTACCTGTTCTACGAGCGCGGAAGCAATGGAATTTTTGTCGGAATCGGAAGTGTTGAGCAAACTTTCGATGCCCAGATAATTTCCCATCTGTTCGGTATTCATGGATTTCAGGGTGTTCAGATAAATGGTTAATGTTTCTTCAGGTGAGAGCAGATTGTTATCAGAGAGATAACTTATAAGACCGCCGACAAGATCATTTTCAAGGGAATGTGATCTTTGAATTTCCCACTCATCATGATCGGTTCCGGTATTTTGGAGCGTCATGGTACAGTCTCGTGTCACCGTTTCATATTTATTTTTTTTGAGCAGATTGTCTAAGATAAGATAACGTTCCTCAAGGGAATCTGTTGTCTCCTCTGTTGCAGAGGTATCAGAGGCGGCTGCTTTTAAAATGGCAGTTTCAAGAGATGCCTGTGCATAGTCTTTGGCAAGTGTCCTGGCATCCAGTGTAGAAAGCTGCAGGGAAACGCTGGCTTCTTTTGTATCGTTGTCGACATCAACATTCCGGATTTTGTAATCAAAATCCCGGAAAAAGAGAGAAAAAACTTCTTTAATTTCTTTGGATAATTCTATCTCCTGTGTCGTGTCAGGAAAAAGTTCTTTATAGGATATGTATTTCTGGGTCGTATCAGAATCCAGATTTTTCAGCAGATTTAGTTCGTTGGTAATTACTGCCTCTACATCCGTTTTATCCACGTGGGAACAGCCTGTCAGAAATGTGACAGACATAAGGATAAAAAGGAGAAAAGGCATCAGACCTTTTGCGATCTTCATAGGTATCTTTCCTTTCAAAAATAATCCCTTATATTTTACCAGATAAACGTATAAAAGTCAAAAAACGGTAAAATTACGTCGGATTTCGAAATAATTCGTGAAAAAAATGTGAAACAGTTACGGATTTTCCACAGCTCTTTTATTTTATTTCAGAATCTGCTATGATAATTAAGTTAAAAATACCTTTTACAGGGTTAGAAAAGAAAATTGCTATGATATAGAAGTTAAAAAGTACCTTTTACAAAGTTAGGAGGAACACAGCTTAATGAAAAAACGTATATTGATCCTTCTTGGGATATTGATAATTGGCGGCGGAGCAGCAGGGGTATGCTGGAAGATGGGAATCATAGGAAATCAGCAGCAGACCAGCGGTGATGCAGTTTATGTGACGAAAATCAGTGATTTGACAGATCAGACATCTGGTGTTTCCAATCGCTATGCCGGCGTGGTCGAACCTCAGGAGACGGTATCTGTTGAGTTGGAAAGTGGTCGAACAGTTAAAGAAGTAAAAGTCAAGACAGGCGATCAGGTCAAAAAAGGACAGCTTCTTTTTGAGTATGACCTGAGCAGCATTCAGGAAAGTCTGGAGGAAGCACAGCTTGATCTGGATCGTCTGAAAAACGAAGCGAGCAGCCTGACCGAGCAGATAGCAACTCTGGAAAAAGAGAAGAAACAGGCAACACAGGACAATCAGCTTTCTTATACGATTGAGATTGAGACCAACAAAATGAATCTCAAAAAAAATGAATACAGCCAGAAAAGCAAACAGGCTGAGATTGACAAGCTGCAGAGTGCAACGGGGAACACAGAAGTTCGAAGCAGCATTGACGGTGTGATTCAGAAGATTGATACTTCAAAGCTGACATCGGATGATAACAGCAGTGTGGATGACAGCGCAGATGATTCGGATATGTCATATTCAAGTGATAGCAGCAGCGGCGGCAATGCATTTATTACGATTCTGAGTACAGGTGCATATCGTATCAAAGGAACTGTCAATGAGATGAATGTTCAGAATATTATCGAGGGAGATCCGGTTATTATCCGTTCCCGTGTGGACAGCAGTCAGACATGGAAGGGAACTATGGGGACAATTGATCGTGAAAGTGCCACCAGCAGCAACAGTAGTTCAAGTTTTGGAATGATGGACAGCAGCGGAGATTCACAGACAAGTACAAGTACATATCCATTTTATGTGAATCTGGATTCTTCTGATGGTCTGATGCTCGGACAGCATGTCTATATAGAAATGGATGAAGGCCAGGATACTCAGAAGACCGGTGTATGGATCAGTGAGGCATATATTGTAGATGCAGATACAGACAGTCCTTATGTCTGGGCAGCAGATAAAGATGACAAACTCGAAAAACGAAGTGTGATCCTTGGACAGTATGATGAGGAACTTGGGGAATATGAGATTGCAGATGGTCTTACTAAGGACGATAGCATTGCATTTCCGTCGGATGTTCTTGAAGAGGGTATGGCTACGACAACAAATATTGAAGAGGCGATGGATACAAGTACTGTAGATATGCAGCCAGTGGATGAGCTTGGCGCGGACAATCTTGATGCGGACAATCTTGGCGCGGACAATCTTGATGCGGACAATTTTGGCGCGGATAATCTTGATGGCGAAGATGCTTATGTTACGGATGATTTTTCTGATTCTGAAGATGACTGGAATGCAGATGAATGGAGCGCAGACGATGAGTATGAATCTGATGGTGAAAGTACAGTGATCGATGATCCAGATGCGATGGGAGATGTGGTCTCTGATGATGACTCCGACGGAGTAAGTGTGCCAATGGATGAGGACCTTGTTCCTGTCCAGGGTGATACGGAGGATGCAGAATGATTCTTGAACTAAAAGGCATATATAAGAATTATCAGCAGGGAAAAATGAGTGTGCCGGTACTCAAAGATGTCAATTTTTCCATGGAAGAGGGAGAATATGTGGCAATCATGGGACCGTCCGGTTCTGGAAAAACGACCCTGATGAATATTATTGGCTGTCTGGATAAACCAACAGAGGGAAGTTTTTCACTTGATGGACAGGATATTTTGAACTGTTCAGAGAATGATATGTCAGATCTGCGATTAAATAAGATTGGATTTGTATTCCAGAGCTTTCATCTGCTTCCGAGACAGTCGGCTCTGGCAAATGTAGAATTACCATTGAACTATGCAAAAGTACCCAAAAAAGAAAGAAGAGAACGTGCATTGAAAGCCCTGGAGCGTGTAGGACTGGCAGACCGTGTAGACTTCCTGCCAAATCAGCTTTCAGGTGGACAGATGCAGAGAGTGGCGATTGCCAGAGCAATTGTCAATAATCCGAAGCTTTTGCTTGCGGATGAACCGACAGGTGCACTTGACAGTAAATCAGGCGCGCAGGTCATGGAGCTTTTTCAAAGGTTGAATGATGAGGGGGTAACGGTACTGATGATCACACATGATGCGGATATTGCATCACATGCAAAACGTGTAGTAACGATCCGTGATGGTGAGCTGAAGGAAAAAGAGGTGAAGTAATAGAATGAAAAAAAGAATTATTATAGGCATTCTGATTGCTGCTCTCGTTGCAGGCGGTTCAGCAGGAGGCGCAGTTTACTATAAAAAGTCTCATCAGAAAACAGTTTCTGTTGTAAGCGTGGATAATCTGGCTGGGCAGTATTATATGGATGATACGAATCTTGATGGAAATATTGTGACAAGCGCCATTCAGAATATTACTGTAGATAAGGATATGATCATTCAGGAAGTGTATGTATCGAAGGATGACGAGGTAAAAAAGGATGATAAACTGATTTCTTTTGACATGACACTGGTTCAGATGGAACTGAATATTGCGAAGTTGAAACAACAGCAGCAGGAACAGGATCTGAATAAAGCTATCAATCGTTTAAATAGCCTGAAAAATGGAGGAGCGATTGAGGAGAGCGATGCAGATACGTCAACTTCTTCGGATTCGGACACAGATACAGACAGCAGCATGAATGGAACGGACAGCACGGATACGGGAGATGAGTATGTATCTGCATCCGGTAATGTCAATGGTGCATATCTGGCTGCTGTTATGAATCCGGTCCTGGCGGCTGCAGTAAACGCAGAAGATGTGTCTGATGTGGCAACTTATCAGGCGGAGACTTCAGCAGAAAGTGATAGCACACAGTCTGGTGATACGGGAACACCGACCGGTGAGTCCGGAAGTATTGCAGCAAGTGAGGATGCAGGAGAGGATACAGGAGGAGATAATACCGGAGGAGATAATACCGGAGATACCGGTGGAAACAGTGGTACTGACAGTTCCGATGACAACAGTGACAATGGGGATCAGATAGACATCATAGATGGTGGTGATTCAGGAGATCCTAATAGTTCTGATGACAACACAGGAGATTCATTCGGTGACGGATCAGATGATCAGATTGAAATCGTGGATTCAGATGAAGGCAGCGATAAAGAGGTGCCGGATATGACGGACGGTGATCCGACATTTTATCAGATCCTTGATAATAATACAGAACCTCTTACCGGAAAAGGAACGAAGGAAGATCCATATGTATTCCTCTGTAGTTCTGCAAAGGGTTATGTGATTGTGAGAGGTTCTTTCCTAAATAAGATGGCAGCTTTTGATGCGAACGGAAATAAAGAGGCTGGCAAGAACGGTTATTGGTATCAGCTTGAATTTCATCAGAATGATACGGTAGAAGATCTTGGCGACCGTAAGAAATCATGTACAGGATATTATCTGATTGATGGAAGCCTTCTTGAAAAGATGGTGCCGGATTATTCTGAGGTAGAGTTCACACTGGAGGATGCCTCTCATTATGATAACAGTTCAGATGATGATGACGGAAACGATGGTGGATATGACGGAGATCAGGGTGATGGCGGCAGTACATCTATTTCGCGTGAGGATGCGATTAAGATACAGCAGAACAAAATTGACAGTCTGAAACTTGATATTCGTGAGAGTAAACTTAATATTGAAAAACTTGAGAAAAAAGTTAAAAAAGAAGTTATTTACAGTAAACTGGATGGAACAGTTGCAAAAGTTGGTGATCCTGCTACGGCAGCTTCAGATGGAAACACTTTTATGACTATCAAAAGTAAGGAAGGTTTTTATGTGAAGGGTACAGTCAGTGAACTGATGCTGGACCAGGTAAAAGAAGGGACGATTTTGAACTGTTCCGGGCAGAGCGGTGACTTTGAGGCTGAAGTTGTAGATGTTTCAGAATATCCGGTTTCCGGAGACAGCTATTCCGGCAGTGGAAATCCGAATGTTTCCTATTATTCCTATACGGCGACCATCCCGGACAAATCAGTCAAAGTATCTGATGCTGACTGGCTTACGATCACCCTGAAAAGCGATGCGCAGAGCAAAGGAATTGTACTGGATCGTGCGTTTGTACGCTCCGAAAACGGAAGCAGTTATGTTTATAAGGATGACAATGGTGTGCTTAAAAAACAGAAACTGAGTGTTGGCGGAAATGTAAATGGTGGCTACAGTGTGCTGGTTACGGGTGGAATTACGCGGGATGATAAGATTGCATTTCCTTATGGAGACACAGTCAAAGAAGGTGCAAAAACGCAGGAAGTTTCTGTGAATGAGCTTTATGGTTATTAGGAGGATGGTATTTTATGCTTGAAAATATGAGAATATCGATTCAGGGAATCTGGTCCCATAAAATGCGGTCCTTTCTGACAATGCTGGGAATTATTATAGGCATTGCTTCGATCATTGCAATCGTTTCGACAATTAAAGGTACAAGTGAGCAGATTAAGGAAGATCTGATCGGTGCCGGAAACAATACAGTTTCGGTCAGCCTGAATTACGGTGACAGTGAGTATGATCCGGAGTATGGAATGACGGATGGCACTGCACCGCCGCTTCTTTCTGATCAGCAAAAAGAAGATATCAAAAACCTTGATCATGTGCAGAATGCTACGTTTTTTTACAGCCGTACTTATTCCAGCAGTGTATATTATGAAAATACCACCTTCCAGGGTGGAAGTATATATGGTATCGATACGAATTACTTAAGTACCTGTGGATATATGGTGCAGTCGGGCAGAGGATTTGTACAAAAAGATTATGATAATATGCGTAAAGTAGCACTTGTAGACAGTAATGCGGCGGATAACCTGTTTTCAGGTGAAAATCCTGTCGGTAAGACTATCGAGATTGGATCTGAACCGTTCACAGTCATAGGTGTTGTTCAGCAGAGCGACAATTACCTGCCAAACATTAAGACGATTGATGAGTTTAATGAATATTATCAGACGATTATGGGGACTGTCATGATTCCGAATAAATGCTGGCCAATGGCATTCAAGTTTGATGAACCGGAGAATGCGGTGGTTAAAGCAGATTCCACAGACAATATGAGTTCTGTAGGAAGTGCCGCGGCAGATGTGATGAATCAGGGAATCGATACCAATTCTTCGAAATACAAATACAAAGCCGATGACATTATGCAGCAGGTGCGTAACATGCAGAAACTCAGTGAGAGTACCAATACACAGCTGATCTGGATCGCAAGTATTTCTCTTCTGGTAGGCGGTATCGGAGTTATGAATATTATGCTTGTTTCTGTTACGGAACGAACCAGTGAAATTGGTCTGAAGAAGGCTATCGGTGCAAGAAAGAAGGTAATTCTGTATCAGTTTCTGACGGAGGCAGCAATGCTGACAAGTATTGGAGGAATTATTGGTGTGATTGCCGGTATTATTTTGTCTAAGATTGTATCACAGCTTTCAGGAGCTCCAACTGCAATCAGTATTCCTGCAATCATTGGTTCTGTACTGTTTTCCATGCTGATTGGGGTGGTTTTTGGATTACTGCCATCTGTAAAGGCGGCGGATCTGAACCCGATAGATGCTTTGAGAAGCGAATAAATTTTTATTTGAGTTACTGTCGGAGGTATGATAAACTAAAGACAGTATGCAATGTTTCGGATATGTATATCTGATAAATGAAAAAATACTTAGGGAGATGCAGTATGGGAAAAATTGCAATTGTAACAGACAGTAACAGCGGCATCACACAGGATGAGGGCAGAGAACTCGGTGTTTCTGTCCTGCCGATGCCTTTTTATATTAATGATGTGATGTATCTGGAAGGGATTACCCTTTCACAGGAAGAGTTTTATGAGCGTCTGAAAAATGACGAGACGATTTCCACTTCCCAGCCAAGCCCGGCAGAGGTATGTGGATTATGGGACAATCTTCTGAAAGAATATGATGAAGTTGTTCATATCCCGATGTCAAGCGGGCTGAGTGCTTCATGTGACACAGCAACGATGCTTGCACGTGACTATGACGGTAAGGTTGAGGTAGTCAATAACCAGCGAATTTCTGTTACGCAGCGTCAGTCAGTACTGGATGCACTGGCACTCAGAGCTGCAGGAAAAACTGCTGCTGAGATCAAGACAAAACTTGAAGAAGAAAAAATGGAATCCAGCATTTACATTACACTTGAGACTCTGAAATATCTGAAAAAAGGCGGAAGAATCACACCGGCTGCGGCAGCAATCGGTACAGTGCTGAATCTGAAACCGGTTCTTCAGATTCAGGGAGAAAAGCTGGATGCTTATGCAAAAGTCCGCGGCAAAAAGCAGGCAAAGAGAATGATGATGAAGGCTATGCAGGAAGACTGGAACACCCGTTTCAAACAGTATGTGGAATCCGGTGAGATGTGTCTGCAGATAGCTTATACAGGCAATAAAGAAGAAGCCGAAGAATTCAAAAAAGAAGTAGAGGCGGCATTCCCGGGAAGGGATATTCATATGGATCCGCTGTCACTCAGTGTAGCCTGTCACATTGGCCATGGAGCGCTTGCAGTTGCATGCTCAAAAAAAGTTACTGTATAAATAAGGAGTCGCGAATAAAATGAAAAAGCTTATGGAATTAATGGCAGAGGAACTTGCTTCTGCCTTTGAAAAAGCCGGATATGATCCGGAATACGGCAAGGTTACGGTTTCCAACAGACCGGATCTTTGCGAATATCAGTGCAACGGGGCAATGGCTGGTGCCAAAGCATATAAGAAGGCTCCGTTTATGATTGCAGATGATGTTGTTGCTTTTCTGAAAGACAGCAATATCTTTTCTGTAGCAGAAGTTGTAAGACCGGGATTTATTAACTTACGTGTAAAAGAAGAATTCCTCGCAGAGTACCTTCGTGAGATGTCCGCAGATCCGAAATATTCTGTCAATGCGGCAGAGCAGCCAAAGACGATCATTATCGACTACGGCGGACCGAATGTTGCAAAACCACTTCATGTAGGACATCTTCGTTCTGCGATCATCGGTGAGAGCATCAAACGTATCGGACGTTTTGTGGGACATAAAGTAATTGGTGATGTACATCTTGGTGACTGGGGTCTCCAGATGGGACTGATCATTACGGAACTAAAACACCGTAAACCGGAGCTTGTATACTTTGATGACAGCTTTGAGGGAAAATACCCGGAAGAAGCTCCATTCACGATCAGTGAGCTGGAAGAAATCTATCCATGTGCAAGCGGTAAATCAAAAGTAGACGAAGAGTATCGTAATGAAGCTCTTGAGGCAACGCATCAGCTTCAGCAGGGCAAACGAGGATATATGGCACTGTGGAACCACATTATGCAGGTCTCCGTGACAGACCTTAAGAGAAACTACAACAATCTGAATGTGTCATTTGACCTCTGGAAGAAAGAATCTGATGCACAGCCGTACATTCCGGATATGGTGCAGCAGATGAAAGATCAGGGATTTGCTTATGAAGATCAGGGTGCACTGGTTGTTGATGTAAAAGAAGAAAGTGACACAAAAGAGATTCCTCCGTGCATGCTTCTGAAATCTGACGGAGCTTCCCTTTATACGACTACTGATCTTGCAACGATCGTAGAACGTGTAAAACTTTTTGATCCGGATGAGATCCTTTATGTAGTAGATAAACGTCAGGAACTGCATTTCATTCAGGTATTTCGCTGTGCAAGAAAGACCGGTCTTGTAAAACCGGAGACAGAGCTTTCTTTCCTTGGGTTCGGTACCATGAATGGCAAAGACGGCAAACCGTTTAAGACAAGAGACGGCGGTGTTATGCGTCTGGAAAACCTCATTGCAGATATCGATGAGGAAATGTTCCATAAGATTGTTGAGAACCGCAGTGTCAAAGATCAGGATGCAAAAGAGACAGCAGAGATCGTAGGACTTTCTGCAATCAAATACGGGGATCTTTCCAACCAGGCTACAAAGGATTATGTATTTGATATTGACAGATTTACTTCTTTCGAGGGAAATACCGGTCCGTATATTCTTTATACGATCGTGCGTATCAAATCCATTCTGAACCGCTACAAAGAAGAAGGCGGCAATCTGGATGCCGGTGAAATCCTTCCGGCAGTAAATGCAAGCCAGAAAAATCTGATGTTGGAGCTTACCAAATTCGGAAATACGATCGAAAATGCATTTGAAGAAAAAGCACCTCACAAGATTTGTGCATATATTTATGAAGTATCCAATGCATTTAACAGTTTCTATCATGAAACAAAGATCCTCAGTGAGGAAGATCAGGCACAGAAAGAATCTTTCCTGAAACTTCTCGGACTGACCAAGGATATCCTTGAAAAAAGCATTGATCTTCTGGGCTTTTCTGCACCGGATCGTATGTAAGACTGTAGTTGTAATAAAATAAGCGGAAATGAAATCCTCCATATGCTTCGGCAGGTGGAGGATTGTTTATATTTTTTTTAGAAATAAAAAGTACAGTTTGTGCTATAATATGTTTCATAAATCTATAAATTTCTGATTTCACTGTCGGTATTCTCCGACGAACATCCACAAAAGAGAACGAGAATAAAATGCGGGAGGAGCGATTTCTATCGAACTGACAGGAATAATCTTAAAGGGCAGATATTGTATTGTTGACCAGATAGGAAGCGGCGGCGAAGGACGGATGTATCTGGCGCGAGATCTGGAACTGGGGATTTTTCGCGCTGTAAAAGAACTTCCGATCTCGAATCGGCGGGAGGCGGGACTTCTGCGTCTTCTGGAACATCCGGCACTGCCAAAGATGATCGACTATGCAGAGCGAGAAGAATTTTGCTATATCATTATGGAGTACATTCGAGGGAAATCTCTTGAAGATCTGTTAAAAACCGGCAGGACATTTTCGCTGGAAGAAATTCTTAAGATCACAGATACTGTATTAAAGATATTGGACTATCTTCATTCAAGAAAACCGGCCGTTTTTTATGGAGATCTGAAGCCGGATAACCTGATGATATCGGCAGGTACGTTGTATCTGGTGGATTTTGGCAGTGCCACATTTGAATATCAACAGAGAAGCCATAAGCTGGAGTGTAAGGGGACGCGAGGTTTTGCAGCTCCGGAGCAGTATCATGGGGTGATTGATCAGGCAAGTGATTTTTACTGTCTTGGTAAGACACTGGAGCGTTTGTGCGGAAGAGGGAAATGGAGATACATTTTGCGATGCCCGTATTTCGGAAAGTTTATCTTTAAATGCTGTCGCCCGGAAGCTGGAAAGCGCTGGAAGAATGCGGTAGAAGCAAGCGAGTTTCTTAATAATATCCATCCTTTGAAGCTAAGGCTCCGTTCTGTTCTTGTGCCGCTGGCGGCGGCTGTTCTGGTGCTGGCGGTTGTGGTAAGCAGCGGGGGTCGTATGCAGAAAACATTGCCGGAACTTTCAAAGGTACTGACAGTGATTACGCAGGAATACTATGGATTTGCATATCAGTCAGGGAATCCTGTACTTCAGGCAAGGGTATACGCGCAGGCTGAAGCGAGACTTCAGAGATTATTAAAGCAATACCATACTCCAAAAGAAGAGATTCGGATTCTTGAATTACTGGCATACAACGGGGAGCTGGCGGATCATGCTGACCGTGCGGAAGTGTATTATCGTCAGTTGCTGACATATGAACCTGAGTATGAAAGAGGATATCTGGAATATGGAAGGTTCCTGTGCAGACAGGCACGATATCAGGAAAGCCGTGCCATTTACCGGCAATGGCAGAATAACGTTTCAGAAAAAAGTGCACAAAAGGAAGGGGCGCATTCTGATGAGTGGAAAAAATGGAAAAAAGAAATTCTTCCTGTTATTGGCAGGAATACTTCTGGTTCTTAACGGCATAAGTGCCGGCGTGTATGCGATGGAACTTGGTGGATTTGATGTGACGACAGGTGTCGATGACGTAGATGACTGGTCAGACTGGGATGAAGATGGGACAGATGGAGTATCCGAGAATGAATCAGCGGGCAGTGTGGACAGTGTAAGCGGGGATACTTATGGAGAAACAGAGAATACAGTATGGGAAGAATCATCTGATCGGGAAACTGAAAGCAGACAGGAAGAGCCGGCCGGAACGGAGAACCGGGCAAATGCAGGAAATACAGAAGTGATGAATCAGGCAGATACAGGTGGCGGTGTAAAGACAGATCAGATACAGGCAGGAAATTTAGATTCGATGAATACGGACGGATATAGACAGACATATACCGGAAGCGCAGAAATTAATAATCAGGAGATAACAGAAGTACCGACTGATACACCGGTGCCCATGCCATCTCCGACGATAACACCCACAGCTATACCGTTACCTGTGCCTACTGAAGTGCCGGAATCCGAAGTCGATAAAGTGACCGAGTTTCATGAAGAATATCGGATTCCGCCTGCGGAATGCCTGAAAAAGATGAAGCTGTTTTACTGGAAGGAAACTGTACGAGGAAGAGAAAAAATGGAAATTAAGCTGAATCACAGAGTAGTGACTGCTGTTGCATCTCTCCGAATCAATGGTCAGGAGATATCATGGACGACGGATTGGGGAAGTATTTGTATCGATCAGCTGCAGGAGGATAATGAAAATCTGATAGAGCTGGCAGCAATGGTTCCGGCAGATTTATCGTGGACGGAAATCAAAAAGAATGCTATACTGTCGTATAATGTTTTTTGACATACATAAGAAAACAGGTGGATTTTGGGATACAAAAATTGGAGGAACCATGTATAAAGCGATTTTATTTGATCTGGACGGGACACTGACGGAATCCGGGGAAGGAATTACAAAATGCGTGCAGTATGCACTGGAAAAACTCGGAAAACCGGAAGAGGATCTGAAGAAACTGGAAGTATTTATCGGACCGCCGCTTAAAGAACAGTTTATGCAATATGCAGGACTGGATAAAGAAACTGCAGTGAAGGCAGTGGAATATTACCGTGAACGTTATTCAAATGTGGGAATATTTGAGAATAAACCATATCTGGGTGTGGAGAATATGCTTCGGGAACTAAAACGCAAGAAATATATTCTGGCAGTTGCATCATCAAAACCGGAATATTATGTGAAACAGATACTGGATCATTTTTATCTGACAGAATATTTTGATGAGATTGTCGGAAGCGAGATGAATGGTGCCAGAAGCAATAAAACAGAAGTTATTGAAGAGGCACTGGAGCGCATCGGAATGAAAAAGCATCGGGAGCAGGTGGTCATGGTCGGAGACAAAGAGCATGATGTGCTTGGCGCACGAGAAGCAGGACTGGATTGTGTGGCAGTTTCCTATGGATATGGGACACAGGAGGAACTTAAAGAGGCAGCTCCGTTACAGATAGTAGCTTCTGCTGATGAAGTACTGGATTTTTTCGACTGAGCCCCCGACGCAGGCAGTCATATAGCAGACAGATCTGGCGTATAGCGTATCCCTGCGGGATTCATTTCCTGATTTCGCAGATTATCGGATATATGGCACTCTGGCTGATTACACGCTCCGGCGGGGGAATGGAAATATATTATAAACAGGTGGTACTGCTTACCGGTCTGACAGGAATACTTTCTATAATTCCGTGTCTCTGGTTTTACAGCAGGGACCGCATAGCAAGGAAACATGGAGGACTTGTTCTGCCGCAGAAACCCTGGAAACTTGATCTGCCGGAAATAATCCTGTTTTTGGGAATGGGGGCAGCTTTTTCACAGTATGCAAATATGCTTGTCGGAATGCTGCAGTCTGTACTGAATTATAAGGAATATCAGGAGACGATGGATCAGATGACTGCTGGAAAGAGTATGTGGTTTTTGATCATATGTATGGGTGTTATAGCGCCTCTGGCAGAGGAAATCGTATTTCGCTGGCTGATCTATTTGCGACTCCGGGATTATATGAGAATGGGATTTGCCATGGTGATCTCAGGCCTGATTTTTGGTATTTATCATGGGAATCTGGTGCAGGCGGTTTATGCAGGACTTCTTGGAATGTTTTTTGCATATTTTCTGGAAATCAGTGGATGCCTGTGGAGCAGCGTACTTTTGCATATGGGAGCAAATATCTGGTCGCTTGTGTCACCGGATCTTGTGAGCCGGATGCTGCAGAAGAATCCAATGTATATTCTGATCATGCTGTTTGCGCTGTTGGTTATCCTGATTTATGGGATTTTCTATTTTCGGGCAAGGACACATGGACGGATGAAACGTGTTTTATAAATGCTTATATAAGAGCAGGATTTTGTTTTGAGATAAAAATGAACAGGAATCTTACAGAAGAAAAGCTTTCAGGTTAAAAGAAACCTGGGAGCTTTTTGCTTTACAGAAAAGAACTTTGCAATATTTACGATTTTAGAATTATTTTATATTCATTTTACAGATATCTGATTGCATGGCGGAGGAAAATATGGTAACCTAAGTGTACTAAAACAATTAATACACCATGTGTATATAAATCACATTTACAGTGGAAAGGAGGGGCAATGATCATTTTAGATTATCAGGACAGACGTCCGATTTATGAACAGATAACAGAGAGATTCCGAACGCTGATCTATCAGGGGGCATTGCCTGCCGGATCCAGACTTCCTTCTGTGCGTCAGCTTGCAATGGAACTGTCCATTAACCCCAATACGATTCAGAGAGCATATATGACGCTGGAGCAGGAAGACCTGATTTATCCGGTAAAAGGAAAAGGCAATTTTGTTGCAGAGACCAGTCTGATTAAGGAAAAGAGTAAAGAAGATTTCAGGAAAGATTTTAAAGAACTGATAAAAAAGGGAATACAGACGGGAATCACGGAAGAAGAGATGCTTTCGATGGTTCGGAAGAACTGTGAGGAGGAACAGAGATGATTGAGATAAAGAAATGCAGTAAGTCTTTTGGGACGCTTAAGGCCGTCAGTAAACTTTCAATGGATATCGGAGAGAGGGAAGTATTTGGGCTGGTTGGAAGCAATGGCGCAGGAAAGAGTACACTTCTTCGGATGGCAGCAGGGATACTGAGACCGGACGAAGGCGAGATAAGGATTGATGATATTTCTGTTTTCGATAATGAAGATGCGAAAAAGCAGATTTTTTATATTTCGGATGACTGCTATTTTCCTGCAAACTATACCGCAGCGGATATGGCTTCATTTTACCGTCTGTACTATCCGGGATTTGAACGTCAGCGTTTTTCGAAACTGATGCGTCAGTTTCAACTTGATGAAAGTCAGAAGGTCAGTAGTTTTTCAAAGGGAATGAAGAAACAGCTGATGACGCTGATTGGCATCTGTGCGGGGACAAAATATCTTCTCTGTGATGAGACATTTGACGGACTGGATCCGTTGGTACGTCAGGGAGTAAAAAGTCTTTTTGCCGCTGAGATCATGAGCAGAGAATTTTCACCGGTTCTTGCGTCTCACAATTTAAGAGAACTGGAAGATATCTGTGATCATGTGGGCCTTTTATATAAGGGAGGTATGCTTCTGAGTAGAAATCTGGAAGATATGAAATTCCATATTCACAAGATACAGTGTGTATTTACTGATAAGAAGCAGGAAGACGCGCTGAAAAAAGAACTTGATGTGTTGAAAGTGGATCATCAGGGCTCACTTGTAATGATCACAGCACGAGGCACAAGGACAGAAATCATGGCAAAAATTCAGGAAAAGAATCCACTTTTCTGTGAAGTGCTTCCACTGACTCTGGAAGAAATATTTATCAGTGAAACGGAGGTGGCTGGCTATGAAATCCAGAATATTTTCTTCTAAACATCTGAAAACAATATCCAAAGGACAAATCTGGATACCGGCATTTATTACACTTGGATTTCTGCTGGCATTTCCGGTGACTGGTATGGTAAAGCTGAGCTCCTGGAGGGATCTGCAATACTCAGATTTACAAATTCTGATTTTGTATAATAATTTGTGGAAAGATGGTTTTGTGCTGTCGGGTCTGATCATTGCATCCATAGCGGCTTTCATAAACAGTGTGAACGGATTCATTTATCTGTATTCTGGTAAAAAAACAGATTTTTATCATGGACTTCCGATGAAAAGAGCAGAACTGTTTCTGGAAAGAGTAGTTTCAGGACTGGTATATTATCTGATGCCGTATATCATCACAGAGTTTCTGATGATCTGTATTGGAGCAATGCGAGGATTTTTCAGTCTGAATATTATGGGGATGGCAGTCGGGATGCTTTTCCTGCATCTCCTTATCTACCTGGTGATCTATTTCAGTATTGTGCTGGTAATCAGTGTGACGGGAAATATGCTGATGGGTATTCTGTGTCTGGGAGGTATGTACCTGTATGGGATTGTACTCAATTTGCTCCTTGTAGCCTATGGACAGTCATTTTGGCGGACCTTCTTCTCGGAATACCAGTATGGTGGCTTTAATACGCTTTTACATACGGCATCTCCGGGAACGCTGATTCTCAGTATGGTCAGCGATTATGCGGAAGGAAAGACAGGAAAATTACTTGCAGCAGTCATTATTCTTGGTGTTATACTTGGAGTCCTGGCATGGATTGCATATAAGAAAAGACCATCAGAAGCAGCAGGAAAATCTATGGTCTATACTTGGGTATCCATGGTAGTAAGATTTATGGTCGTGGTACCGGGCGGTCTTGCAGTTGGCTGGATATTCTATTCACCTACTACCGGAAAAGTCAGAATTCTCTGGTGGATTTTCGGAATGATTCTTGGAACAGTCGTAATACATGGTTTATTAGAAACGATATATCAGATGAGTTTCCAGGGCTTTTTTGCGAAAAAAATACAGCTGGTAATTGCAGGGGTACTTGTAGCAGTTTGTGCACTTTTTTTCCAGAAAGACCTGTTGCATTTTGATAGCTATATTCCAAAACAGGAAGACATTGTATCAGTTAATCTCAACATGATGTCTTTTGATCGGGACTATTATGAGAATGTCCAAAAGACAAAAGATGGAGACTATGAAATAACAGATGCAAATAACTGGGCAGAATCTGCTATGGCATTTATCGGTAAAAATGGTATAGGTGACCAGACTTATAAAGCTCTTCAGGATATCGTTGCCGGCAATCCGAAAAGTGAGGCAATCGACGGAGATTATACATATTATACAAGCATAAAATACACACTTAAATCTGGAAAAGAAATCTACCGAAAATACTGGATAGAGCCGGAAAACTTAAGTGCTCTTGTAAAAGGATTATATGAGGAAGAAAATCTGAAAGAACAGAAATTCGGTTTTCTTGATCTTGATCAGAAATATCTGAAAAATATTGGACTGAATGATGCAAGTGGAAAGGGATTCAGTATCTTCCAGAATGATCCTGATAAAATAAAGCAACTCCTTGAAGTGATGAAGAAGGATGTCGATGCTGCAACAGCAGAAGATTTTATGCAAACACCTGAGGTAAAAATTGATTTTGCTTATCAGCTTCCTGGTAAACAGGATGTGAATAATATGATACCAGGAAATACTAAGGCAGATGTACAGTATGCAGAATGGATAGTTGGTATATATCCTTCATTTAAAAATACTCTTGCAATTCTTAAGGAAACAGGTTATCCTCTGACGGTAGAAGATCTGGATATTGAAAAGATCATGCTGAACTATTTTAATGATGAGGATGGACAGCAGGAAGATGTGACCTATGAGAAGCCGGAAGAAATAAGAGCTTTAAAAGAGGCGTTGACCGTAAGATACAATGGATACGTTGACAAAGATTCAGAAATCTATCAGAATATTTATGTATCAGTGTTTACAGATAAAGGCGAGGCTGTGAATACATATGGACTGAAGAAAGAAAAACTTCCTGATTTCGTAAAAGAAAAGATTACAGAGCTGGGAATCATACAGAGTAGTATGCAGGTGGATGCACCGGTGACAAAAGAAGAGACAGTGTATACAGATGATGAGGAAGATGTGGTAACACAGGCAATTATTGGAGGGGCAGATGCACCTTCAGAAATATATCTGGATAGTACTGTTGAATCAGAATAAGGAGTATATATGGCAAAGGCAGTGAGGCTGGATAAGTTTCTCGCAGATGCGGGAAAGGGGACCAGAAGTGAAGTGAAAAAATTCATACAGAAAGGGCAGGTTCAGGTGAACGGTGTACCGGCGAAGAAACCGGAGATTAAAGTCGATCCGGAGAATGATGTGGTTGTGCTTTCAGGGGAAACGGTGGGTGCGGCACCGGAATTTGTCTATTATCTTCTGAACAAACCGGCCGGCTGCGTCAGTGCGACGGAGGACCGTAACGATCGGACAGTTATGGAATATGTTCCATCTGACCGTAAAGGGCTGTTTCCTGTAGGACGTCTGGACAAAGATACAGAAGGCTTACTTCTTATTACAGATGACGGGATGCTAGCACATGAGCTTCTTGCACCTGGAAAACATGTGGATAAAACATATTTTGTCCGCGTGGAGGGAAAGCTTACGGTGGAAAACATCGAGAAACTGGAGAATGGTGTGGATATCGGAGAAGAGAAACTGACCATGCCGGCCAGAGCGGAGATCGTCGGTGGAAGCTGGGAAGGGGCCGGTGATTTGCAACCAGGTCGTGTGCGCATAGAAAATCTGCCGGAAGTGTATACAGAATTGCATCTGACAATTCACGAAGGCAAGTTTCATCAGGTCAAGAGGATGATGGCAGCAGTCGGAAAACCAGTCATCTACCTCAAGAGAATCTCCATGGGTCCGCTTACCCTCCCCGACAATCTCAAGAAAGGTGAGTGCCGTCTCCTGACTGAGGAAGAACTTTTACGGTTGAAGGGATAGCGTTATCGCCACTAAATGTGTTTGCTGTGTTTTTAATTGCATTTTGCCGGTATCAGTATGATGCAGTTACAGTATTGTCGTAGCAGACATTTACAGAGCGCCTTTAGGTACTGACGAAATACAGCTGTTACGGAGACCCATTCTTGAAGGTTGTCCTGAAAGAATGCATGGTCGGAGTTACCGATTAGTTCGTCAGACCGTTGCTCTGGTCTGCGAGGCAATATGTGAACGGCATCGTGCGTGAACATGGTAAAATCCAGCAAAAATATACCGAAAACTGCGAAAACCCTCTTTACACGGAGGGCTTTCTTATGCTATACTCTAGAAGTTGCAATGTGCGCACTGACGCACAAATAAAAAGTCACGTACAGAGATTCCGATGGATGGTGCCCTTACGGTGTGAGGTTGGGTCCGGATAGAAAATGATCTGTACGGAAGAATTTAACCAAAAAGGAGAACAAACATGAGCGTTATTTCAATGAAACAGCTTTTGGAAGCAGGTGTTCATTTCGGACATCAGACAAGAAGATGGAACCCTAAAATGGCTCCGTACATCTACACAGAAAGAAACGGTATCTACATCATCGACCTTCAGCAGTCTGTAGGTATGGTAGACGATGCTTACAATGCAGTAGCTGACATCGTAGCTAATGGCGGAAACATTCTTTTCGTTGGAACTAAGAAACAGGCTCAGGATGCTATCAAAGCAGAAGCAGAGCGTTGCGGACAGTTCTATGTAAACGAAAGATGGCTTGGTGGTATGCTTACAAACTTCAAGACAATCCAGAGCCGTATTGCAAGACTGAAACAGATCGAAGCTATGGAAGCTGACGGAACTTTCGAAGTACTTCCTAAGAAAGAAGTTATTGAATTAAGAAAAGAACTTGCTAAACTGCAGAAAAACCTTGGCGGTATCAAAGAGATGAAACGTCTTCCGGACGCAATCTTCATCGTTGATCCTAAGAAAGAAAGAATCTGCGTTCAGGAAGCTCATACATTAGGTATTCCGCTTATCGGTATCTGCGATACTAACTGTGATCCGGAAGAACTGGATTATGTAATCCCGGGTAACGATGATGCTATCCGTGCCGTAAAACTGATCGTTTCAAAAATGGCAGACGCTGTTATCGAAGCAAATCAGGGAACAACAGAAGCTGAAGAAGCAGAAGTTGAAGAAGCTACAGAGGAATAATTAATTTAATAATTCCAGGAGGAAAATACAATGGCTATTACAGCAGCTCAGGTAAAAGAATTAAGAGAAATGACCGGTGCCGGAATGATGGACTGTAAGAAAGCTCTTACAGCTACAGATGGCGATATGGACAAAGCAGTAGAATTCCTGCGTGAAAAAGGTCTTGCTACAGCCCAGAAAAAAGCAAGCCGTGTTGCAGCAGAAGGTCTTTGCAAGACTCTTGTTGCTGATGATGAGAAGAACGCAGTTGTTGTAGAAGTTAACTCTGAGACAGACTTCGTTGCTAAGAATGAAAAATTCCAGAGCTATGTTGCAGATGTTGCAGCACAGGCACTTACAACTTCCGCAGCTGACATCGATGCTTTCCTTGCAGAGCCATGGGCGCTTGATACAACCAAGACTGTAAACGAAGCTCTTGCAGCTCAGATCGCAGTTATCGGTGAGAACATGCACATCAGAAGATTTGCTCAGGTGAAAGAAGAAAACGGATTCGTTGCTTCTTACACACATATGGGTGGAAAAATCGGCGTTCTTGTAGACGTTGAAACAGATGTTGTTAACGATGCAGTGAAAGAAATGGCTAGAAACGTAGCAATGCAGATTGCAGCTCTGAAACCGCAGTACACAAGCGACAGCGAAGTAAGTGCTGAATATATCGAGCATGAAAAAGAAATCCTTCTTGCTCAGATCCAGAACGATCCGAAAGAATCCCAGAAACCGGAGAAGGTTATCCAGGGTATGATCACTGGACGTATCAAGAAAGAACTCAAAGAGATCTGCCTTCTTGACCAGGTATACGTTAAAGCAGAAGACGGAAAACAGACTGTTGCTAAATACGTAGAAGAAGTTGCTAAAGTAAACGGCGCTAAGATCACAATCAAAGGTTTCGTTCGTTTCGAAACTGGCGAAGGTATCGAAAAACGTCAGGATGACTTTGCAGCAGAAGTTGCAGCTCAGGTTGCAGGTAAATAATCTGTAAAGCTCAGATTTATCTTTTTGTTTAACTATTAAAGGCCCGTAAAGTCTTATGAACACTCTGTTTCAGAGCAGATATAAGCTTTTGGGTCTTTTTTATGTACTGGAAACAAAAACAAGCAGACAAAATATCTTGTGATTTTGTTTGCGTTGATACATAATATATTTAAGACGGCTGATTTAAGGGAGAAGAAAAAGATGAAAGTTCTGGAAATAATATCACCGGTACTGGTGATGATCATTCTTGGTATTTTATGCCGGAAATGGAAAGTGCTGAACAAGAACGGCATCGACAACATGAAAGCACTGGTTACAAACATCATGCTTCCGGTGGCAATTTTTCATGCACTGGCAACATCGGATTATGGAGCAGAAACGGCAAAGCTAGTCGGGATCATGTTCATCATGTTGGTTGTATCTTTTGGCATCGGATTCCTTATGAAGCCGCTTATGACAGAAAATTACCGTAAGTATCTGCCATTTATGGTCAGTGTGTATGAGGGCGGCTCGATGGCATATCCTCTGTACACAAGTCTCTGCGGACAGGAGAACCTGTCACAGATTGCAGTTCTTGATATTGCGGGACTGCTTTTTGGATTCAGTATTTATATGGGAATGCTTGGCCAGACCGAGAACGGCGAGAAGATCAATGTGAAGAAGCTTGCGGTCAGCGCTGTGAAGACACCAGCGTTTATTGCGAGCGTACTCGGTATCATTGCAGGACTGACCGGTGTGATTAAGTTTATTCTGGTCAGTCCGGCAGGTGGGATTTACACAAGTGTGGAAAACATTCTGACTGCAGCTTTGACAGCAATCATTCTGATCGTAGTAGGTTTCAGCATGGAACTGACACCGGAACTTTTGGGACCGTGTGTTCGGACAATCGTGATGCGTATTGTGCTGCAGGCAGTTATGATCGTGTGTGTCCTTCTGGCGGTACATAGTTTTATCGGAAGTAATAAATTACTGGATCTGGCAGTGATCACCTATATGTCCGCACCGGCTACGTTTAGTATGCAGACTTTCCTTAAGCGTGAAGACGGAAGCGCATATGTATCTACGACAAATTCACTGTATTGTATTGTGTCGGTCGTGGTGTATATGATCCTTGCATTTATTACATACTAAAGTAAGAAATAAATTATATCAGTCTAATTTTGATAATCCGAGGAAAATACAATGAATTATAAAAGTGTAAAAATATCAGAAGATGCGAGAATTGCAAAACAGTCGGTGATCACGGGTGATGTGACGATCGGGCATGATAGTTGTGTGCTTTATTTTGCTGTGATCCGTGGGGATGAAGCTCCGGTTGTGATTGGGGAGGAGTCAAACATTCAGGAGAACTGTACAGTTCATGTGAGCCGTAACATGCCGGTTTGTATCGGAAATAATGTTACAGTGGGACATAATGCAGTGATTCATGGCTGTACGATTGGGGACAGAACGCTGATTGGAATGGGGGCAGTGATACTTGACGGTGCAAAGATTGGAAATGACTGTATTATAGGAGCAGGAAGTCTTGTGACGAAGAATACTGTGATACCGGACGGTTCCCTTGTGATGGGAAGTCCTGCAAAGATCAAACGAAACCTTATCTGGGAAGAAAAACTTGGAATCCTTGAGAACAGCAAAGAATATGTTTCCGTGTCCAGAGAGATGCAGGAGCAGGGAGTGTTATAAGTTGCTGCGAACGGAGTGGACAGTAACTATTATAATTTACAGAGAGCGAGGATAAATACATGTCCTGTACAATAAGAAAAGCTACACCGTGGGATCTTCCGAGAATCCGGGAAATCTACGAGATGGCAAGACAGTTTATGAGAAAAAACGGCAACCATTCACAGTGGGGAAAAGATGACGAACCGGAAGCTCTGATAGAGGAAGATATCTGTCAGGGAAATTTGTATGTACTGGAGGAAGCGGACATTCATGCAGTATTCGCCTTTATTATAGGAGAAGATCCGACCTATCTGGAGATAGAAGAAGGAAACTGGAAGTCAGAGGAACCTTATGCTGCCGTGCATCGTGTAGCCAGCGACGGAACAGTGCAGGGCGTTCTTGGTCATGTCATGGATTACTGCAGCGCACAAGTGCCGCATATTCGGATCGATACACATACGGACAACAAAGTAATGCAGCACGTATTGGAAAAATACGGTTTTGTAAGCTGCGGCATCGTACATGTCCCGGATGGAAGCCCGCGTATTGCATACGAACTGCTCCCATAATATGTTCTTTGATAAAAACTTGTATTATCCTGCGGAAAAGAACATAATGTCAAAGTCGGCATGACCGCTGGTAAAGTTTGGAAATGAATTATGGGGGAGTTGAGTGAAAATGGAACAGCAACAGCATATGTTTTCTAATCGCCTGATTTGCAGTCTTCTGATTCCGGTCGTGCTGGAACAGCTGCTTAATTCCATCATGGGAACTGCGGATACCATGATGGTAAGTAATGTCGGTTCGGCGGCAATCTCAGCGGTATCACTGGTTGACTCAATCAACGTGCTTGTCATTCAGGCATTTTCCGCACTGGCTGCAGGCGGTGCGATCGTCTGTGCACAGTACATAGGACAGAAAAACAAAGAAAAAGCAAACGAATCTGCAAGACAGGTGTTGTTTATCATAACAGCTATTTCGGTAGCGGTAAGTCTGATCTGTCTTGTTTTCCAGAAACCACTCCTGAGGCTGATTTTCGGCTCGGTAGAACCGGCGGTCATGAGTGCTTCGGAAACATATTTCTTCTATACAGCTCTGTCGTTCCCGTTCATCGCAGCTTATGATTCAGCAGCTTCTATTTTCAGGGCACAGGATAATACAAAAGGACCGATGATCATTTCGATGATTTCCAATGTCATGAATATTGCAGGAAATGCAGTGATGATCTGGGTATTTCATATGGGAGTCGCAGGTGCGGCACTTTCTACATTGATTTCCCGTATTTTTTGTGCAGTTGTCGTTATAATCCAGCTTCGAAAAGAAAGAGAAGGTCAGGAGATTGTTGTACGTGATTATTTCAAAATCCGTCCGGACTGGAGTATGATCAGACGTATCCTTGGGCTGGGCATTCCATCAGGTGTCGAAAACAGTATGTTTCAGCTTGGTAAACTTGCAATCCAGTCTACAGTTTCTACGCTGGGGACAGCGGCGATCGCAGCACAGGCAATGACAAATATTCTGGAGAATTTAAATGGTATCGCGGCAATCGGCGTCGGAGTCGGTCTGATGACGATCGTCGGCCAGTGCCTTGGTGCCGGAAGAAAAGACGAAGCAGTCTATTACATAAAAAAACTCTGCGTGATCGCAGAAGTTATTATCATCATAAGCTGTCTTGGCGTATTTGCACTGACAAAACCAATCACAATCCTTGGTGGTATGGAAAAAGAAAGTGCAGATATGTGTTTTCATATGGTGATGTGGATCACAATTGTAAAGCCGCTTGTCTGGATCATGGCATTCATACCTGGATATGGACTTCGAGCTGCCGGTGATGTGAAATTTTCCATGATCGTTTCCTGCTGTACGATGTGGGCGTGTAGATTCTGTCTCTGTGTATTTCTGATCAGAGTTATGGGATTCGGACCGATGGGTGTCTGGATCGGTATGTTTGCAGACTGGACACTTCGTGGAATTATTTTTACATGGAGATTTCACAGCCGGAAATGGTTGCAGCATAAAGTCATCTAAATATACATTTTCTATTCACGTATTTTGTGGTAAAATAGAGAGAAACTGAATAGTTATACATAGAAAGGAATTATTATTATGGAAAAGGGAACAATTTTTAAATTTCATAATGACCTTGATACAGACCAGATCATTGCATCCCAGTATTTGCTTCTGCCGAACCTGGATGAAATGAAAGGTCATGCATTTGAATCATTAGATCCTGATTTTGCAAAAAAAGTAAAACCTGGAGATTTCGTAGTAGGCGGAGAAAACTTTGGCTGTGGTTCGTCCAGAGAGCAGGCACCGGGCGTCCTTAAAGCACTTGGTGTACAGGCTGTCATTGCAAAATCTTTTGCAAGAATTTTCTTCAGAAATGCAATCAATATCGGCCTTCCGGCAATAGTCTGTAAAGATCTTCCGGACAATGTAGCAACCGGAGATACCATGGAACTCCATATGTCTGACGGAACAGCAGTTGCAAACGGCAAGACTTATACCTGTACAAAACTCCCGGAATATATGCAGGGAATTCTGAATCAGGGCGGTCTGATCGCTTCACTGAACAAGGAGGAGAAATAGCCATGGGAATGACAATCGCAGAAAAAATTATTGCAGCGGCTGCCGGAGTGGAGAGCGTAAAGCCAGGTGATATCCATACCGTACAGCTTGACCGTCTGATGAGTAACGACGGAACGACACATCTGACTGTTGATATGTATAACAATAAATTAAAAAATCCGCACATTGCAGATACAAAGAAACTTGTATTTATCGTGGACCATAACGTACCGTCTGACTGCCCGAAAACAGCAGCGTCTCAGAAAAAAATGAGAGATTTTGCAAAAGCAAACAACATTGATTTCTGGGAAGGCAAAGGTGTATGTCATCAGGTCATGATTGAAAATTATGTGCGTCCGGGCGAGCTGATCTTTGGCGCAGACAGTCATACATGTTCCTACGGTGCACTCGGTGCATTTGGTACCGGTGTGGGATGCACAGATTTCCTTTACGGAATGGTAACAGGTACTTCATGGGTACTTGTTCCGGAATCCGTAAAATTCAACCTGACAGGGAAACTTCAGGAAGGTGTGACCGCACGTGACCTGATCCTTACGATCATCGGCGAAGTTGGTGCAAACGGATGTAACTATCAGGTAATGGAATTTACCGGAGAAGGTGCAAAGACATTGAGTATCAGTGATCGTATGACACTTTGCAACATGGCAGTAGAAGCCGGCGCAAAGACCGGTATCTTTGAAGCTGATGAGAAAGCCATGGATTATCTGAAAGAGCATGGACGTGAGCCAAAAGCTGTTTTCCACAGTGATCCGGATGCAAAATATGTAAGAGAATACACATTTGATCTGAGCAAAGTCCGTCCGGTAGTTGCCAGACCGGATTTTGTAGACAATGTTGTTCCGGCGGAAGAAGCATGTGGCATTGAGATCAACGAAGCATTCCTTGGTTCCTGTAACAATGGACGTATCGAAGACCTGCGTGTGGGTGCCGAGATCATCAAAGGAAAGAAAGTATCAGATAAAGTACGTTTCCTTGTTGTTCCGGCAAGCCAGACCATTTATCGTCAGGCGTTAAAAGAAGGACTGCTTGACATCTTTATGGAAGCAGGCGCAATCGTTATGAACCCGAACTGCAGTGTATGCTGGGGAAGCTGCCAGGGGGTTATCGGCGAAAACGAAGTGCTGATCAGTACAGGAACACGTAACTTCAAGGGACGTGCAGGACATCCGAGTTCCAAAGTATATCTCGGATCTGCAGCAACCGTTACCGCATCTGCAATTGCGGGAAAAATTGCACTGCCGTCTGAAATCTGAGAAGTCAGAAAAATAAAAGCAGAATATAATCAGCGAATACATATTCAGTGAGGGAACATAGATTATGGAAAAGTTTACAGGTAAAGTCTGGGTACTTGGCGATGACATCGATACAGATATTATCATTCCGACCGAGTATCTGGCACTCAAAACAATCGACGATATGAAACAGTACGGATTCAGCCCGCTTCGCCCGGAACTGGCTGGTCAGATCCAGAAAGGCGACATCATTGTTGCGGGCAAAAACTTCGGCTGCGGTTCATCAAGAGAGCAGGCACCGGAGATCATCAAGGCACTTGGAATCCAGTGTGTCATCGCGAAATCTTTTGCAAGAATTTTCTTCAGAAATTCTATTAACAATGGTCTTCTTCTGATCGAACAGCCGGATCTTCATGAGGATGTCAAAGAGGGAGATTCTGTGACTGTTGTGATGAATGAACATGTAGATTACAATGACAAACAGTACCCGATCGCTTCCCTGCCGGAGAACCTGATGAGCATCATTCAGGCGGGCGGACTTGTAAAAGCCATGCGTAAACTGAACGGACTGGACTAAGGAGGTAGATCAGATGGGCGAAACAGTTATTGAAAAGATTATCAGAAACAATGTAGGTCATGCCGTAAAACCGGGTGATATCGTCACAGTCAATGTCGACAGAGTGATGATCCACGATATTTTTATTCCGTTTGTTGCAGAGAAATTTGAAGAAATGGGATTTCAGAAATTATGGGATCCGGACAAAGTAGTCCTGATCTATGACCACCTTGTTCCGGCAAGCCAGCTTGATGATACCAGGCATTTCCATACAGGAGATGCTTTTGCAGAAAAATATGGCATGAAAAACGTACATAGAAGTGACGGAATCTGCCATCAGTTAATGACAGAGGCTGGTTATGTGAAACCGGGCAACATCGTATTTGGTACAGACAGCCATACGACTACTTACGGATGTGTCGGCGCTTTTTCTTCCGGTATCGGTTATACCGAAATGGCAAGTATCCTCGGAACAGGTACTATGTGGATCAAAGTTCCGGAAACGATCAAAGTTGTGATCGACGGAGAACTTCCGGAAAATGTTATGTCAAAAGATGTGATCCTGCGTCTGATCGGAGATCTCGGTGCAGACGGAGCTACATATCGTGCACTGGAATTTACAGGAAGTGCAGTGAAGAATATGTCTGTGGCAAGCCGCATGACAATTGCCAACATGGCAATCGAGGCAGGTGCAAAATGTGCGCTCTTTACTCCGGATGAAAAAACGGCAGAGTACTGCGAGATTGAGCTGAACGATTTCCAGAAGAGCCTTGTCGGAGATGAGGATGCCACATATCTTAAAACTGTGACCTATCGTGCAGAAAATCTTGTTCCGGTTCTGGCATGCCCGTCTCAGGTAGATAAGATTCGTGATGTCAGCGCACTGGAAGGAACTGAGATCGATCAGGTATTTATCGGCTCCTGTACAAACGGACGTCTGGAAGACCTTGCAGCAGCAGCGGAAGTTCTGAAAGGCAAAAAAGTTGCTGATTATGTAAAACTGATCGTAACACCGGCAAGCCGTAAGATCTACAGACAGGCAATCGAGCTTGGTATTCTGGATACTCTGGCTGAAGCAGGGGCGATGATCACACATCCGGGATGTGGATTGTGCTGCGGACGAGCAGGCGGTATCCTGACAGACGGAGAGCGCGTTGTGGCAACAAACAACCGTAATTTCCTCGGCCGTATGGGAACATCCAAAGTGGAAATTTATCTGGCATCTCCGAAGACTGCGGCAGCATGTGCAGTAGCAGGAAAGATTGTCAGCCCGAAATAAAATACATTTAATTAACAAAAAATGTCAAGAGGGAAGAAAAAATTTTCCCTCTTGACATCTTAATGATTTAGCACTATAGTATAACGCAGTGACAGCAATAACGAGGAGAAGTTTGCAGGAAAGAGGCCAGGGCCCACCGAAGGAGTAAAACTCTCAGGTATCCGTGTTATCGGACAGAAACTGTAAATGGATCGTTTCTCTGGAGACACCTGTTTCAGTACAGGGGCCGAAGGTGCAAGCGACGCGTAAGCGTCTTGAATCTCTCAGGCAAAAGGACAGAGGATGCTTTTTTATAATTACATCCTGGAAGTTTATTCTTTTATTAGTTCTGTTTTTATAGTCTGAGTTTCACAGATTCGTGTTTTTATCCTTTTCTTATCAGAGATTGATTCTTTTATTATTTCCCTTGTTTATGATGCTGAAAAATACATACGTAAGGAGAACTTTTTGAGATGTGGGAAGCAATCAATAATTTCTTAGTTGCAGTGGATGACAAAGTCTGGGGAGTGCCGCTTATGGTATTGATCATAGCCGGTGGTGTCCTTCTTACCAGCAGACTTGGGTTCCTTCAGGTGCGTCGTCTTCCGTTGGCTCTGAAATGGATGTTTAAGAATGAAGAAGAGGGAGACGGAGAAATCTCCAGTTTTGCAGCTTTATGTACAGCACTGAGTGCAACGATCGGTACCGGTAATATCGTCGGCGTGGCAACAGCAGTCTGTGCCGGAGGTCCGGGAGCATTGTTCTGGATGATCGTGGCAGCCTTCTTCGGAATGGCAACCAAATATTCAGAAGGTCTTTTGGCAGTCAAATATCGTGTGGTTGCCGAGGACGGACACAGCCTTGGCGGACCATTCTACTATATCGAAAAAGGTATGGGAAGCAAATGGAAATGGCTTGCAAAGATCTTTGCATTCTTTGGAGTATGTGTTGGTCTCTTTGGTATCGGTACTTTCAGCCAGGTAAATGGTATTTCCAGTGCGGTACAGAACTTCTTTGATCCAAATAAAACAAACTGCATCAATATCCCGTTTTTGGGACAGTATTCTGTGGCTGTTGTTGTTTCTTCTCTGATTCTTGCATTCTGTGTGGCAGCAATCCTGATCGGAGGTCTGAAGCGAATTGCAACAGTCAGCCAGATCATTGTACCATTTATGGCAGTAATCTATATTGTGCTCAGTGTTGCTCTGATCATCTGCAACATTACGGAGATCCCGGCAGCAATCGTAACTGTTGTAAAAGCAGCGTTTAACCCGAGGGCAGTGACAGGTGGTGTGGTTGGATCCATGATCGTGGCAATGCAGAAAGGTGTCGCACGAGGAATTTTCTCCAATGAGGCAGGTCTTGGTAGTGCACCGATCGCAGCAGCAGCAGCTCAGACAAAAGAGCCGGTACGTCAGGGTCTGGTAAGTATGACAGGTACTTTTATTGATACGATCATTATCTGTACAATGACAGGTCTGTCTATTGTCCTGACAGGCGCATGGCAGGTAGAAGGTATTGAAGGCGTACAGGTTACTACATATGCATTCCAGCACGGACTTCCGCTTCCGGCGAAATTCACAGCATTTATATTGATGCTCTGTCTTGTATTCTTTGCATTTACTACCATCCTTGGATGGGATTACTACAGTGAACGTTGTCTGGAATATCTGACAAACGGACACCAGAAAAAAATCATTGTATACCGTTGGTTATATATTCTCGCAGTATTTAGCGGACCTTACATGACAGTAAGTGCTGTATGGACCATTGCAGATATCTTCAATGGTCTGATGGCAATTCCGAATATGATCGCACTGTTTGCATTGAGTGGAGTCGTAGTAAAAGAAACAAAAGCGTTCTTTGACGCAAAGAAACATAAAATGTAAAGGTGTAAAATGAATAATTCCTTCTGTTTTTCATAAAATAGACATTAGAAATGTCGAGAAAAACAGGAGGGATTTTTTTGAAGAAAAGAACAAAAACACTGCTCACCTGTCTGGCAGTGCCGCTTGGAGTTGGGGCTGTTTCCGGATTTCTGACACAGGGAAGCATGGATACATTTGAAAAATTAAATCAGCCTCCGCTTGCTCCGCCGGGATGGGTATTTCCGGTAGTGTGGACCGGACTGTTTGCAATGATGGGAACAGCATCTTATCTGATCGCGCGTCTGCCGGAATCGGAAGAGAAGAAAAAAGCATTGACGCTGTATGGAATACAGCTTGCAGTGAACTTTCTGTGGCCGGTATTTTTCTTTAATGCGGGATGGTATCTGTTTTCGTTTGCATGGCTGTTGCTGTTGTGGTACCTGGTATATCTCTGTACAAAAGCCTTTTATCATCTTTCGGAGAAGGCAGGATACCTGATGATCCCATATCTGGTGTGGCTGACCTTTGCAGGATATTTGAATTTTGCTATTTTTCTTTTGAACTGATACAAAACACTGTCTGAAAATGGCAGTGCTTTTGTATTTTACAGAAAAACATCTGATTTTCGCACAAAAACAGTGCTTGACAAAGAATGAGGAATCCTGTAATATAGATAAGGATTATGGTTAACAATACATATGTTGAACATTTTTCCAACTGCCGTAATGAATGGAAGTGACAGGAATTGTCATGATACCTTCTGCGACAGCTTTTTTTATGCAACAGGGATGTCCTGCTGCAAATGGATGAGGGATATAAACAGATGGGAAGAAGCAATACTCACAAGGAGGAAGATGCATGAACTATGATGTAATCATTATTGGTGCCGGCCCGGGAGGGATTTTTGCAGCATATGAGCTGATGAAGGAAAAACCGGATTACAAAGTGGCTGTTTTTGAAGAGGGATATTCTCTTGAAAAAAGAAAATGTCCGATCGACGGCAAAAAGATTAAAAACTGTATCAACTGTAAGAGATGCTCGATCATGTGCGGTTTCGGCGGCGCAGGTGCATTCTCTGATGGAAAATATAATATCACCAATGACTTTGGCGGAACACTGTATGAACATATCGGCAAGAGCGAAGCTATTGAGCTGATGAAATATGTAGACGATATCAATATGGAATACGGCGGACAGGGAACAAAGCTTTATTCTACAGCTGGGACCAAATTCAAAAAACTCTGCCTGCAGAACAAACTGAATCTTCTGGATGCGTCCGTACGTCATCTCGGAACAGATATCAACTATATCGTTCTGGAGAATCTGTATAATGCAATGAAAGATCATGTGGATTTCTATTTTGATACACCGGTTGAAAAACTGGAGGTTTTCGAAGATGGATACCGTGTGATCTGCGCAAAAGGCTCTTACGAGTGTAAGAAATGTATTGTTTCTGTTGGAAGAAGCGGAAGTAAATGGATGGAAAACGTCTGTAAGGACCTTAAGATTCCTACCAAATCCAACCGTGTGGACCTCGGTGTCCGCGTAGAGCTTCCGGCAGTTATTTTCTCACATCTGACAGATGAGCTTTACGAGAGTAAGATCGTTTACCGCACAGAGAAATTCGAAGATAATGTCCGTACATTCTGTATGAACCCGAACGGAATCGTTGTAAATGAAAACACCAACGGAATCATCACCGTAAACGGTCACAGCTATGAGGGAGATGAGAAGAAGACCGAGAATACCAACTTTGCCCTTCTTGTTTCCAAACATTTCTCTGAGCCGTTCAAAGACAGTAACGGATACGGTGAAAGTATTGCAAGGCTTTCGAACATGCTTGGCGGTGGTGTCATTGTACAGCGTTTCGGTGACCTTGTACGTGGACGTAGAAGTACCGTGAAACGTGTGGAAGAGGGACTTGTCACACCAACGCTTACTGCAACACCTGGAGACTTGAGTCTTGTACTTCCGAAGCGTATTCTGGATGGTATCATTGAAATGATTTATGCACTGGACAAAGTAGCTCCGGGAACTGCCAACGACGATACACTGCTGTATGGTGTCGAAGTCAAATTCTACAATATGGAAGTTGAGATTGACGATAATCTTGAGAGCTGCTACAAAGGACTGTATGTGATCGGTGACGGAAGTGGTGTTACCCATTCCCTGTCCCACGCATCTGCAAGTGGTATCTACGTAGCAAGACATATCGCAGAACAGAACTAAATATAATTTAAGACTAAAGAAAAGCCCATGAACTGTAAGGTGACAGTTTGTGGGTTTTTTGCATTGTACATCGAGGAGGTGCAGGTGGCTTTCTCAGAAAAAAGCTGTTATAATAAATGCAGAATAATCATAGGGAGGCTTTTTGTACTTTGCATACAATTGAAAACGAAGAACTCCGTGTAATGATCAGTGACCACGGGGCAGAACTGTTAGGAATCTTTGATAAAAAAACAATCGTGAGATTCTCTGGAATGCAGATCCGAAATACTGGAAACGCCACGCGCCGGTACTTTTTCCGAATGTAGGACGTTTTTATAAGGACACCTGCCTGATCGGAGGAGAGACTTATACATCCGGACAGCATGGATTTGCCCGTGATATGGAATTTACCTGTGTTGAAGAAACAGAAACATCTGTGACGCATTTACTGGAAGCAACGGATGCGACGAAGAAAGCATGGCCGTATGAATTTCAGCTTTACATTACCCATACGTTAAACGGACGCGATCTGACGGTGGCATGGAAAGTTGTAAATAAAGATCAGGAGATCATGTATTTTACAATCGGTGCACATCCGGCATTTAATGTTCCGGTTCTTCCGGACACGGTGCAGAGCCAGTACCATCTGACATTCAGTGGACAGAAAGAACTTACCTATTGCCTGCTGCACCCGGAATATGCGACGGCAATGCCGGATCAGCCGCATACACTTTCTTTGGAAAACGGCACCTGTCTGATCGATGAGCATATGTTTGATGAAGGTGCACTGATCTTTGATGACGGACAGATTACAAAAGCCGGAATCGTTTTACCGGACGGTACTCCTTACGTGGAAATTTCATGTGAAGGTTTTCCGAACTTTGGTATCTGGTCTGCAATCGGAGCACCATTTGTATGCCTTGAACCATGGATGGGACGCTGTGACAATACCGGCTATAATGAAGAATTGTCAAAGAAACCGAATATTAATACGCTGAAACCGACAGAAATATTTGACAAATCTTATGTGATTTCCGTGAAATAGACGAAAGATATTTTAAGCATAAAAGAAAAGCTGGAGTGCTATCAAAATCAGAGTTGATAGCATCCAGCTTTTTTGTACTGCAAAGCAGATATGTAATTATTTTTTCTCGTCGATTTTCAGACGACCTTTTAATGCGACACAGCATGCAAGGTCTCCGATAACGTTGACACAGGTTGCACCCATATCACAGAGCGTATTGATACTGATGTAAACGCCCATAACACCGGCAGGAAGTCCAGCCATAGTTGCGAGTGCTGCGAAAGATGCGATTGCACCTCCAGGTACACCTGGCGTTCCGACAGAGAGGAGTACGTTTGCAAGAAGTACGATTACCATCATGGAGACGCTGACGTTGATTCTGCATGCGTTGGCAAAGAACATGATCATAAAGGACATCAGGATGGATACGGCATCCATGTTTACGGTAGCACCAAGTGGAATAGCGATACTGGTGATTTTGTTGGAAACGCCCATACCTTCTTCCATACACTGTTTACTGATCGGAATCGTAGCAGAACTGGAACATGTTCCGAAAGCATTCAGGGCAGCCGGCATAATGGTTTTGAAAAACCTGACCGGGCTTTCTTTACCGATTACTTTTACAGCAAGTCCGTACACTACAAATGCAAAGATGAAGAATGCAAGATAGAGGATGATCAGCTGTGTTGCCAGTGAGATGATCGTCTCGGTACCGTTTGCTTCGACAACAGGAACGATCGTACAGAAAACACCGATTGGTGTAAAGTACATGATCGTGCTGATGACCTTTAAACAGACTTCGTTGAGTGAATCGATTACATTCAGAAGCGGCTGTCCTTTTTCGCCGACAGAGATCAGGGTGAATCCGATGATTACTGCAAAGACAAGAACCTGGAGCATATTTCCCTGAGCAAATGCACTTACCGGGTTGGATGGAATCAGATTTTTGACTGTTTCCAGAATATTGCTCATATCAGTAGCGGCAATATCGGAAGTAGCCATCTCGAAGGAAACACCCTCACCGAGATGAATCAGTCGCGGAATGATCAGTCCGGCAAGACTTGCAAGTGCTGTTGTGCAAAGGAAAAATACCATAGCGGCACCGGTGATCTTTCCGGTTGTGCGGATATTTCCGATGCTGCAGATTCCCATAACAACGGAACAAAATACAAGTGGAAAAATCATCATGTTCAGGGCATTCATGTAAATGCCACCAAGAAGACTGGTTACGGCCAGAACCGGGGTAAAGCGGTCTGCCAGAAATAGTCCGGTCAGGATACCAAGAAGCAGGCCGATGAAAATCGCACCGGTGATGTGCTTCTGATACCATGCATAGAATTTCTTCATTTTATCTCCTCCTCAAAAAGTGGTATGCTTCGGCAATAATCCTCGAATACATACAAACATAACAAAAATTATAGCATGCGTGTATATTTAGTGTCAAGAAAACCAACAGTATTCTATTATAGAAGAAATACCTGTCAACATAAAATATCTGGGGGAGTTTTATGCTATCGTTTGAGTAGATTTTGTTTTATTTTCTGATAAAATATGGTATAGTAACAAAGATGAATTGCATCAGAAAGATGCAGAATACTTGAGAGAAGAATATTGGGGGAATAGACGGTGGAACAGACCGTATTACATAAAAAAGAACTGGAATATTTTTTTGTAGAGGAATCCTATGGAGGTAATCAGGATCTTTTTACGGATGTGACTATGCGTGATGGAGGATGCGGTGCGATTGCAGCTTGTGAGAGCTGTATTTATTTTGCAAGAACAAATGATATGAGAAATCTTTATCCACATCCGATTCAGGAGATAAGCTGGAATGAGTATCATGATTTTGCTTACATTATGAAACATTATCTCTGTCCGAGACCAAATGGAATTGATACGCTGGAACTCTTTATGGAAGGCTTTGGGGAATACCTGAAAGATGTGAAGGACACACGGCTTCAGATGGAAGGATTTCACGGGACACATACATATGAGGAAGCTGTGCAGGCAGTAAAAACACAGATTGATGCAGCCTGTCCGATCCCATATCTGATGTTGAAGCATAAGAATGAAAAAGGAGCACTGGAGGATTATATCTGGCACTGGTTTATTCTGGCAGGATATGAGATAACAGAGGATGACCTTCTGGTAAAGGCAGTTTCCTATGGAGAGTACAAATGGTTCTCTTTAAGTGAGATGTGGGATACCGGATATGACAAAAAAGGCGGAATGATCTTGTATCATATATAGAACAGTCGGGAGGATGTGTGTAGCATGCTCCCTTGCTTTTAGGAGGTACAGAGTTGGAAACCAGAGAAATACTGACAAGATTTAAGAATGGGGAGCTTTCTATCGAGGAAGCAGAACATTATTTTCGTAAAGAACCGTTTGAAGTGATGGATGATTATGCAAAGCTGGATTCACACAGAGAAATCAGAAATGGATTTCCGGAAGTGATCTTCTGCAGTGGAAAAGCTGATCAGCATTTTGTCCATATCTTTAAGAAGTTGTATGAGGATAATGGTGAAGTGTTTGGAACGAGAGCATCGAGACATCAGTATGAACTTGTGAAAGACCTTTTGCCGGATGTGGAATATGATGAACTGTCTCACATTATCAAGATAGAGAAGAAAGAAAAGGAGCATATCGGTAAGATTGCGGTATGTACGGCAGGAACTGCCGATATTGCAGTGGCAGAGGAAGCGGCTCAGACGGCAGAATATTTCGGCTCACATGTAGACAGAGTCTTTGATGTCGGAGTCAGTGGCATACACAGACTGTTTTCCAGACTGGAAGTGATTCAGGATGCCAACTGTGTGATCGCAGTTGCAGGTATGGAAGGTGCGCTTGCGAGTGTGCTTGGCGGACTTGTAGATAAACCGGTGATCGCGGTGCCGACTTCAGTGGGATATGGTGCAAGTATGAACGGACTGTCTGCACTTCTGACGATGATCAATTCCTGCGCAAACGGAATTGCGGTGGTAAATATTGATAACGGATATGGTGCCGGATATATTGCGACGCAGATTAACCGTCTGGCAGCAAGAGAATATAACATAAAATAAAACGGGATGGGAAGTAAATGGGAAAAACATTATATTTAGAATGCTATTCAGGAATCAGTGGAGATATGACAGTGGCAGCGCTCCTTGATCTGGGGGCAGACAGAAAAGTACTGGAAGAAACTCTTCAAAGTCTTCCGGTTAATGGATTTCGGACAGAAATTTCAAGAGTAAAAAAATCAGGGCTGGATGCATGTGATTTTAATGTGATTCTGGAACATGATAATCATGACCATGATATGGAATATCTGCATGGACATGACCATGATATGGAACATGACCATGATCACGAACATGCGCATGACACAGAACATCACCATGATCACGAACACACACATGCAGCAGAACATCACCATCATGATCATGAACATGTACATGAGATGGGACATCATCACGATCATGAGCATACACATGAAAAAGAACATCACCATCTGCATGAGCATCGTGGAATGCAGGAGATCACAGAAATTATTCAGGGATCAGAAATGACAGACAGAGCTAAAAAGATGGCGCTGCATGTGTTTGATATTCTTGCACATGCGGAATCAAAGGCTCATGGTGTAAATATAGAGGAAGTTCATTTTCATGAAGTAGGTGCCATTGATTCTATCGTGGATATCGCTGCGATTGCAGTCTGTATGGACAATCTGGATATTACTGATGTGATCGTACCGGTTTTATATGAGGGAACCGGATTTATCCGCTGTCAGCATGGACAGATTCCGGTGCCTGTACCGGCAGTTGCACACATTGCAGAGGATCATCACCTGAAACTGAAAATCACTGATATACAGGGCGAGCTGGTGACACCGACAGGTGCAGCTGTAGTGGCAGCTTTCTGCACATCTGAAAAACTGCCGGAAGATTTTTCGATATTAAAGAGTGGACTTGGTGCGGGAAAAAGAGAATATCGCTGTCCTGGAATTCTCCGTGCAATGCTGATTCAGACAGAACCGGCAGATGCAAAACTGACAGATACTGTCTGGAAATTGGAGACGGACATTGATGACTGCAGTGGTGAAGTTATGGGACATGTACTAAAACTTCTCATGGCAAACGGGGCAAGAGAAGCACACTATATGCCGATCTATACAAAGAAAAACAGACCTGCATATACTCTGACAGTGATCTGTAAAGAGAAGGACAGAGAAAATCTGGAAAACCTGATTTTTGCAGAGACGACAACAATTGGTATCCGCAGAGGGAAAATGCAGCGTACGATCCTGAAAAGAGAGCTTTGTACATTTGAAACATTACTTGGCAGTGCAACGGTCAAGATCTGTACCCTGCCGGACGGACAGATAAGATGTTATCCTGAATACGACAGCGTGGCAGAACTGGCAGAGCGAAACCAGATCAGTTTCTACGAAGCATATGACAAGATCAGGGGCTATTGGACAACAGAGAGGTGAGACAGAACGATGAAAACAGGACTTGTTTTGGAAGGCGGCGCAATGCGCGGAATTTACACAGCCGGTGTACTGGATGTGTTTTGGGAACAGGGAATACATTTCGATGGAGTGATCGGTGTTTCTGCAGGAGCACTCCATGGTTGCTCCTTTGTATCCGGGCAAAAAGGAAGAAGCCTTCGTTATTTCCAAAAATATCGGAATGATAAACATTTTATGAGCTGGTGGAGCTTTTTGCATACGGGTGAAGTAGTAGGAAAGCAGTTTTGTTACCATGATATTCCGGAACGGCTGGATCCGTTTGATTATGAGGCTTTTGCAAAATCTGATACAGCTTTTTATGTGACCTGTACGAATGTTGAGACGGGCAGGGCAGAATATATAAAAATTACTGACATGCTGAGCCAGATCGATGCCATGCGTGCGTCGGCTTCAATGCCATATGTTTCAAGAATTGTTGATTATAAGGGAATGAAGCTCCTTGACGGCGGCTGCGCAGACAGTATTCCGGTCGAGGCATTCAAAAAGATGGGATATGACCGGCTTGTGGTCGTTCTTACAAGAGAGGCAGGATTTGTCAAAAAGCCTGAGAATGTAAAAATGGCAGAGCTCCGTTATCATAAATATCCGGAGTTTGTGCATACACTGCAGAACAGGCATGTGGTATACAATCACAGTCTGGAAGTGCTGAAAAAAATGGAAAAAGCAGGCGAAACATTTGTGATTCAGCCGGATAAGAAGCTGGACATCAGCCGTATGGAAAGTAATGTGGAAGTGATCCGACAGACATACGATCTTGGCGGCAAAGATGCACGTATCCGCATGAAAGCACTGAAAGCCTGGATGGAACAGTAACTGGAACAGAATAAAGGTTGAGTTGAGATATAAATTTCAGTTGCATGCTGTAGTATTCTTCTGGTATAATCAGTTACATAAATAAAAACGGCGTAAAAAGTACAAGGGTGTACAGCGCGCAGATTGCGTGAAGTACGTCCTTGTGCTTTTTTCGTTGCCATGCATCCGAAGGAAGCTGCCAGTGGCAGGTTCTGTTGGTTGAAAAGCGAGGGAGGAAATAATATGGATGTAATAACAAACCTGATCAATCAGATTGATGCCTGGGTGTGGGGCTGGTGGATGATTCTTCTGCTTCTTGGTACACACATTTTTATGACGATCCGAACCGGAGTGATCCAGCGAAAAATTGGTACGGCAATTAAGCTGTCAGTTACGAAAGATCCTGATGGAGAGGGGGAAGTCAGTCAGTTTGGTGCTCTGACGACAGCACTTGCTTCCACAATCGGTACAGGAAACATTATCGGTGTGGGAACGGCAATTGCCCTCGGTGGTCCCGGAGCAGTGCTGTGGTGCTGGCTTACCGGTGTGTTCGGTATTGCGACAAAATACAGTGAATCACTGATCGCAGTTAAATATCGTGTCAAAACAAAAGACGGTCGTATGCAGGGCGGTGCAATGTATGCACTCGAGCGTGGACTTCATATGAAATGGCTCGGATTGATCTTTGCCATTTTTGGCGGTTTTGCATCTTTTGGAATCGGATGTGCGACGCAGGTAAATGCAATTGCAACGGTCTGTCAGGAAAATCTTCACATTCCTCCGGCAGCGGTAGGAATTGCAGTAGCTGTACTGACTGCGCTGGTTATTTTCGGAGGAATCAAAGCAATCGCAAATGTCTGTGAAAAACTGGTTCCGTTTATGGCTGCATTTTATGTGATTGGCTGTTTTATCATTCTGTGCATCAACTATGATTTTATCATACCGGCAGTAGTGACGATCTGTAAGATGGCTTTTACACCCGGCGCAGCAGCAGGTGGTCTGGTAGGACGCGGAATTATGATGGCAATGCAGTATGGAATTGCAAGAGGTCTTTTTTCAAACGAGTCCGGTATGGGCTCGGCACCGATCGCAGCGGCAGCAGCACAGACGAGAAATCCGGTCCGTCAGGCTCTGGTTTCCAGTACAGGTACATTCTGGGATACCGTTGTTGTATGTCTGATGACAGGACTGGTACTTGTCACCAGTATTATGAAAAATCCGGCAATCGATATGGGACAGATCACAAATGGTGGTGTCCTGACGACGCTGGCATTTCAGCAGATTCCGGTTCTGGGTCCGGTCATTCTTGTGGTGGGAATTATTTCTTTTGCATACTCTACCGTGCTTGGATGGGCATATTACGGGGAACGTTGTGTGGAATATTTTGCCGGAAGAAAAGGTCTTGTGCCATATCGTGTCCTTTACATAGCGGTAGCTGTGATCGCACCGGTCATTTCTCTGAATCTTGTCTGGACGATCGCGGATATTCTGAATGCGTTGATGGCACTTCCGAACCTTGTGGCGGTGTTGCTTCTGTCGAATGTGATCGTGGCGGAGACGAAAAAATATATCAATAATCTGGATGCCAAAGACGATACCGAGATCGAAATCATTGACCGCTGAAAGATTAAGCGCTAATATAATAATGCAACAGCCAAAACAGTCTGTGTGAAGCAGGCTGTTTTTGTTGCAAAAATAACAGATAAGAAACAGGAGAAAAGAATGGCAGAAGAGCACAGAATGAAAGTGATTGCAAGAATCCACAATGATTTCCCGACAAAGTTTGGGATTCCTCATCAGAGTAACCGGCTGGATGCATTGAAGGCAACCATCGTATTTGAGCCGGAATACCGGGTGCCTGAAGCATTTCGCGGGCTGGAAGAATATGATTATATCTGGCTGATCTGGCAGTTTTCTGAGGCAGTGCGCGAGAACTGGTCGCCGACTGTACGACCGCCGAGACTTGGTGGGAATACACGCATGGGAGTGTTTGCCACGAGATCACCGTTTCGTCCGAACAGCCTCGGACTGTCTTCTGTACATCTTGAAAAAACAGAGCTGCATCCGGAACTGGGACCGGTTCTTCATATTTCAGGTGCGGATCTTATGAACGGTACACCGATCTACGATATCAAACCATATCTTCCTTATGCAGACAGCCATCCGGAAGTGAGAGGCGGTTTTACGGACAAAATCGAAGATTATCGGCTTGAAGTGGAATTCCCGGAAACACTGATAGAGAAAGTACCGGCAGAGCAGAGAGAAGCTTTGATGGAAGTACTTGCCAACGATCCGCGTCCCCGTTATCAGAACAAACCAGATAAGATTTACGGGCTGGCATATGGCAGTCATGATATCCATTTTACGGTGAAAGATAAGACCCTTAAGGTCTGTGATGTGACAGAATTAAAAGAATCCTTTGACAAACAAAACAATATATGATAGTATTTTATATATAGTTAGTGCAAGCTAACAGACGAAGGCATTAAGCGGAACTATGCGTCCGCTTTATTTTTAAAACATGAGTTAGTCGAAGATAACAAAAGGAGAGTGAATCTATGAGTATCGTAATCGTAGGCGGAAATGAACGTATGGTATGTCAGTATGAGGATATCTGCAAAGGATATGGATGTAAGGCAAAAGTATTTGCAAAAGAAAAAGGAGCCATGAAGAAAAAAATCGGTGCACCGGATCTTCTGATTTTGTTTACAAGTACGGTTTCTCATAAAATGGTGAACTGTGCAGTGGAGGAAGCAAAGAAAAAATCCATACCGGTATGCAGATGTCACACAAGCAGCGCATCTGCTCTTGAGAACATTCTCCGCGAATATTGTGCATAAAAAGCGAATTTTTATGTAATATTATAAAGAAACACTTGCAAAACCCTGAGGTTTTCAATAAAATAAGAGACAGATTTTCTGACTGAAAAGAGAAAACAGAAGGGTGATAAGTATTATTATGAAAAAAGTGGTAAAATTTGGAGGAAGCTCTCTGGCCAATGCAGAACAGTTTCAGAAGGTCGGAGATATCATCAGGAGCGATGAGAGCAGACGTTATGTGGTACCGTCCGCACCGGGAAAGAGATTTTCCGCAGACACAAAAGTAACTGATCTTCTGTATACATGCTATGGCAAAGCAGAAGCAGGAGAGGATTTCACAGATGTCCTTACGGAAATTAAGGGACGTTTTTATGAGATCATCAAAGGCTTGAATCTTGACCTGTCTCTTGAGGAGGAGTTCAGACAGATTGAAGCAGATTTTAAGGCACATGCAGGCAATGAATATGCAGCATCCCGTGGGGAATTCCTGAACGGTAAAGTAATGGCTGCATATCTCGGATATGAATTTATTGATTCTGCAACCGTGATCCGTTTTGATAAAAACGGCAATTTCGATGCAGACAAAACAGATAAACTTTTAAGCAAGCGTCTCCAGAAATGCGAGAGAGCAGTTATTCCGGGATTCTATGGTGGTATGGAAGACGGAACTGTAAAAACATTCTCCCGTGGCGGATCGGATGTTACCGGTTCTCTGGTAGCAAAAGCTATCCATGCAGACATTTATGAGAACTGGACTGATGTTTCCGGATTCCTTGTCACAGATCCGAGAATCGTCGATAATCCGGCAGTGATCGAAACAATTACATACAGAGAACTTCGTGAGCTTTCTTATATGGGTGCGACTGTTCTTCATGAAGATGCGATCTTCCCGGTTCGTAAGGAAGGTATTCCAATCAACATTCGTAATACAAACCGTCCGGAAGATAAGGGAACCTTTATCGTAGAAAGCACCTGCCGCAAACCGAAATATGTGATTACAGGTATTGCAGGTAAGAAGGGCTTCTGTTCCATTAATATTGAAAAATCCATGATGAACAGTGAAATCGGTTTCGGAAGAAAGGTTCTTCAGGTATTTGAAGATCAGGGGATCAGCTTTGAACATGTTCCTTCTGGAATCGACACAATGACTGTTTACGTTCATCAGGATGAATTCGAGGAAAAAGAGCAGCAGGTAATTGCTGGCATTCACAGAGCCGTTCAGCCTGATTTTGTAGAGATGGAATCTGATCTGGCGCTGATCGCAGTTGTTGGACGTGGCATGAAGTCCCAGAGAGGAACTGCAGGCCGTGTATTTTCTGCACTGGCACATGCACATGTCAATGTAAAAATGATCGATCAGGGATCCAGTGAGCTGAATATCATCATTGGTGTGGAAAACAGAGATTTCGAAACTGCTGTAAAAGCAATTTACGATATTTTTGTCCTGACACAGATGTAAGCAGGTAATATTTTTCAGATCTGATTCAGGAGGATAAAGCACATGGTTGAAAGACATATCAGATTAAATGAAACAGAAGACGTAAAAGAATTTGTGAATGAAGCCGCCAAATGTGATTTTGATATTGACATATCTTATAACAGAATTATCATTGATGCAAAATCCATTTTAGGTATTCTGAGCATGGATCTTACAAGGGAACTGACAGTAAGATGCTACGGAGAGAGCAAGAGATTCAATGAAGTAATTGCAAAATTTGCCGTAGCATAGGTGAAAATGCGTGGGCGCATATTCCGGAAACGGGTATGCGCCTTTTTGCATTGCAGATAGGGGAGGCAGAAACAGCATGGAAAAACCGATCGTCCGTATTTCGGTTCGAAATCTTGTAGAATTTATATTACGAAATGGTGATCTGGTGAGCGGAAGTGGCACTTCGGATAAAGAAGCCATGCTGAAAGGAAGCAGGCTTCACCGTAAGATACAGAAGCAGATGGGAAGCCACTACCAGCCTGAAGTTTCTCTGAAAAAAGATACAGAGTATGATGATCTGATCCTTCGCGTAGAAGGCAGGGCAGACGGGATTTTTTTGCAGGATGAGCAATTTTGTATTGATGAGATCAAGGGTGTTTATAAGAAACTTGAACTTATGGAAGAACCGGTACTGGTGCATCGTGCGCAGGCACTTTGCTATGCATGGATCTATCTGGATGCGCATGACCTGGAGAAAATAGACATACAGATGACGTATGCGCACCTTGATACCGAAGTGATTAAACGATTTCGGGAGACACTTACCAGAGCAGAACTGAAACAATGGTATGAAGAACTTACTGACAGTTATCATAAATGGCTGGCATATCAGATCGAATGGCGCGAAAAAAGAAATGAATCGATGAAAAAACTGGAATTTCCCTTTGAATACCGCAAGGGGCAGCGGAAGATGGTATCTGGCATTTATCATGCCATTTCAAAAAAAGAACAGATTTTTATCCAGGCTCCGACCGGTGTCGGAAAGACCATGTCGGCTGTTTTTCCGGCAGTACGCGCAATCGGGCAGGGAATGGCTGAGACGGTCTTTTATCTGACGGCAAGGACGATTACAAGGACAGTAGCACAGGATGCTTTTGAAATATTACGGGACAGAGGTCTTCTGTTTAAAGTTGTTACGATCACGGCAAAAGAAAAACTCTGCTTCTGCGACAAGCCGGAATGTGATCCGGAAAAATGTCCTTATGCGAAAGGACATTATGACCGGATCAACGATGCAGTCTATGAACTCTGGACAACGGAACAGTCATTTGACAGGGAAACACTTCTTCGTCATGCGCAGAAGTGGCAGGTCTGTCCTTTTGAGTTGAGCCTTGATCTGGCTGTCTGGATGGATGGTGTGATTTGCGACTATAATTATGTGTTTGATCCGAATGTCTATCTGAAACGTTTCTTCGGGGAAAATGTATCTGGAAATTATCTTTTCTTGATTGATGAGGCACATAATCTGGTGGATCGGGGAAGAGAGATGTACAGTGCGTCTATCTCTCTGGATGATGTGATCGAGACCAGAAAATTTGTGAAGCCCTACAGTCAGAAATTATGGAAAAAACTCGGCAAAGTCAAAAAACAGCTGGAGAAGTTACGAGAAAACTGTGGTGAATGGAAAGTAGAAGAAAATGCCGGAGTACTGCCGATCAGTCTCCTAAGTGTGCAGGGAGAACTGGATCAGCTTCTTGAAGAACCACCAGCGCAGGAAGTGGTGGACGGAATCCTTGATTTCTATTTTGCGGTAAGAAACTTTTTAAATATTTCGGAGCTGGTGGATGACAATTATGTGGTCTATACGGCATTTGATGAAAACGGAAGATTTTATATGAAACTGTTTTGCGTCAATCCGGCGGAAAATCTGCAGAAATGTCTGGATAAAGGTAATAGTACGGTGTTTTTTTCGGCAACACTGCTTCCGTTACAGTATTATCGGAAGATGCTGAGTACAAGAAGTGAAAACTTCGGTATGTATGTGGAATCACCGTTTGAACAGAAAAAGAGGTGCCTTATGATTTGCCGGGATGTCAGCAGTAAGTATACCCGAAGAGGCTATGAGGAATACAGAAAGATTGCAGAATATATTGCGAGGATGAGTTGGCAGAAGAAGGGAAATTACATGGTATTTTTCCCGTCTTACCGTCTGATGGAAGATGTTTATCAGGTTTATCAGGATGAATTTTCTGTTTCCTGGGTGCGATGCATCAGCCAGCATGCTTCAATGACGGAACTGGAGCGTGAGGAGTTCCTGGAGGAGTTTACAGAGGAAACTGAAGAAACATTGGTAGGATTCTGTGTTATGGGCGGTATTTTTTCGGAAGGAATTGATCTGATCGGTGATCGGCTGATTGGAGCCGCGGTTGTGGGAACCGGACTTCCACAGGTAAATTGTGAACGGGAGATTTTGAAAGGGTATTACGACGAAAAAGGCGAGCAGGGATTTGATTATGCCTATCGCTATCCCGGGATGAATAAAGTCCTGCAGGCGGCAGGACGTGTGATACGTACAAAAGAGGATACGGGAGCAATTCTTCTTATGGATGAACGATTCCTGAACCGGGATTATCGGAATCTTTTCCCCCGTGAATGGAATGATGCCTGCACATGTACACTTGGGAATGTGGAAAAACATCTGCAGGCGTTCTGGGATGTTTCAGAAGAAAATGACATAATAGGTTAGCTTGACATAAAGAAAATATCAGGTATACTATGGACAATTACTATTTAAACGATAGACAAGGAGAACCAGATGAAAACCGGAAACCGTTTGAAAAACTGGAAAATTTTGGCGGCAGGGCTTGTGTTTATGACCACAGCATCTGCAGTGACTGCACCGGTGGCGGCAAGCAGTCTTCTGTCTGTAACAGGGGAATCCCAGATACGTCCGATTGAAGACGGGGCAGGGAAATATATTTTAAAAAGTGATGGATTTTACTGCCTGAAAGAAGATGGGAGTAAGGATATCTCTCCGGCTGTTCATTATTTTGATCATGTGAATATTGATGGAACGATGCTGGACGGATTTTATTACCATGATGAGACTGGATGTTTTCAGGCAGGAAGTTCCCACATGGTAAAAATCACGAAGCTTTCCTGTGCAAAAAGTACCGATGAAGATGCAGAGACGGTGGATTTTGACGGCTATTATATGGTCAATAACCTTGGAAAACTGACAGCAGCTCCACAGGTTCGGTATATCAGCAATTACGTGATCGATAATACAACATATGACGGATATTATTATTTTGATGAGAATGGAAAGATGGTGACGGAAACAGGGACACATGATCTGGAAATGACAGCGAACGGCCAGATGTTTTCCGGAACGTATTATTTCGGAGGACCGAATGGGGCACTGCTTCAGGAATCCGGAGTGACTGAGGATGGTTTTCCGGTGGATGCGACGGGAAAAGTAACCGGACTTGATGAGCTTGGGATGGATACACTGGAGCCACAGCTTACATCTATGCTGAGTGGATATGATGGTATATGGAGCGTTTATGTCAAAGATCTCAATACGGATGAAGAAATAGTACTGAATGATACACAGATTTATTCGGCAAGTCTTATCAAAGCTTTTGTGATGGCGAAAACATATGAGGATATGGATACCGTTCTGGAACACGAAGCAGCTCTGATGAAAACGGACAAAGACAACGCAAAGGTGAAGGATAAGGTAGATACTCTTCTGTGGAATATGATCACAGTCAGTGACAATGAATCCTGTAATGAACTTGGAAGACTCCAGTCTGAAAAACATGATTTTCTGGATGGAGCAGAACTGGTAAACAAATATCTGGAAAAAGAAGGCTATACAGAAACTACATATCAAAATACGCTGCATCCTTCTTCGTCCCAGAAACTGAGTCTTGGCGGACATAATATGACGACTGTGAAGGACTGTGGCAAACTGCTCGAACGGATATACAAAGGGGAATGTGTCAGCAAAGAAGCTTCAGAAGAAATGCTGAATCTGCTTCTGAACCAGGAAAATACAACGAAGATCCCGGAGGGTGTTCCGGAAGATGTAAAGACTGCCAACAAAACCGGAGAAACGGATGAAGAGCAGCATGATATTGCAATTGTCTATGGACCGAAGACTACCTATATTTTGTGTGTGATGTCCGAGAGCAGTGCAAATGCAATTGCAAATATCCGGTCAATCTCAAAAGTTGTTTATAATTATTTGAATCTGTAGGCAGTTATCGGAGCTGTCCGCGTTGATTTTTTATACAGAATCATGTATAATAACGGATTGTATAAAATAGGTTTTTTGTATGCTGCTCTGAGAAAATATGACAGCATCACACATTAAATGCAGGAGGAGAGAAATAAATGCGAGTCGATACGGATGACTTTGCCCGACCTCGTGGGTGCGGGAAGAATCACCTTGTAGAAGTAGAGGAAATTTTAATTGAACCGGGAGCGGTAAATGCGCTTGAGGAAGCTATGTCAGAGGGATTCCTGAAGGAATACATATCTCCGCTTCTGATCTGTGACACAAATACCTGTAAGGCAACAGAAGAAATCATGGAAGATATTTATGACCGATGTCAGGTTCTGGTGTTGGATGCAGATGATCTGAAAGCTGACCAGCATGCAGTAGAGATCGTTGAGAACTATATGGATGAGGATATTGATCTGATCCTTGCGGTAGGTTCTGGTACGATCCATGACATCAGCCGTTATGTGGCTTCTCAGTACAAAATTCCTTTTGTTTCTGTGCCTACAGCAGCAAGTGGTGACGGATTCGTATCTACGACGGCAGTTATGATTTTTAATGGAATAGAGGAAGAAGTGCCGGCAGCAGTGCCTGTAGCGTTGTATGCGGACACGGACATATTTGCAAACGCACCGGCAGGGCTTAATGCCGCCGGAGCAGCAGAACTTTCGGATGACAAAATATCCCTGTCCCTCATCGAAGAGGGTGATCCGGAAGCCTGTGAAAAACTGATGTATGCACTGATTAAATCCGGGTTTTCCGGTCAGGCAGAAGGAGAATAATATGAGAGTTGGAATGGGATATGATGTACACAAACTGACAGAAGGAAGGAAACTGATCCTTGGCGGAGTGGATATTCCGTGGGAGAAGGGACTTCTGGGACATTCGGATGCGGATGTACTGATTCATGCAGTGATGGATGCCCTGCTTGGTGCTGCGGCACTTGGCGATATCGGGAAACATTTTCCGGACACAGATCAGGCATACAAGGGAATCTCAAGTGTGAAGCTTCTGGTGCATGTGGCAGGTCTTTTGCGCGAACATGGCTATGAAGTCGGAAATATCGATGCAACGATCATTGCACAGAAACCAAAGATGGCACCACATATCCTGCAGATGCGTAAAAACATGGCGGAAGCGCTTGGCATTCCGGAATCAAAGATCAACGTAAAGGCAACGACAGAAGAAGGACTTGGTTTTACGGGAAGCGGAGAGGGGATTTCTTCTCAGGCAATCTGCCTGCTTACAGAAATACAGAACTGATTCAGCTTAAAATAATATCGGAGGAAAGAGATATGAAGCTTTTTAATACAATGTCACGCAGAAAAGAAGAATTTGTACCACTGGAAGAAGGCAAGGTACGGATGTATGTATGCGGACCGACGGTATACAACCTGATCCACATCGGAAATGCGAGACCGATGATCATTTTTGATACCGTACGCCGTTATCTGGAATACAAAGGATACGAAGTAAACTATGTATCCAACTTTACAGATGTTGATGACAAGATCATCAAAAAGGCAATCGAAGAAGGTGTAAGCTCTGAAGAAATCTCACAGCGCTACATTGCAGAATGCAAGAAAGATATGGCCGGCATGAATGTAAAACCGGCAACAACTCATCCGCTGGCAACACAGGAAATCGACGGAATGATCGATATGATCCAGACACTGATTGACAAGGGATATGCTTATCCGGTTGCTGATGGTACCGTATATTTCCGTGTAAAGAAATTCAAAGAATACGGCAAATTATCACATAAGAATCTGGACGATCTGCAGTCCGGCTTCCGTTCTCTGCAGGTATCTGGTGAAGACCAGAAAGAAGATCCGCTTGATTTCGTACTCTGGAAACCGAAGAAAGAAGGTGAACCATTCTGGAAATCCCCATGGTGCGACGGAAGACCGGGATGGCATATCGAGTGCTCTGTTATGTCCAGGAAATATCTCGGGGAAGAAATTGACATTCACGCAGGCGGAGAGGATCTTGTTTTTCCACATCACGAAAATGAGATCGCACAGAGTGAATGCTGCAATGGAGTTCCTTTTGCAAAATACTGGATGCATAATGCATTCCTGAACATCGACAACCGTAAGATGTCCAAATCTCTTGGAAACTTCCGTACTGTCCGCCAGATCGGTGAGCAGTATGATCTGCAGGTGCTTCGTTTCTTTATGTTGAATGCACATTACAGAAGCCCGCTCAATTTCAGCGCAGATCTGATGGAATCTTCCAAGAACGCGCTGGAGCGAATCACAGATGCGGCAGCAAGACTCCGTGACCGTCAGACAGCAGCTTCTGTACAGGAAGCATCTGAGGATGAAAAGCAGATGATGCAGGAAGAAGCTGGATTTATAACAAAGTTTGAAGAGGCAATGGATGATGATTTCAACACAGCAGATGCACTTGCAGCAGTATTTGAACTTGTCAAATTTGCGAATACAAATGTTCAGGAAGGAAGTTCTGCAGAGTTTGCTGCATATACTCTTGAAGTGATGACAAAACTTTGTGATGTTCTCGGTCTGATCCTTGACAAAAAAGACGATATCCTTGATGAAGAAATCGAGAATCTGATCGCCGAACGTCAGGCAGCCAGAAAGGCAAAAGATTTCGCGAGGGCAGATGAGATCAGAGGATTACTTCTTGATAAAGGAATCGAACTGAAAGATACTCGTGAGGGTGTAAAATGGAAACGAATCTGATGCAGCTGAAAGAGTTGTTTCATCTGGAAGATCAGGATCTGCGGAGCTATTCTCCGCTGACTCTGGCGTATATAGGGGATGGAGTTTATGAACTGGTCATCCGGACAATTCTTGTTAAGAAAGGCAACTGCCCGGTAAATCGTCTCCATAAGAAAGCAAGCAGTCTGGTAAAAGCCGGGGCGCAGTCTGCAATCATGGAAGTGATCGAGGAGAAACTGACACCGGAAGAATTGAGTGTTTACCGGAGAGGACGGAATGCACATTCTCCGACGATGGCAAAACATGCAACAATGGCAGATTATCGTCGGGCGACCGGTTTTGAGGCGCTGATGGGCTATTTATATTTAAAAGAGGATTACACACGGATGCTCACTTTGATCCGTATGGGAATCGGAGAGGACATTTTATGAGTGAACAGATAGAAGGACGCAATGCGGTATTGGAAGCTTTCCGTTCCGGAAAATGCGTGGACAAGCTTTTTATCCTTGACGGATGTCAGGACGGACCGGTGCGTACGATTGCAAGAGAAGCACGCAAGACCGATACAATCATCAACTACGTGTCAAAAGAACGCCTGGATCAGCTCAGTGAGACAAAAGCACATCAGGGTGTGATCGCGCAGGTTGCAGCGTATGAGTACAGTACAGTGGATGAGATCCTTGCCCGAGCAGAAGAAAAAGGTGAAGCCCCATTTTTGATTCTTCTGGACAATGTAGAGGATCCGCACAATCTTGGTGCAATCATCCGTACTGCGAATCTTGCCGGTGCACATGGCGTTATCATTTCGAAGAGACGTGCAGTAGGTTTGACATCTACTGTAGCAAAAACTTCTGCAGGTGCAATAAATTATACACCGGTTGCGAAGGTAACAAATATTGTAAGAACGATTGAAGAACTGAAAGAAAAAGGCATCTGGTTTGTCTGTGCAGATATGGGTGGAGAAATCATGTATGATCTGGATCTGACAGGACCGATGGGTCTTGTGATCGGAAATGAGGGAGAAGGTGTCAGCCGTCTGGTACGCGAAGCATGTGATTTCACAGCATCCATACCGATGAAGGGAGACATTGATTCGCTGAATGCTTCTGTGGCAGCAGGAGTCCTTGCTTATGAAATTGTAAGACAGAGACTGGTAAAAAGCAGCAAATAAAAGGGGAAACAGAATGAGCCGTTACGATCAGTACAGCGACGAAGAACTGATTTTCAGACTGCGACAGGGAGAGATGGAAATATCTGATTATCTGATGGAAAAATACAAGGAGTTTGTTCGCAAAAAGGCAAGAGCCATGTTTTTAATCGGAGGAGAAACAGACGACTTGATTCAGGAGGGAATGATCGGACTTTTTAAGGCAATCCAGAATTACCAGCCGGATCGGGAGGCGTCTTTTCAGACATTTGCAGGTTTATGTATTGACCGGCAGCTTTACAGTGCGGTACAGAATTCAAACAGGCAGAAACATCTTCCGCTGAATACGTATATTTCGCTTAGCAATGAGGAAGAATCTGAGCATCTGGAAGGCTCGTGGGATTCCCGCACAGAAGACCCGGAATCTATTGTGATTGATCAGGAAAGTACAAGAAATCTGGAACTGAAGATCAGCAAGGCCTTAAGTCCGATGGAAAATAAAGTGCTGGATTATTATATGAAAGGATACGGCTACGTAAAGATTGCGGAGATCATGGGCAAAACACCGAAATCCATCGACAATGCGCTGCAGCGTATCCGAGGTAAGATTCGCAATTTTTCTCTTCCTTTTTTGATACAAAAGTAGTAAAATAACACTAACATTATTCAGAGTATCGGATAGATGGTTTCTGTATATGAAAGGAGATACGAAATTATGGCAAAGATTAATAAATATTGGGGATTTGTAGCAGTCGGAGCAGTTGCTGCCGCAGCAGCAGGAGCAATCGCGGCACTTGCATTCCGCAAAGACCCGCTGGATGATTTCGAGGATTTTGATGAAGATTTCGAGGATGAGACCGAAGAAGAAACATCAAAGTCTGAAGAAAAGAAAGAAACATCAGAAGCTTTTGAAGCATGGGATGAGGCTGAAGATGCTGTAGAAAAGGCTGTAGAAGAAACTGCTGAAACAGCAGATGCCGAGCATGCAGTAGAAGAAGCAATCAAAGAAGAGAAAGAAGAACAGGAAGAAGAATAAAACTGAATCCGGTTCAGTTTAATAATAAGAACTATGAAGATAACAAGAGGCAGGTCGATTGACCTGCCTCTTGTTTGTTGCATCATTCATTTCCGAAAGAATTATTTCGGAAGACGGAAAGAACTCTTAAGGGATACAATACGGTTAAATACCGGTGCACCTTCTTTGGAATCATGGATATCTGCACAATAGAATCCGTTTCTTACGAATTGATAGCTGTCGTAGCCTTTGGCTTCCATAAGCGCCGGCTCTACGTAAGCGGTAACGGTTGTAAGGGAGTTCGGATTTACGTTCAGGGATCCATCTTCTTTATTGTATACGCCTTTTTCTTCATCTACGATGTTTTCATAAAGACGTACAGTTGCCTCTTTTGCGTTGGTAGCTTCTACCCAGTGAATTGTACCTTTTACTTTACGTCCGTCCGGAGCGTTACCGCCTTTGGTAGCCGGATCGTAAGTACAGTGTACAACACGTACAGTGCCGTCATCATCTGCTTCATAACCGGTACAGGTAACAAAGTATGCGTTCATCAGACGAACTTCTGTACCGAGGAACAGTCTCTTGTATTTACGCGGCGGGTCGATCATGAAATCGTCGCGTTCGATATAAAGTTCACCACTGAATGGAATCTTACGGGTTCCGAGAGCTTCGTTTTCCATGTTGTTCGGAGCATCCAGATATTCTACCTGTCCTTCTGGATAATTGTCGATCACAAGTTTGACCGGATCCATGACAGCCATCATACGAGGACGTTTTAATTTGAGGTCTTCACGAATGCAGTACTCAAGCATTGCGTAATCTACAGAGCTGTTTGCTTTGGAGACACCACAGAGATCTACAAACATTTTGATGGATTCCGGAGTGAAACCACGTCTACGCAGTGCGGCGATGGAAACAAGACGAGGATCATCCCATCCGTCTACGATGCCGTCTTCGACCAGCTTCTTGATGTAACGTTTGCCTGTTACGACATTTGTAAGGTAAAGCTTTGCAAATTCAATCTGTTTCGGTGGCTGCGGATATTCAAGCTCACGTACTACCCAGTCATACAGTGGACGGTGATCTTCGAATTCAAGTGTACAGATAGAATGTGTTATACCCTCGATTGCATCTTCAATCGGATGGGCGAAGTCGTACATCGGATAAATGCACCATGTATCGCCGGTCCTGTGGTGAGTCATATGAGCCACACGATAGATGACCGGATCACGCATGTTCATATTCGGAGATGCCATGTCGATCTTTGCACGGAGAACTTTTTCTCCATCGGCATATTTGCCTTCTTTCATTTCCTCAAAAAGCTGAAGGTTTTCTTCTACGGAACGGTTACGGTACGGGCTTTCTTTACCAGGCTCTGTCAGAGTACCACGATACTGGCGGATCTCGTCAGCAGTCAGGTCACAGACATAAGCCTTGCCTTTTTTGATCAGCTTGATCGCTGCTTCATACATCTGACCGAAATAATCGGAAGCGAAGAAAAGTCTGTCCTCCCAGTCAGCACCGAGCCATTTGATATCTGCTTTGATAGATTCTACAAATTCACTTTTTTCTTTTGTAGGGTTGGTATCATCAAAACGCATATTAAACTTGCCGTTGTATTCTTTGGCAAGTCCGTAATTTAAAAGAATGGATTTGGCATGTCCGATATGGAGGTATCCATTAGGTTCCGGTGGAAAGCGGGTGTGGACAGTGTCGTAAACGCCATCAGCCAGATCCTTGTCAATGATGTTTTCAATAAAATTTTTAGAAACGGTTTCGTTATCCATCTCTTTCCCTCCTGAATGGTTCTTTAAAGGTTAATCATATCATAAAAATGTGGAATTTAAAAGATTTCCTGAGAAAAATATAGAAAAGAAAAAAAGTTAGAACAGATCATAAAATTATTGAGATCAGGTATATTGCTTTACGGAAACACATATGTTATAATGCCAATAGGCAAAAATGAATTATGTTCCAACTATGGACGACAAAACGAGAACCCCAGTGTTGCAGCACTGGGGTTCTCTATTCCTATTTTGGGTATGGAAGGCTTAAATCCATAGGCTAGTTACCGACTACCGCTTGTCTAACCATTTGTTGATGAGGTGGCAAACCACACCAGCCGTAACAGCGATTAAAAATGAAATTATGTATTCCAACTATGTTCACCCCCTTCCTTTACCTGTCTAGGGGTGGTAACGTTATTAGTATATCATAAGTTGGAATAAAATGGAACGTCTTGTGCTGATACGGGGATGAAATGTTACTTTTTATGAAGCAGAAAAGTTGACGAAAATCCTTTGCAGTATCAGGGATAAACGTCAACTTTTTGTTTGCAGAAAAATGCTAAAAAATGAAGGTACAATTTTAAAAATTAATTTCTTCAAATAATTGAATAACGCTTAAATGAATCTTTAAAACGATACTGCACATTGTCAGAATAAATATACATAACGAGTGCTGTTTTTTAGCTGATGTCGCACTGCTGCCACAAAAATGGAACTGGATGAAGCAAGTGGAGAATATAAAGTTGCAGGACAGAGAACCATGCAGGATTTTACTGACGGATTAAACCTGTCAATGCCGATGGTTCAGGCTATGTTCGGGAAGATACCTCTGATTCCGTCTTAAAAAAAATCATTAAGGAGCCGGAAGAGGTTGTTTTTACTGAAGATGAATTTCCGGTATATACTGAATATCTGGAAAGGTACTTAGATTAAAAAAAGCTTGGAATATTCTATTTATCATAAAAAAAGAAAATCCATTGATCGGAAGAAAGAAATTTTGAGTAATATTCCAGATTTTCAGGCACAGAAAATGCCTAAAATAGGGTGAACACATGTTTTGATTACTATTTTGACTACTATTTGATACCGAAACATCCGAAAACCCTTTAAAATAGGCAAAAAAATAAAGCTGCTGACGGGAATCGAACCCGTGACCTCCGCCTTACCAAGGCGACGCTCTACCGACTGAGCCACAGCAGCATTTACATATTTGAGGGCAATTTACCGCTCACAGTTGATTATAATATCAGAAAAACAATATACTGTCAACAGGTAATTTTAAATTTTATTCCATATAATAGGGAATGTGATCAAAATATGAAAATTGTTTTTCGCGGTTGCACGATTTTGAGGGACAGGGTATACTGTTACCGAAGTAAAAAATGAAAAGGAAGATCTTTATGAGAAAAATCATACTTGCATCTGCATCACCGAGGCGACGTGAACTGCTTGCGGCGGCAGGTGTTATTTTTCAGATATGTGTATCGGAAGGCGAAGAAAAAATCACAGCAGAAAATCCGGATGAGATTGTCTGTGAATTATCTGCCCTGAAGGCGGCGGAGATTGCTTCGAAGTTTGAATTTGAAGATGGTACAGTGATCATTGGAGCAGATACCATTGTTTCTTATATGAATAAAATTCTGGGCAAACCGTCAGATGAGCAGGATGCATTTGAAACATTGAAGATGCTGCAGGGAAATACACATCAGGTATATACCGGTGTGACAGCCCTGGTCAAAAAGTACGGAGAATGGGAGAAACATTCTTTCGCAGAACGCACGGATGTTACTTTTTATCCGGTGACAGATGAAGAAATTCGTACATATATAAAGAGCGGGGAACCAATGGACAAAGCTGGAAGTTACGGGATTCAGGGAAGCTTCGGCATCTATGTAAAGGAAATTCAAGGCGACTACACCAATGTAGTCGGTCTTCCGGTCGGAAGACTTTTTTATGAAATGAAGAAACTGGGAATTGAGTTAAGAGGATAAACAGATGATAAAAGCATGTATTTTTGATCTCGATGGAACGCTTGCAAATACATTAGAATCCATGGCATATGTGGCAAATGAGATTCTGGAAAAAATGGAACTGACACCGCAGCCGGTGCAAAATTTTAAATATTACAGCGGTGAAGGTGCAGATATGCTGATCAGGCGATGCCTGAAAGATGCAGGTGATCCGGAACTGACACATTATGATAAGTGTCGAAGCCTCTACAGAGAGAAATTTGATGCAGATCCACTATATAAGGTTGTTCCATATGATGGAATTATGGAAACACTGAAAAAATTGAAAAGTCATGGAATGAAGCTGGCAGTCTGCTCAAATAAACCACATGTGGCAGCAGTAAAAGTAATTTCACAGATGTTTGACGGATATTTTGATCTTGTGATTGGACAGAGCGATGCGATACGCAGAAAACCTGCACCGGATGGCCCGTTAAAGGCAGCACAGGAGTTTGGAGTGACACCGTCAGAATGTATGTATGTGGGAGATACCAAAACAGACATGGAAACCGGAAATGCAGCCAAGATGCATACGGTAGGGGTACTATGGGGATTCCGCGACCGCCGGGAACTTGAAAGTAACGGTGCAGAAGTAATTGCAGAAAAACCGCAGGATTTACTGAAGATATGTGAGGAATGGAAAAATGATTAAGTTGGTTGCGAGTGACCTGGATGGAACGTTATTAATGAAAGGTGCGCAGGGCCTTCCAGAGGATATTTTTCCACTGATCAGACAGTTAAAAGAGTTAGGGATACTTTTTGTAGCTGCAAGTGGACGCCAATATGCCAACATGAAAAAAATGTTTGCTCCGGTAGCAGATGATATGGCTTTTATCTGTGAAAATGGTGGGCTGGCAGTTTATCATGAAAATGTAATGTATCAGAATTATTTTGATCAGAATCTGGTCAGAGAAATTGCAGAGTGTATTTATAACAGGAAAGGATCAGAATTTACCTGTTCAACCAAAGATTTCTACTATATAAAACCAAAGACAGAACATTTTCGTGACCTTATGCTTCATGTGGTTGGAAATGTCTGCATGGAAATTCAGAGCTTTGATGAAATAAAAGAACCATGCATGAAACTGGCAGTATATGAGCAGGGCGGACTGCAGGAGGACACTATTTACTACTGGAGAGAGCATTTTGGTGATAAATGTACAGTTGTAACTTCTGGGACAGCATGGGTGGATTTTATTCCTTTTACTACAAATAAGGCGAGAGGACTGGACGAATATCAGAAAATTCTGAATGTTAAACCAGAAGAATGTATTACATTCGGAGATGAGTATAATGACATTGATATGCTGAAATCAGTTCCATATGGTTTTGCGATGGCACATGCGAAACCGGGAGTAAAAGAAGCGGCAGCATATGAAACAGATAGAGTACAGACGATATTAAAAAAGCTGATCAAAGCAAAAGGAAATATAGAGGAGGTGTTGGAATCGTGTATTCAAAAGAAGCAGTAGAGGTTTTCTTAAAAGATCAGAGCAGACTTTATGATGAACCGGTCGCAGAGACATCGGAGGAAGCTCTGGAATTTCTGGAAGACTGTATGGCGGTAGAAGTGGAAAATATCAAAGAAGTCAGAGCGTATCTGGATGAGGCAGGTGCTGATGTCAGTGGAATGACTGATGAGGATCTGGAAGAAGCGTGTGAGGTATTTACATTGCCATCCGGTGGATATCTGATTGTAGAAGCCTGAGATTTGAAAATCTGAAAACAAAAGAAATATTGTGGAAATATCCCTGTCCGGTAATGAATGGATGGGGATATTTTATGTCCGTAAAATAAAAAAACGGTCATCCGGGAAATATTAACAGAGTGTAAAACATAAATTACATCCGTAAAAAATGCTGTGGTATAATTCTTTACAGAAGAAGGGCAGAATGCCCCACATAAAGATAAAATAATATAAGACGTAATTTCAGATCGCTTATAAAAAGAGACTAAAAGGAGGGTGTGTTATGCGGAAAGAGAGAGTTCTTGCAGTTATTATGTCAGTGCTTATGGCATTATCTATGCTTCCCATAACCGTATTTGCGGCAGAGACGACCGCTTTGAACGGAAAACTGAATATTCAGGGAATCGCAGCAGAAGGAAAGACTCTGAGTGCCGATTTTAAAGAAGTTAATACTGAGGGAATGACAGAGGATGATGTCACTTATCTCTGGTCCAGAAAGACGTTTGATGACGAGGCAGCGGAAAATGCAGGGGAAACTCCTGAATTGAAAGAGCTGGGCAAAGAGAAGACTTATACAGTAACACAGGAAGATATCGGTTCCAAGATCGTGCTGACAATTACCGGCAAAGAAGAAAACGGTTATAGCGGCACACTGACAGTAACTTCTGATGAAGTGGTTGATGCTGAGAGCGGAGCTGCACTTGAAGCTGCAGCAGAGGCACAGAAAGAGGATGCTTCCGAAGAAACAGGAGAAGATCAGACAACTGATGAGGAGAGTACCGACGATCAGCAGGACAATGCAGATAGTACCGAGGATATAGACGCTGCGGGCACAGAAACGGTAGATGAGATACCACCTGCGACTTCTGATGATCAGCAGACAGAGGGACAGGTGACAGAAGAACAGCCGGAGCAGACTGGTGAGATCCAGGAAGTACCGACAGAGGATACGTTGGTAAAGGATGACCAGATGGAAGACAATCAGCTGACGCAGGCGGATGATTCTGCTGAGGGAGAAGATAAGGCCGGTACTGAAACGGTAGATGGAATTCCGCCGGCAACTTCCGATGATACCTATCCGGCAGAGGATGGAAATAACGGAACGACAGAAGATCCATCGAACGAGAATCCATCAAATGAAGAGCCGTCAAACAAAGATTCATCAAACGAAGAGCCGTCAAATGAGAATCCGAGTCAGGTAACCGCAGATCAGATTACAATCGGAGAAAAAGACAGCCTTACACCAGATTTCTCTTTTGTACAGGGCTATACGACAGATGATGCTACAGCAGCGCAGAAGACAGTAACATTTACAAATAATAGTGATACAGCAGTGGCTCTTTCTGTTACTGTATCAGGTGATGAGAATCAGGCAGCAACGGCGGTTTGGGCTGAGCAGACAGACGCGCAGACGAACACAGTTACAGTGGATCCGGGTGCATCAGCAACACTTACGATTACACCGGTAACCGGACTTGGCGCAAATGCGAATCCATATCAGCAGACATTTACGGTCAATAATGTCAATGATCCGGCAGCGATGATAGCTACAATCACTGCTACTGTGACGGTACAGGATATTTCACATGACCTTACCCCGAATCCGAATGAGCCTCTGGACTTTGCAACTGCAAAGAAGGGTTATTCTGCAGTTGATGCGAAGACGATCACTTATATAAATAACGGAAATGTACCAGAGACAGTAATTATGCCGGTGAGTCAGAGTGGAAATTATGAGATCACTACAGAAGATTCTCTGACACTGGCGCCGAATGGAGAAGGCAGAATCACATTTTCCGTACGTCCTAAGGCAGGTCTGGCAGTCGGCAGCTATACAGAAACGATTAAAGTAGCAACAAAAAGCGGATTTGAAGCAACAACTCCGATTTCTGTAGCGTTTCAGGTGATTAAAGATACCGCGACCATTACGAAGATTCAGCAGCCAGCGGCTGTCAGTGGACTTCCGAACGGAACCGAGAAAAGTGCTTCTTCATTGAATCTTCCATCCGCAGTTGTGATTGAAACAACAGCAGGCAATATGAAAGCGGCTGTTTCCTGGAATGTGAAAGGGTCTTCCTACAGACAGTCAGCAACAGAGGAACAGAACTTCACCGTATCAGGAACGATTACTCTTCCGGACGGTGTAGACAATGACAATAATCTGAATCTGGCGACATCTATAGATGTCAATGTAAAGGCATATAGTCCGAAAATCGCATCTGCCGAAAATAATATAATCACCGGAATTGATTACAATGGTGTATATACGACGCAGTCAAAGATTTCCTTTACGGCAGTAGGTGCCGGAATGGATAATACATCTCCGCGTAATGGAGACACACGTTATGAACCGAAGTCATGGACTGTACTCAATAATACTCTGGGATGGGATGCGGCACCGTATACAGCATCTTTTGGTCTGGCAAAGAGTGGAGACTACACATTAAAAGTTAATTTTGAACAGCAGAAGTACGATGGTAATTCCTGGCAGCCGACTAATACAACAGATACACGTCAGGTATCATTTTCTGTTACGAAAGCTAATGTAACAGCTCCGGGCGCTGATCTGACACCGGCAATCAGCAGGACAGGCGCCGTGAAGACAGGAGATAGTACGCAGATTCTTCCGTTTATATGTATTCTGATTATTGCAGCCGGAGCAATAGGCGGAGTTGTGTTTTACAAAAAGAAAAATAAAAACAAATAAATAAAAAAGTTTTTTGTTAGCACTCATTTTAAATGAGTGCTAATTTTTTCTTGACTTTTGGAAAAAAGGGGATTAGTATATAAAAAGATGAAAAAACGAATTTAAGGAGTGTGGATAATATGGCTGAAAAGCATGGAAATTTATCAATCAACAGTGAAAATATTTTCCCGATCATTAAGAAATGGCTGTATTCTGACCATGACATTTTTGTTCGAGAACTTGTATCCAATGGATGTGATGCAATCACAAAATTAAAAAAACTGGAAGTAATGGGTGAATATACATTTGCAGATGATTACAAACCTGCAGTACAGGTTGTAGTTGATTCAGATGCTAAAACCCTGAAATTCATTGATAACGGTATTGGTATGACTGCCGATGAGGTAGAAGAATACATTACACAGATTGCATTCTCCGGAGCAACTGAGTTTCTTGAGAAGTATAAAGATAAAACAACAGATGACCAGATGATCGGTCATTTTGGTCTCGGTTTCTATTCTGCATTTATGGTAGCTGATGAAGTTCACATTGATACGCTTTCTTTCAAAGAAGGTGCTGCACCAGTTCACTGGACCTGTGACGGCGGTACAGAATATGATATGAAAGATGGTGACCGTACAACAGTCGGAACTGAAATCACACTGTTTCTGAATGATGAAAGCCTGGAATTCTGTAATGAATACCGTATGCGTGAGGTTATCGAGAAATATTGTTCTTTCATGCCGGTAAATATTTATCTTTCCAAAGCAAATGCAGAACAGGAATACGAAACAATTGATGAAGCGGATCTGAAAGATGACGATGTTGTCGTTGAACATATTCATGAAGATGCAAAGACAGAAGAGAAAGAGAACGACAAAGGCGAAAAAGAAGTTGTCGAAGTTTCTCCTGCAAGAGACCGCGTAAAGATCAACAAACGTCCTGTTTCCTTAAGTGATCCGAATCCACTGTGGATGAAACACCCGAACGAATGCACTGATGAAGATTATAAAGAATTTTATCGTAAAGTATTTATGGATTACAAGGAACCACTGTTCTGGATTCATCTGAACATGGACTACCCGTTCAACCTGAAAGGTATTCTGTATTTCCCGAAGATAAATACAGAGTATGATTCCATTGAAGGAACCATCAAATTATATAACAACCAGGTATTTATCGCGGACAACATCAAAGAGGTAATTCCGGAATTCCTGCTTCTTCTGAAGGGTGTGATCGATTGTCCGGATCTGCCGCTGAATGTTTCCAGAAGTGCACTTCAGAATGATGGGTTTGTTCAGAAAATTTCTGAATACATTTCCAAGAAGGTTGCCGACAAGCTGACCGGTATGTGCAAGACCGACCGCGAATCTTATGAGAAATACTGGGATGATATCAGCCCGTTTATCAAATTCGGCTGTATCAAAGACAGCAAGTTTGCTGAGAAACTGCATGATTATATTCTCTTTAAAGATATCGACAACAAGTATCTGACGCTGAAAGACTGCATCGAACAGAATAAGAAAGCAGACACAGAAGAAAAGACTGAGGATACAGAAAAAACAGAAGATACCGAGAAGAAAGACGAAACCAAAGAACCAGAGAAAACCACGATCTTCTATGTAACAGATGCTGTACAGCAGAGTCAGTACATCAATATGTTCAGAGAAGCCGGAAAGAATGCAGTGATCCTTTCTCATAACATTGATACGACATTTATTTCTCATCTGGAGCAGAAAGATCAGACGATCCAGTTCAAGAGAATTGATGCTGATGTAACGGAAGAACTGAAAGGAGAGGACGCAGCTGACGAAGAAACAGCAAAAACTCTGACAGAACTTTTCCGTAAGAGCCTTGGCATGGATAAGCTGGAAGTAAAGGTTGAGAATCTGAAAAATGAATCGGTTGCTGCTATGATGACACTTTCTGAAGAAAGTCGTCGTATGCAGGATATGATGAAGATGTACAATATGTACGGCATGGATCCGAGTATGTTTGGTGGTCAGGAGACACTGGTACTGAATGTAAGTCATCCACTTGTTAAATATCTTGCTGAGAATCAGAAATCTGCTCATGCAGAAATGATTTGCCAGCAGCTTTATGATCTGGCAATGCTGAGTCATAAACAGCTTTCACCGGATGAAATGACAAAATTTGTACAGAGAAGCAATGAAATTCTGATGCTTCTTACAAAATAAAAACATCAGATATATGCGTAATTTATAAAAATAAGAAACATGTAAGCAAAGATTATTATAAAGTTCCCAAATACGGTTTCAGAGACGGTATTTGGGAACTTTTTTCGACAAAAAATCAATGCTTGACAACAAAAGGCAAATCGAATATGCTGATGCGTACATGGTATTAAAAACAAAGGTTTTTAGTTGAAAAAAGTAGGGTTCTCTCTGAAAATGTCGTTTTTTCTCGAACTTGAACGAGTTTGGTATGCAAAAGAAAAATAGAAAGATTTTGTCGTATAATAATGACAAAACAGGAAAAGGCGGAGGGAGAGCACATGAGAAAAGTATATAGACTGATCAGACAGCTGGGTATGACTTCAAAATATAAAGGCTATTATTATGTGGCAGAAGCAGTGATGATGTCTATGGAGCTTCAGGATTATCCGATTAAGATTACAAAAGATATTTATCCACATCTGGCTAAGAAGTTCAAATCAACACCGGTCAATATAGAACATGATATTCGCACAGTGATCAACGTCTGCTGGACAGCAAATAAGGAAACAATGGATCGGATAGCCGGTTATCCACTGAGATACAGACCGACGAACAGTGAGTTCGTAGATATGCTGGCATATTATCTGGTGCAGACAGAGTATGAAGAGGAAGAAGAACAAAATCCCCTGATAGGCGATCCGCAATTTAAAGCCTGTCAAAATTTATCTGGCGGGATCTGAAATAATCAGTAATAAAGGAATCCCAGATAAATTCCGGTGATTTGTCCAGAAGAAAGCCGTCTGAGGAAATTCCGGATGTACAGAACAATTCATGGTTTTTGTACTGTAGATTCAGATTCAGACCACGGATGGCAGGGTCAGTGATCACATCGGAAAATGCAGGAAGAATCTGCGTTAACTGAGAGGAATTTAACTGAAATGTAATTCGAAAATGCAGAGGCGGAAGCTTGCCTCGAATAATAGAGTAGCAATAAGATTTCAATTCTTTCCATGGACAGTAGAGAGCACTCTGAACGGAGGGCTGTTTACTGTCACTGTCAAAAAAATCTCTGTGGAGTGTCCCGTCAATCATAAAACTGCAAAAAGTTGTGATCGAAGCATCTACAAGAGAAAAATCGTCGAAAGTCTGGCCGATCAGAAGCTGATTCATAAAATTTTTAACGTCATTTATTTTGAGTACAAGCATTTTTTTTACTCCCCTGAATTAATGTAGCTTCTATTATAAATCAGAAAGAAAAAAAAGAATAGAGTTTTTCGAAAAAGTCTTTTCAAACATGTGGCTATATGTTAATATAGATGTGGTATTCGATACTACATATTATGGAAAAGAGGACGATATATTTGAGCTATAAAATTGTTATAGATAGTTGTGGGGAATTACTTGATGAATGGAAGCAGGATCCACGCTTTGAGTCAGTCGCTTTGATATTGAGCGTAGATGGTGTAAATATTATAGATGATGAAACATTTGATCAGGCCGATTTTTTGAAAAGGGTTGCAGAGTGTCCGGAATGTCCAAAATCTGCATGTCCGTCACCAGAGCGTTATATGCGTGCATTTGACTGTGAGGCAGAACATGTATATGCAGTAACACTTTCGGCAGAGTTGAGCGGATCGTACAACAGTGCTGTCCTTGGCAAAAATCTTCTGCAGGAAGATCATCCGGACAGACAGATTCACATCTTTAATTCGAAATCTGCATCAGTAGGTCAGACTCTGATTGCAATGAAAATTCAGGAGTGTGAAGAAGCCGGTTTTCCATTTGATAAAGTCATTGAGACGGTTGAGGAATATATTGAACAGCAGCATACGTTCTTTGTATTGGACAATCTGGAGACACTTCGTAAAAACGGAAGACTCAGCAAGGTGAAAGCGCTTGTGGCAAGTGCACTCAAGATCAAACCGGTCATGGGATCTACAGAAGAAGGTGCAATCTGTCAGCTTGATCAGGCAAGAGGAATGAACAAAGCACTGGTTAAGATGGCACAGATAATCGTGGAGAAGACTGCTGACAGCGGACAGAAGACTCTTGCAATTTCTCATTGCAATTGCCATGAAAGAGCAATTTTGTTAAAGAATGCGCTGGAAGAGCGGATGCCGATGAAAAAGATTGTGATTCTGGATACCGCAGGTGTCAGCAGCATGTATGCGAATGATGGCGGTGTGATCGTAGCGGTGTGAAGATCCTGTGAACAACGACTGTATAAGCGGTAAAGATGCTTCACTTTTTAATGATAGTGTGATATAATGGCAAAAGCATGAGCTTATACAGTAAAGGAGATTCTTGATATGAGTCAGAAGAAAGTAGATAACTACAGAGCAGGCAAGTATGGACGTTCCAAAGCCTCCAGAAAGGAAAGAATCATCGACAAACTGGAAATCCTTGCATGGATTGCTATCTGCGTTGCGATGGTTGGCTGGATCGGATTTTCTGCCTACGCTAAAATTGAAGCAAAAGAAGCATCTACAGTGACAGAGACAGTTATGGATACTTCAGCAATCGACAATTATGTTTCAGGCCTTTCGTCTGATGCAGAGTAAATGAGATAATAAAAAACCCCGGGAGCCCCGGGGTTTTTTATTTGAAGGTTATGAAACCTGAAGTATCAGATGTTAATTATAATTTTGTAACGTTAGCAGCCTGCATTCCGCGAGCGCCTTCTGTTAAATCATAAGTTACTGCCTGTCCTTCGTCCAGTGATTTGAATCCTTCACCATTGATTGCAGAAAAATGTACGAATACGTCAGCGCCATCCTCTCCTGTGATGAAGCCATAGCCTTTTTCTGCGTTGAACCATTTTACAGTTCCCTTGTTCATGATGTTACCTCCATAAAAATAAAAAGTTAAATGTCCATCTGACGAAAAAATCACCAGATTTTAGAGACTATATCGTTGGGTAATATATAATCTCTAAAAACTAGTGATTTTATATTAAGGTACTTTTCGTCTATGAATGAATTATAGACCGAGGGTATGAAAATGTCAAGGTCAATATGTAAAAAACACTTTATTAAATCGCCCTTTTCGTGTATGATATTGGTGATAATGTATATAAAACTATAGAATATAAATCATCAGGAGGAAGCAGTTATGATTAACAAGCTTATTGAAAAAATCCGTAAAACCAATGCACCGATCGTTGTAGGACTTGATCCGATGCTGAACTATATTCCGAAACATATTCAGGAAAAGGCATTTGTGGAGTTTGGTGAGACTCTGGAAGGAGCAGCAGAAGCAATCTGGCAGTTCAATAAAGGAATCGTTGATGCAACATATGATCTTATTCCCGCTGTGAAGCCGCAGATTGCCATGTATGAACAGTTTGGAATTCCGGGATTGCAGGCATACAAAAAGACTGTAGATTACTGTAAATCCAAAGATCTTGTTGTGATTGGTGATATCAAACGTGGTGATATCGGTTCTACATCCGCAGCGTATGCAGTCGGACATCTCGGACATGTACAGGTTGGTTCTAAGAAATATGCAGGATTTGATGAGGACTTTGCAACACTGAATCCATACATGGGATCTGACAGTATCAAACCGTTTATCGAAGTATGTAAAGAAGAAAATAAAGGTCTGTTTATTCTTGTTAAAACTTCTAATCCGTCCAGTGGAGAGTTCCAGGATCGCCTGATCGACGGACGTCCGCTGTACGAATGGGTTGGCGAAAAGGTTGCTGAGTGGGGAGAAGACCACATGGGTAAAGAATATAGTTATGTAGGTGCTGTAGTTGGCGCTACTTATCCGGAAATGGGCAAAGTGCTTCGTAAACTGATGCCTAAGACGTTTATTCTTGTACCGGGATACGGTGCACAGGGGGGAAAAGGTGCTGACCTTGTTCATTTCTTCAATGAAGATGGACTCGGTGCAATCGTAAACTCTTCCAGAGGAATCATTGCTGCATACAAACAGGAGGCTTACGCAGAATTTGGTGAGCTCAATTATGCAGATGCATCCCGTAAGGCTGTAGAAGCGATGATCGCAGATATCGACGGTGCATTACAGAACCGTTAATTGAGGGCAGGAGGAGACAGATGAGTACAAAGACAAAAGAAAATCTGACTGTTGTCAGTCAGGAAGAAATAGGCAAAGATATTTTCAGCCTCTGGCTGCAGACAGATCAAATGGCACAGTATGCACGGCCGGGACAGTTCCTTTCTTTATATACAGGGAATTCCAGTAAATTACTTCCGAGACCGATCAGTATCTGTGAGATTGATAAAGAAACCAGCCGAATCCGTCTGGTTTACCGTGTGACCGGCAAAAATACCGGTACAGAAGCATTTTCAAAGATGCAGCCGGGTGACAAGATCGAAGCACTTGGACCGCTTGGAAATGGCTTTCCGCTCGAAGAAGCTGAAGGCAAAAAAGTATTTCTGATCGGCGGCGGTATCGGTATTCCTCCAATGCTGGAGACTGCCAAACAGTTAAATGCAAAGAAAACAGCTGTTCTCGGTTACAGAGATGAATTGTTCTTGAATGAAGAATTTGCAAAATATACAGATGTTTATGTTGCAACGGAAGACGGAAGCTCAGGAACAAAGGGGAATGTTCTGAATGCAATTCAGGAAAAAGCGCTGGAAGCAGATGTGATCTTTGCCTGCGGACCGACTCCGATGCTTCGTGCATTGAAGGAATATGCAGCTGCAAATCATATTACTTGCTGGATTTCCATGGAAGAAAGAATGGCATGTGGAATTGGTGCATGTCTGGCATGCGTCTGCAAATCAAAAGACATCGATGCGCATTCTCAGGTACATAACAAACGCGTCTGCAAGGACGGACCGGTATTCTTAAGTACGGAGGTGGAGTTATGATCAATACAAAGGTAACTCTTGCAGGAGTTGAATTAAAAAATCCTGTAATGACTGCTTCCGGTACATTTGGTTCCGGAGCCGAATACAGTGAGTTTGTAGATCTGAACAAACTTGGCGGTGTTGTGACAAAAGGTGTTGCAAATGTGCCGTGGCCGGGTAATCCCACACCAAGGGTGACAGAGACAGCCAGCGGTATGTTGAATGCTATTGGACTTCAGAATCCGGGAATTGATCTTTTCTGCAAAAGAGACATCCCGTTTTTGAAACAGTACGATACAAAGATTATCGTTAATGTATGTGGGAAAAGCACTGAAGATTACTGTGAAGTGGTGGAAAGACTGGCAGATGAACCGGTAGATCTTCTGGAGATCAATGTATCCTGTCCAAATGTCAAAGAAGGCGGAATTGCCTTTGGGCAGAATCCGCATGCGCTTGAAGCAATCACAAAAGAAGTTAAGAAATATGCAAAACAGCCGATCATTATGAAACTCAGTCCGAATGTAACTGATATTACAGAGATGGCGAAGGCAGCAGAAGCTGGTGGTGCGGATATTTTATCCCTGATCAATACGCTGACCGGTATGAAGATTGACATTTACAGAAGAACATTTGCACTTGCAAATAAGACCGGAGGTATGTCCGGCCCGGCAGTGAAACCAGTTGCTGTCCGTATGGTTTATCAGGTGGCACAGGCAGTTGGCCTTCCGATTATCGGAATGGGAGGTATTGCAACAGCAGAGGATGCGCTCGAGTTTATTATGGCCGGTGCGACTGCGGTTTCTGTAGGTACTGCGAATTTCTTTAATCCTTATGCGACGGTTGAAATTGCAGAAGGAATTGAGAAGTTTATGGTACAGCAGAAGGTTGAAGATATTAGCCAGATTATTGGGATTGTGAAGTAAATAAAAACAGACGAAAAATAAGAGAATTGAGAAGTATATAAGACAGCAGGCAAAGCGGAAAAGCTTTTTCTGCTGTCTTGTAATGAGAAAGGAAATAGATTGAGCAAAGACAGGACAAATGATATGACAGTCGGAAACCCGGTAAGACTGATTATTCAGTTTATGATACCGATGTTTCTCGGCAATGTTTTTCAGCAGTTTTATAATATAGTAGATTCTATTGTTGCGGGGCAGTTTATTGGAGTAGATGCACTTGCGGCAATTGGAAGTACCGGATCTTTGATGTTTTTTGTGACGGGGTGGCTGAATGGCCTGAGCAGTGGTTTTGCTATTATCGTTGCGCAGAGATTTGGCGCAAAAAAATACGAAGATATGAGACATTTTGTGGCAATGTCAATCTATCTGATGATGGGGTTTGCGGTGGCAATGACCATTGGATTTCTTGTGTTTAATATTCCAATCTTACGATTGATGAATTCACCAGCAGAACTTATGGATGATGTTGCCGGATATATGGGAATTATTTATGCGGGACTTCTTGTAACTGCAGCGTATAATACTTTGGCTGCATTTTTACGTGCCCTTGGTGATTCTAAATCTCCGTTGTATTTTCTGGTTATTTCAGCAGGAATCAACGTTGTACTTGATGTTGTATTGATTCGTTTTGCCGGAATGGGGGTAGAAGGCTGTGCATATGCGACAGTCATCGCGCAGGCCGTTTCTGCAATTTGTTGTCTCATATATATTATAAAGCGTTATCCGATTCTTCACCTGAAAAAGGAAAATTTCAGACTTCAACAGGGCAGTTTTGGAAGACTTCTTTCACTTGGAATACCAATGGGACTGCAGTTTTCTATTACTGCAATTGGTACGATTATTGTGCAGAGTGCGGTAAATATTTATGGAGCAACATATATGGCCGGTTTTTCGGCTGCAGGTAAGATACAGAATATCATTGGCATGGTTGCTGTTTCCATGGGAGCTACTATTGCAACTTATGTCGGTCAGAATCGTGGTGCAGATCGGATGGATCGTGTAAAACAGGGAGTAAAATATTCCTGGATCATGCTTCTGATCTGGAGTGGGATTGAAATGTTATTGGTTTACTTTGGCGGAAAATATTTTACTTATCTCTTTATCAGCCCATCACAGACAGACGTTATACAGGTTTCTGTAACATATTTCCGTACAGTTTTCTGGGCATATCCGTTTCTGTGTACAATTTTTGTCTTTCGAAATGCTCTTCAGGGAATGGGGTATGGATTAGTTCCTATGCTCGGAGGTGTATTTGAACTGGTAGCGAGAGCAGCAATTGTGTTACTGGTTGCAGGACGGACCAGCTTTGCCGGAGTTTGTCTTGCGGATCCGATGGCATGGATCGCTGCGCTTATTCCGCTGATTCCGTACTATTTTTATGTTATGAAATATAGACAAAATAGAGCTTATAATATAAAATAATTACAGTTACATTGAAAGGACAGGAGAAAATACGACGAAGAATATCAAAAATGAATGGAGGAGTCATATGAAAAAGAAAAAAGGTTGTATTTTATTGTTGATGGCATTATTCTGCTGTATTCTGTTTACAACATCTGCACAGGCTGCAGTCAGGAAAAACCGATTTGTAAAAAGCAGTTACGGAAATGTTTATTATTACAATGCGCAGGGCAAGCGAGTAAAAGGTCTTGTAACAATCAGAGGCAGAAAGTACTACTTTGATTCAAGAGGCGTTCAGAGAAACGGCTGGCGTTATATCAGAGGAAGATATTATTACTTCCGCCAGACAAGCGGCGCTGGTGCATATATGCTGAAATCTACGAAAGTAAATTCTATCAGTTTGCGGAGAAATGGAAGTGCATACTACAACAGTCAGCAGCTCCGAAAACTTAAACTGATGGTTCTGGCCAGCTCCGAAGTGGACAGATGCACAAATAACAAAATGACGAAAGCACAAAAGCTCAGAGCAGCTTTCAAAAGGGCAGTATCCTATGGGTATGGTGCTGATACAAACTTTTACAGTGCTTCTGACTGGGATATACATTATGGTGAAATTATGCTTTACAGAAAAAGAGCAGACTGTTTCGGATTTGGCTGCGCATTTGCATATCTTGCAAATGCAGTAGGATACAGGGCATATGCAGTATCTTCCGGAGGCCATGGATGGGCAGAGGTCGATGGCAGAGTCTATGATCCGGACTGGGCAAAAGTGACTGGGAAAGTAAATCTGTACTGTGGTATGAATTATAATGTGACAGGACCGGGAATCCCATATTATAAAGGAAACCGGTTATATGTAAAGAGAATATAAGTATGATAAAGAGCATTCCTGCGGAAGTTGTTATTTTCGCAGGAATGTGTTAAAATGAGCCAATATGGAGGATAAAACTATGGAACAGTACAAACAGGAATTTATTGAATTTATGGTTGACAGCCAGGTGCTTAAATTTGGCGAATTTACATTGAAAAGCGGAAGAAAATCTCCGTTCTTTATGAATGCCGGCGGATATGTGACCGGATCTCAGTTAAAAAAACTTGGCGAATATTATGCAAAAGCAATCCACGCAAAATATGGTGATGATTTTGACGTACTCTTCGGACCGGCATATAAGGGTATTCCGCTCAGCGTTGTAACTGCAATCGCATTCAGCGAACTGTACGGAAAAGAAATTCGTTATTGTTCTGACCGTAAAGAAGAAAAGGATCATGGTGCAGATAAGGGAAGTTTCCTTGGAAGCAAGCTGAAAGACGGTGATCGTGTTGTCATGATCGAGGATGTTACCACATCCGGTAAGTCCATGGAAGAAACCGTTCCGAAGGTAAAAGGTGCAGCAGATGTTGAAATCGTCGGTCTGATGGTATCTCTTGACCGTATGGAAGTCGGCAAGGGCGGTGTGAAATGCGCACTTGATGAAGTACACGATCTCTATGGATTTGAGACAAATGCGATCGTTACCATGGCAGAAGTCATTGAACATTTGTACAACAAAGAATACAAAGGACAGATCATTATTGACGATGAACTCAAGAAGGCAATTGATGCATATTACAGTCAGTATGGGGCAAAATAATACGATCTGCTCCGGTAAAATCAGAGAGTCAGTTATATGAGGAGGCTTTGCCGTGAACGAAAAAATATATAAAACGATGAGCAGAACAGGAGCATGCAGCATTGCAGTAGGAATCGTTACACTGGTTACCGGTATTACTGCAGGTGTTTTGATGATTGTCAGTGGAAGCAGACTGTTAAAAAGAAAATCAGATATTCTGATCTGATGCCGGGCAGGGAGAAACATTGAAAGACAGTACAAAACGTAAAATAAAGCATATTGGTGTCATGCTTTTTCTTCTGTATGTGCTGCTGCTTGTATATTTTCTGTTCTTTTTCGAGGAATACGGAAGAGTAGCAGCAGAAGAAAGGGCGTATCGATATAATCTGATTCCGTTTCTGGAGATCCGCAGATTCTGGATATACAGAGAACAGCTTGGCATGCTGGCGGTAGTTTCCAACATATTTGGAAATGTGATCGGGTTTATTCCATATGGATTTATACTTCCGGTTATTGCACATAAATGCCGTAGCGGATTTTTTATTATATTGTCAGGATTTTCACTGAGTCTTGTGGTTGAGGTAGTACAGCTTGTGACAAAGGTAGGGTGTTTTGACGTGGATGATTTGATATTAAATACGCTTGGGGCGGCAATCGGTTATGGAATATTTGCTGTCTGTAATTACCTGAGGAGAAGACACTATGGCAAAAAGATATAGATATGCAATCATAAAGAAGAAAGAAGCAAAAAAAGGGAAGCTGTCAGTGGGACTGGCAATTGCTTCCCTGCTTCTGTTTGGGGCGGCAGTTGGCACTGCTTATGCACTCGAAGGCAGTTACGGATTTATTGTAGGAGGAATCTGTCTCTTTGCCACGCTGCTGTCTGTATATGGATTCCTGATGGGAATCGCAAGTTTTTCGGAAGAAAACTGTAACCACCGTACCAGCATTGTAGGAACGATTCTGAGCGGAGTTTTTCTTGTAGGCTGGCTGCTCTTTTTCCTGATGGGAGTTTAAATTATGATGGAACGATTAGAAAAACAGATGGAATTTATTCTGGAAGTGGATAAAGTAAAGAAAATTGTCCGACAGACGTATCTGTCAGATGCAAGCCGAAAGGAGAATGATGCAGAACATTCGTGGCATCTTGCACTGATGGCGGTTCTGCTGAAAGAATATTCGAATGAGGAGGTTGATCTTGCGAAGGTCATTCCGATGGTGCTGATCCACGACCTTGTGGAAATTGATGCAGGGGATACCTACGCATACGATGAAGCAGGAGCAGAGACGAAGCGGGAATGTGAAACGAAAGCAGCCGACCGGATCTTCGGATTGCTTCCAGGCGATCAGGGAACATGGTTTCGGGAACTCTGGGAGGAATTTGAAGCATACGAAACAGCGGAGGCGAAATTTGCCCATGTTCTGGACAATGCACAGCCACTTCTTCTCAATGATGCATCAAACGGACGAAGCTGGGCAGAACATGGCGTGCACAAAAGTCAGATTTACAAAAGAAATGAGCATACTTCCGAGGGTTCGAGGGAAATCTGGGAGTATATGAAAAAGCTGGTAGATAAGCATATTCAGCTTGGACATGTGATTGATGACTGAGAATAAAGGAGAAAATAAATTGGACGAATTGCTGAAAGAGAGATATGAACTCGCAAAAGGCAGACTTTCGGAAATCTGTACAGAAACAGTGGTGGAAGAGAACTTTCTGGACTTTTTTCACAAAGAGGCTGCTTTTCTTTTAAAGACAGGTGAGATCCTGGAAAGAGACCAGAAAGATTTTTCCATGGTGGAACTTCAGAGCGAAAACAGCAGCCTTTATGAAGAACTTTTTCCGGAAAATTACGGACAATGCTATGGAAATCCTGCATATGCAGCCCGGAAACTTGGAGAATACGGGAAAGCCTTTTCTTTTCTTTATACAGAACTGAGGGGTACGATTGCCTATGCATATGAAAAAAAATACTGGGATTATACCGTTGCGGTAGAATTATTTCTGGAAATATATGCTGCATTTGAAGGTGAAGAAAAGCCCTCTGTAAAAAGTACAGAGGATATTTTGCGCTCCTATGTCAATGATTATTGCCAGGATATGATGGAACAACGAATCGCAGAGGGTGTAGATACGTCGCTTGATTTTGCTGTACGCATCATTATGGATTCTGACCTTACCGATTTGCGTTACCTGTATCAGTATGGAGAATATATTTCTGTAAATGAGACAGGAGTGGCAGAATTTTTGAACAGACTCTCCGAAGAACAGATCAACAATATGGCAAGAACTTATACAGAGGGATACCGCATCGGATTTATCAATGGAAGAAAAGATATCACGAAGAAAAAATCAGTCAATATCCGATATAATCTTGGATTTGAGAGAATGGTCCGTGCAGCAATCATTCAATTCCGTGAGATGGGACTGGAACCGGTGATATACCGTCATGCGACACATGCAGTCAATAAGAGAGGTACTGCTCGCATTGGCTTTACCGGAGGAAATCCGAATCCACAGTTTGACTATGATCACAGGCAGGATCAGGCTCTGTTTATGGACAGCGATTTTGTACAGCGCAAACTGCGCTCCATGCAGAATGCCTATGAGACGTATAAGAATCAGGCGGCTGTCCACGGAGGACCGGCATGCATTGAAACATTTGGTGAAGAACCGTTTTCACCTGTAACGACACCGGAAGCATGGGCTTTGACGGAAACACAGCAGAAACTGCAGGTTGAGCTTGATAATGAATCCGGTCAGATCGTGAACCGCTATATAAAGGGTGATGAGAGAAGCTTTACGATCATTGCTTATCCGGTGCCGGAGATTGGGGCGGATTTCCCGGAGATCTTTGAAGAGATCGTAAAAATCAATACACTGGATTATAAACTGTACGAGCGGATCCAGCAGACGATTATAGAGACGCTGGATACCTGTCAGTGGGTAGAAATTAAGGGAAAAGATGATAATGAGACTGATCTGATCATTCATCTGCATGAACTTGACGATATCAAAAAACAGACAAATTTTGAAAACTGTGTGGCAGATGTGAATATTCCGGTGGGGGAAGTGTTTACGTCCCCTGTTCTCGCAGGAACCGGCGGAATCCTTCATGTAAAGAAGGTTTATCTGAACGGACTGCAGTTTAAAGACCTGAGACTTGTGTTTGACTGTGGTCAGGTGATCGATTACTCCTGTGCGAATTTTGAAACGGAAGAAGAAAACCGTGCTTATATTGAGGATAATATTCTTCATCATCATCCGAAGATTCCGATGGGGGAATTTGCAATCGGCACAAACACAACTGTATATATGGCAGCCGAAAAGTACGGCATTGCCGACAAACTTCCGATCCTGATCGCAGAAAAAATGGGCCCGCATTTTGCTGTGGGAGATACCTGTTACAGTTGGGCGGAGGACACACCGGTGTTCAATCCGGACGGAAGAGAGATTATCGCGAGAGACAATGAAATTTCCATTCTGCGAAAAGAAGACATCAGTCTGGCGTATTATGGATGCCATACAGATATCACGATTCCTTATGAAGAGCTGGGAAGTATCCGTGTGATTGACGAAGATGGAGAAGGTGTTTCTATTATTGAAAACGGTCGTTTTGTTCTGCAGGGAACCGAAGAATTGAATATTCCTTTTGACCGGTAAAGGCAGATTTTTTCTGGCGGGTGAACTTTTTATACAAAAAGAGTTTGCTCGCCAAAATATTTCTTTTCTGTAATTTTGTTGACACAATTTTAGAATCTTAGTAGAATCAACCTGAGATGTAAGAAAAAACGAGGAGGCCACCAACCAATGAAAAAAGTAGGAATTGTAATGGGAAGCGACTCAGATATGCCGGTTATGAGTAAGGCAGCGGCAATTCTTGACAAGCTGGGCGTTGAATACGAAATGAAAATTATTTCTGCACACAGAGAACCGGATGTGTTCTTTGAATATGCAAAAACAGCAGAAGAAAAGGGATTCAAGGTAATTATTGCAGGAGCGGGGATGGCAGCACATCTTCCGGGAATGTGCGCAGCAATCTTTCCGATGCCGGTAATCGGTATTCCGATGCATACCACTTCTCTTGGAGGAAGAGATTCTCTGTATTCAATCGTACAGATGCCGTCAGGTATTCCGGTAGCAACTGTAGCTATCAACGGCGGTGCAAATGCAGGACTTCTTGCAGCGAAGATCCTTGCAACATCAGATCCGGAACTTCTTGATAGATTGAAAGCATACAGTCAGGAACTGAAAGAACAGGTTGAGGCAAAAGATGCCAGATTACAGGAAGTCGGATATCAGGCTTACTAATTAAAAAAGGTGGAGGACCAGAAGAGTATGGATTACAAAAAAGCAGGTGTGGATATTGAAGCAGGCTACAGATCAGTAGAGTTAATGAAGAAACATATTGCAAAGACTATGAGACCGGAAGTTCTGGGAGGAATCGGTGGATTCTCCGGTGCATTTTCCATGAATGCATTTAAAGATATGGAAGAACCGACACTGGTATCAGGAACTGACGGATGTGGTACGAAAGTAAAACTTGCTATGCTTATGGACAAACATGACACCATCGGAATTGATGCGGTAGCTATGTGTGTGAATGATATTGCATGTGCAGGCGCTGAACCGTTATTTTTCTTGGACTATATTGCATGCGGTAAAAACTATCCGGAAAAAATCGCTGAGATCGTAAGCGGTGTGGCTGAGGGATGTGTACAGTCCGGAGCAGCTCTGATCGGTGGTGAGACCGCAGAACATCCGGGACTTATGCCGGAAGATGAATATGATCTGGCTGGATTTGCTGTAGGGGTGATTGACAAGAAAGACCTTCTTACCGGCAAAGAACTGAAGGCAGGAGATGTCCTGATCGGTATGGCGTCTACAGGTGTTCACAGCAATGGATTTTCACTTGTCCGTAAAGTTTTTGAGATGACAAAAGAATCTCTGGATACATATTATGAAGAGCTGGGAACAACTCTTGGCGAGGCACTGATCGCTCCGACAAGAATTTATGTGAAAGCACTTAAGAGCATCAAGGATGCAGGTGTACGCATTCATGCATGCAGTCATATCACAGGCGGCGGATTTTATGAAAATGTTCCGCGTATGCTGAATGAGGGAACAAGAGCCATTATTGAAAAAGACAGCTATCCGGTACTTCCGATTTTTGACCTCCTTGCAAAGACGGGTAATATCGAAGAAAAAATGATGTACAATACATTTAACATGGGACTTGGTATGGTTCTGGCAGTGGACCCGTCGGATGTTGACAAGACTATGGCAGCTATTCGCGAAGCAGGCGATACACCATATGTTGTAGGCCGTATTGAGGACGGAGAAAAGGGAGTAACCTTATGTTAAGAGTCGGGGTTCTGGTATCAGGAGGAGGAACGAATCTGCAGGCAATCATGGATGCTGTTGACAGCGGAAAGATCACCAATGCAGAAATCAGTCTGGTAGTCAGTAACAATCCAGGTGCATATGCATTAAATCGCGCAGAGAGCCGGGGCATCCCGGCTAAGTGCATTTCTCCGAAAACCTTCGAAAACAGAGAAGAATTTCATAAAGCACTTTTACTGGAATTACAGGAAAATAAAATAGACCTTGTGGTGCTGGCAGGTTTCCTTGTTGCCATTCCACCGATGATCGTGGAGGCTTATCCCAGCAGAATCATCAACATTCATCCATCCCTGATTCCGTCTTTTTGTGGCGTGGGATTTTATGGACTGCATGTGCATGAAGGTGTGCTTGCAAGAGGAGTAAAAGTCACGGGGGCAACCGTTCATTTTGTGGATACCGGGACAGATACAGGTCCGATCATTCTTCAGAAAGCAGTAGAAGTACGTCAGGGAGATACACCTGAGGTGCTTCAACGTCGTGTCATGGAAGAAGCGGAGTGGAAGATTCTTCCAAAAGCAATCGATCTGATTGCAAATAATAAGGTGTCCGTACAGAATGGAAAAGTTTGTATTGAAAATGAATAAGGTCTTTGCTAAAGGAGGCAGATGAAACTCATGAAAGTATTGATTGTTGGAAGTGGTGGAAGAGAGCATGCAATCGCATGGAGTGTTGCAAAAAGCCCGAAGGTTGACAAAATTTACTGTGCACCGGGAAATGCCGGAATTTCTGAATATGCAGAGTGTGTGCCGATTGGTGCTATGGAATTTGAAAAACTTGCTGATTTTGCAGGAGAACATGATGTAGATCTGACGATTATCGGTATGGATGATCCGCTGGTGGGTGGAGTTGTAGATGTCTTTGAGGCGCGCGGACTGAAAGTATTCGGACCGCGTAAAAATGCTGCAATTCTGGAAGGCTCTAAGGCATTTTCAAAAGATCTGATGAAAAAGTACGGAATTCCGACAGCCGGATATGAAAACTTTGATGATCCGCAGAAAGCGTTGGAATATTTACATACACAGGCAAAATTTCCGATCGTCCTCAAGGCAGATGGTCTTGCGCTTGGAAAAGGCGTTCTGATCTGTAATACACTGGAAGAGGCAGAAGCCGGTGTCAAAGAAATCATGGAAGATAAAAAATTCGGCAGTGCCGGAAATACCATGGTCATCGAAGAATTTATGACCGGACGTGAAGTATCTGTACTTTCTTTTGTAGATGGCAAAACAATCCGCACCATGACATCCGCACAGGATCACAAACGTGCAATGGATGGTGATAAAGGATTAAATACAGGAGGCATGGGAACCTTTTCGCCAAGCCCATTTTATACAGAAGAAGTGGATGAATTCTGTAAAAAACATATTTATCAGGCAACGGTGGATGCTATGGCTGCAGAGGGACGTCCATTTGTCGGCATTATTTTCTTTGGACTGATGCTTACCGCAGAGGGGCCGAAGGTGCTGGAATACAATGCCAGATTCGGTGATCCGGAAGCGCAGGTTGTACTTCCTCGAATGAAGAACGATATTATAGAAGTTATGGAAGCCTGTGTCAATGGAGCTCTTGATCAGGTGAATCTGGAATTTGAAGACAATGCGGCAGTCTGCGTCGTTCTGGCAAGCGAAGGTTATCCGGTAAAATATGAAAAAGGCATTCCAATGTACGGATTCGAAAATTTCAAAGATAAAGACGGATATTACTGTTTCCATGCAGGCACGAAGTTCCAGGACGGACAGATCGTGACAAACGGTGGCCGTGTACTTGGAATCACAGCAAAAGGAAAGACTCTGAAAGAAGCTCGAAAAAATGCATATGATGCAACGGAATGGATTCAGTTTGCAAATAAATATATGCGTCACGACATTGGCAAAGCCATTGATGAAGCGTAAGAATCGCATAAGATGGAGCTGAACAGTAACGCTGAATAGAAATCGGGATAGAAAAATCACCAAAAAGGTGTGCCATTTTTCGTGAAATATGGTATAATTGATATATATCATACAGAAGCGATAAATGAAAGGAAAACAAAATGGGTATTAGTGTAGAAGATGCAGTGAAGGAACTTCAGGCAAGGGAGACAGTATTTGTGGCTTATTCACAGGCAACGAAGCTTCCTTATGTGACCTGCGGAGAAGAAACATATAATGATCAGGTGTGGCTTTTTGCAGAAGAAGAGACATTAAAAGAATTCGGCAAGAAAAAATTAGAAGATAAAGTTCTTCTGATGGGCATGCGTTATGAGAAAAAGGATTTTCCGAGAATGTATGGCCTCCTGTTTTCAATCGATGCAAACACAGTAATCTGGAATAACGGAACGGATGAGATCGAACTTGATCTGGAGAAAATCGTCCGCAGACCGGATCTCAGTAAGATGGAGCCGGCTAAACGTCCGGTGCTGAATCCGTCATTACAGCTTTCTGGTATTTATTTTATGCAGGAACTTCGCCGTCCGGTCGAAAAGGAAGAGCATAAGAACCTGAGAGCACTGGAGGAGGAACTGATTGCAAACCTTAAGAAATCTCAGTTCCTTGTTGCAATGGAACGTAACGAAGAAGAACCAAAGAAGATCAATATCCCGTACCTGAAAAATAAAGAAGGTCAGATCTTACAGCCGGTATTTTCTGATATTATGGAATTTGAGAAATTTGCAAGAGGCAAAAAACTTCGTCTTGCGAAGCTTCCATTTGACAAACTTCCTACAGTTCTGATCGAACAGGCAGAGGCGCTGGTGATCAATCCGATGGGATTTAACCTGATTCTTAACAGAGACCAGCTCAAAAAAATTAACGGATAAAATATAAAATGTGTTTTTTGACAGGCAGCCGCAGGGCTGTCTGTTTTTATACTTGCAAAATTTTGATTTTGTGCTACCATATGTATAACATGAAAACTGTGAGGACTGTTATATAGTGTGACGGTTTTCATATACGAAAACAACAGGAGGTCGGGAATTTGGTCATAGAAATAGATTTTAACAGTGACGAGGCGATTTATGTACAGCTTATGAATCAGATAATCCTGGGGATCGCAACTTCCAGACTACAGGAGGGAGATCCACTTCCTTCCGTTCGACAGCTTGCAGATACGATCGGAATCAATATGCATACGGTAAATAAAGCGTATTCTCTGCTGAGGCAGGAGGGATTTGTGACGATTGACCGCAGACGTGGAGCAATTATAGCAGTCGATGAAAATAAAATCAAAGCCATGGAAGAAATGAAAGAGAATCTTATCGTTGCACTTGCAAAAGGCTGCTGCAGAAATGTCAGCAGAGAAGAAGTACATCGTCTGATTGATGAAATTTATGATGAATATGGAATTGATTAAAATCATCTGAAAATATGTGAAGACAGCAGTCCCGTTCCATGCGGGCAGACAGGAGGAGCGAACTATGCAGGACAGATTTACCAGACAGGCGTTGCAGGCATTGAAACTGGCAAAAGCCACCGCACAGTCATGGAAACATTCATATATAGGCACAGAACATATACTTGCCGGGTTGCTGAAGGAAAAAGAAGGCACTGCCGGAAGAATTCTGGAAGAATTTGGAGTTGCAGAAGAGGCACTTGAGAAGCTGATCAATAAGCTGATTGCGCCATCAGCGGAAATATTGGTGGCAGAGAGGACACCGGTATACAGTCCGCGCGCGCGTAAGCTGGTTGAACTTGCAGTCCATGAAGCAGAAAATCAGCATGAAAATGAAGCAGGTACAGAGCATCTCTTACTTGCAATGCTGAAAGAGACGGATTGTGTGGCAACCAGACTTTTATATACAATGGGTGTTAATATTCAGAAATTATATACGGCACTTTTAAATGCTATGGGAATCGAAAATCCGGTGATGGCGGAAGAACTTCAAAATACAAAAACGAAAGGACAGAAAGGCTCGGCAACACCGACACTGGATCAGTACAGCCGTGATCTGACTGTGATGGCGGCAGAGGGAAGACTGGACCCGGTGTTGGGCCGTGACAAAGAAATCATAAGACTCATCCAGATACTCAGCCGCAGAAGCAAAAACAATCCGTGCCTGGTTGGAGAACCAGGCGTAGGTAAGACTGCAATCGTAGAAGGACTTGCACAGAAAATCGTGAACGGAATGGTTCCGGATTCTGTAAAAGATAAGCGTGTAGTTGTACTGGACATGTCCGGAATGGTGGCGGGCAGCAAGTACCGTGGTGAATTTGAAGAACGAATCCGTAATGTGATCGATGAAGTGCGAGCAAATAAAGGCATTCTTTTATTTATCGATGAACTGCATACGATTATCGGAGCTGGTGGTGCGGAAGGGGCATTGGATGCATCCAATATTCTGAAACCATCTCTGTCCAGAGGAGAAATCCAGCTTATCGGAGCAACGACACAGGAAGAATACCGCAAATATATCGAAAAGGATGCCGCGTTGGAACGTCGCTTTCAGCCGGTTTCGGTGGAGGAACCGACGGAGCAGGAAGCACTGGAGATTCTGAAGGGACTGCGCCCGTATTATGAAAAACATCATGGCGTGACCATTGAGGATGAAGCGCTGGAAGCGGCAGTAAAAATGTCTGTCCGTTATATTAATGACAGATTTTTGCCGGATAAGGCAATCGATATCATAGATGAGGCTTCGTCCAAAGTCCGGCTCAGCGGCTACCGTTCCGTGGCTGAAATTGATCAGTTTGAGGCTGAAATCAGAGAAATCCTCCAACAGAAAGAACTGGCAATCAAGAATGCAGATCTTTCTATGGCGAAGGAACTTCAGCAGCGTCAGAATGAAATAGAAGAGCAGATTCAGGTCTGTAAAACTAAGGAAGAACGCAGAAATAAACGCAAAAATCTGACAGTGACTGAAAATTCTGTGGCAGACATTGTCTCAGACTGGACAAAGATTCCAGTTAAGAAGCTGACCGGTGGAGAAACAAAACGTCTTGCAGCACTTGAAAAAGAACTTCACAAACGAGTGATCGGTCAGGAAGAGGCAGTAAAAGCTGTGGCACAGGCAGTTAAGCGAGGAAGAGTAGGGCTGAAAGATCCACAGCGCCCGATTGGTTCATTCCTGTTCCTTGGCCCGACAGGTGTCGGTAAGACAGAACTTTCAAAAGCTTTGGCAGAGGCAGTGTTTGGAAGCGAACAGGCAATGATACGCGTAGATATGTCGGAGTATATGGAGAAACACAGTGTGTCTAAACTGATTGGATCTCCTCCGGGATATGTTGGCTATGACGAGGGCGGACAGCTTAGTGAAAAGGTGCGGAGAAATCCGTACAGTGTTCTTCTTTTTGATGAAATTGAGAAAGCACATCCGGATGTTTTTAACATTCTGCTTCAGGTACTTGACGACGGACATATTACCGATGCACACGGACGCAAAGTGGATTTTAAACAGACAATTATCATCATGACATCAAATGTAGGTGCACAGGCGATCATTGAGCCGAAGAAACTCGGATTTATGTCAGAAAAAGATGATAAGCAGGATTATGAACGAATGAAATCCGGAGTCATGGAAGAAGTAAGACGCCTTTTTAAACCGGAATTTCTGAATCGTATTGATGAGATTATGGTATTCCATCCGCTGAAAAAGCCGGAAATCAAGAAGATTGTAAACATTCTTCTTAAGAACCTGGTGAAACGATGTGAAGAACAGCTTGGAATTGAGCTTAAGATTTCAGAATCCGTCAAAGACTATCTTGCGGAATCCGGATTTGACAGTAAATACGGTGCACGTCCGCTGAGAAGAGCAATTCAGAACAAACTGGAGAATCCGATGGCAAATAAGATTCTGGATGGTGAGATAAAGACGGGAGATATCGTAAAGGTTCAGCTTCAGAAAAAAGAAATTTATTTTGTCCCGGTCAGAGAAGAAAAAGTGATAAAAGCCAAATCTAAAAAAGATGTTAAATCTTGACCGTAATACTGGTCAAAAAAAGTGCGAAATGTTATAATAACATAACCGAAATATCTGTGACAGTTGGAACATTGTCACAACGAAATACAGATATCTGAGGACCAAAACACAACAGAAAGTCTTAGGGAGGACATAAGATCATGGCAGTAGTAAAAGAACTGATCCGTACAGAAGAAAATGGAGGAATCAGCTTTGGCAATTATGAGTTGCCGGCAAAATCAAAAGTATCTGATTTTCCATATCAGGGAGATGTTTATAAAGTTAAGACATTTAAAGAGATCACCAAACTGGAACGTAATGGAATGTTTGTATATGAGTCCGTACCGGGAACAGCCGTATTTTCTCTGAAACAGGATGGTTCCAGCATGGAATTTGAAGTAGAAGGTGCTGAGGATGCACAGATCACTGTTGAAATGGAAGCAGATACAGAGTACAGCGTTTTCATCAATGGAGAAGATGCCGGAAAGATGCAGACAAATCTTGGCGGCAAGCTTTCTTTCAGCGTAGAGCTGGGCGGAGATGCAGCGGTAGCAGTTAAGGTTGAAAAATGTTAAAAAATAAAAAGATCGTTTATTTTTGTCAGGAATGTGGATATGAATCGTCAAAATGGATGGGACAGTGTCCGGGCTGCCGGGCATGGAACACATTTGTAGAAGAAACAGTTTCCGCAAAAAAGACTTCTTCTGTGGGTAGTGGTTTGAAGAGCAGTTCCAGAAGAGCTGAGCCGGTGGTATTGAAAGATATTCGCCTTTCGGAAGATGAACGGCGGCTGACAAAGATAGGAGAGCTTGACAGAGTGCTCGGGGGCGGTGTCGTTCCTGGCTCTCTTGTATTAGTGGGTGGAGATCCGGGAATCGGAAAATCCACCCTTCTTTTACAGGTGTGCAGAAATCTTGCGCTGTCAGGCAATTCCGTTTTGTATATTTCCGGTGAGGAATCTTTGCGTCAGATCAAGTTGCGTGCGGAAAGAATCGGCGAGTTTAATGAGAATCTTCAATTGTTATGCGAAACAAATCTGGAAACCATAAGAGAAGTGATTGAGCGCAAAAAACCGTCTATGGTTGTGATTGATTCTATCCAGACAATGTTCCATGAGGATATCAGTTCTGCACCGGGCAGCGTTTCGCAGGTGAGAGAATCTACCAATGTTCTGATGCAGATCGCAAAGGGACAAGGGGTCTCTATTTTTATTGTCGGACACGTGACAAAGGAAGGAAATGTTGCCGGTCCGAGAGTATTGGAACATATGGTAGATACGGTACTTTATTTTGAAGGGGACCGTCATGCATCGTATCGTATCTTGCGCGCGGTGAAGAACCGTTTTGGCTCGACAAATGAGATTGGTGTTTTTGAAATGCGAAATACGGGTCTTGAAGAAGTCAAAAATCCGTCAGAATTTATGCTGAATGGAAAGCCAAACGGAACTTCCGGTTCGATTGTGGCGTGTTCAATGGAAGGGACGCGTCCGATTCTTGTTGAAATTCAGGCGTTGGTATGTCAGAGCAATTTTGGAATACCGAGAAGAACTGCGGTAGGTACAGACTTTAATCGTGTGAATCTTCTGATGGCGGTGCTTGAGAAAAAGGTAGGAATCCATTTGGCTGCGTGTGATGCTTATGTAAATATTGCCGGTGGTATGAAGATGACAGAGCCTGCAATCGATCTGGGGATTTCTCTTGCAGTTGTATCAAGCTGTAAGGATATCATCATTCCGGATTCTGTGATTGCGTTTGGGGAAGTCGGACTCAGCGGTGAGGTGCGTGCTGTCAGTATGGCGGGGCAGCGTGTTGCAGAAGCGAAAAAACTGGGCTTTGATACTGTGATCCTGCCGGAAGTCTGCAAATCATCTGTGGGGAAGGTCACGGGCGTGAATCTGATCTACGTATCCTGGATTCAGGAGGCAATCCGATTTATTATGAAAAATAATTAAAAAATCTAAAAAATGTGTTGACAGCCCGGTTAGAAAGTGTTATTCTAACTGAGCTGTCACGAAGAATTGTTTCTTCTGAACAAACAATTTG